>NZ_JAGIOC010000001.1:1825400-2129633 GCF_017876515.1 Brachybacterium fresconis | reverse complement strand
CCGCCCAGCTCCTGAAGGCCCCCGGCTCGACCAGGGCGGAGCGGTCGGCGCTGACGACGAAGGTCAGGTCGCTGCGCTCGGAGATCTTCAGCGCGTACCTCCTCGAACTGGACGAGGACGCGCAGGCCGACGACTCGCGGGAGCCATGACGGCGTGACCCGGCACCGACCCCCGAACGTCGTGATCCTCTACGCCGACGACCTCGGCTGGGGCGACCTGGGGTGCTTCGGCGCCGAGGATGTGCTCACCCCGCAGATGGATTCGTTGGGCCACAGGGCGTGACGACGCCACGGAAGCCGATCCCGCGCACCTGTCTCGTCATACGCGGACCCGCTTCCTCGTCGCGATCCAGTCGTCATGACCGGTCTTCGATGTCCGTCTTTCTCCCTGGGGACGGCAAATGCGTACTGGAAATGGTACGCTTTTGACACATCGGAGGGGGATCATGGGCTACCGACGCGATCTGTGGGAAATCGCTGCAGAGCAGAACGGCATCGTCACTGTCCGCGAGGCCGAGGAGGCAGGAGTTCCCGCCGTGGAGGTGCGCAAGCTCGCGCACCGTGGAGCACTGCTGGCCTACGGCAACGGCGTGTATCAGCACCGAGACGTCCCTGCGACCGAGCTGACCCAGTCCGCGGCCGCTGCTGCGCTGGTCGGCGACGGGGCCTTTCTGCACCGCGAGGCCGTGCTCGATCTCTTGGGACTGGGGCAGGTCAATCCGCGCCGCATCCGGGTCGCGTGCCGTCGACGGGTGCGCAGGAGTCTTCCCGAGTGGGTTGACCTCGAGACGCGCAACGACGTGCCCGATGAGGACGTGACGTGCTACGAGGGCATCCCGGCGACCACTGTCCGTCGCGCGCTGGAGGACCTGTACGACAGGATGCCGCCGAGGCGCTGGAAGGCGCTGGCCGACCAGGCGCTCCAGCGCGAGATGATCGATGAACGCGACGCTGCCGAACTCGGTCACGGGAAGCAGCGCACCGTATGAGCGCCGCGGTCCCACCGCTGAACATTGCTCAGCTGAACTCTCGGCTCGAAGAGTCATCTCGTGAGCTCGGGGTTCCCATCGCCCGCGTGCGCCGGATGCTCTGCACGCTCATCGTGTCTCAGATGCTTCCGGACGCTGTCGCGGTCAAGGGAGGTATGGGTGTCAAACTCCGACTCGGGGAGCGCGGGACACGGGCCACAGCCGATCTGGACGTCTCCACTCGGCAACGTGGCACAGTCTTCGAGGACGTGTTCCGAACACGACTGGCACAGGGGTGGGGTGCGGTGTCCGCGACCAAGGGCGCGCTGCGCCGAGATCCTGATGCTCCGGAGCGCGTGGCATTCACCGCGACCCTGAGACCGCGGCGGTTGCATGACCCTGGACTCGTTCGACCCCAGTACGTCATGCATCCCTACAGGGTCACGATCTCCTTCCTCGGGCGCGAGTGGGCGGGACTGGACGTCGAGGTGTCCGATCCTGAGATCGGGCCACGTGCCCATGCCCGCCGCGTCGTCGACAGAGAGCTCGTCGCGCTGGGGGAGCACTTCGGATTCGGGGAGCTGCAGCCGGTGGAGCTCATCGACCTGGAGCACCAAATCGCGCAGAAGATCTACGCAGTGACGGACCCCAGCGATGTGCGTGCCCATGACCTGGTGGATCTGCAGCTCCTCTGGGAGGCCGGCCCGGAGGTGGCCTCGTTGCGGGAGGCCTGCGTGCGCACGTTCGACTTCCGTCGCGGGCAAGCGTGGCCGCCGTTGCCCCTGCGTGACATGGACGGCTGGGAACCTGCTTATCGTGACGCCCGTGAGGAGACGGAGAACGGCGGCAGCTCGCTCGTGCTGGACGACCTCGACTCGGCGCGAGCGTGGTTCGAACAGGTGATCTCGTCCATCGACGCGGCGTCGTGCGAGCGCGACGGTGGGCTCTGAACGCAGGGTTGATGGTCAGGCACTCCGCCCAGTCACGTGAGCCATGGGGACGCCTGGCGCGGTCCGGCCGTCATTCTGAGACTTCGGCGTTGCCGCCTCAACGCAAAGGGGGCGATGCATCGCCGCGACGTCGCCGGGCCGACCTTCGCAGCGTGTTGCCGTTCGAGCTCGTCGGTCTCCACGCTGTCGGCGAGCACCCAGAACTATCCCATGGCGATCATGGTGCTCCGGCGGGCGCCTGCCCGCCGTCGGTCAGACGTGCGTCCGTCCGCGCTCACCCCAGATACAGGTGCCCGGGTGCATCGAACATCGTCACCGACATTGCCAGGGAGGCCGCCCCCATCGCGCCGACGTGTCCTCCGACGGCGGTGCCGCGCACCTCGACCCGGTGGTCGTCGCGGGCGACGAAGTGCTCGTTGACGAGTTCCGGGACGACGCGCAGGCAGGACGGAGCGAAGGCTGGCCACTGAGGTCCACCGAACACGATGGCATCCAGGTCCAGCAGGTTCGCCAGCTGCATGCCGACCCGCGCGAGCCCGCGGGCGGCGTGATCGAGGATCTCGCGCGCGCCGGGGTCGTCGTCGACCTCCGCCCGGCGCGAGAGCTCGAGCAGGGCCGTTTCGACAGCGCGCGCGTTGCTCGTACTGGTCTCCGAGGGCAGCGCGCCGCGGGCGACGGCCTTCTCCACGATGCCGGCAGGGAGCGAGGCGACGGAGACGCAGCCGCGCCCGCCGCAGTCGCAGCGCTCGCCGTCGGGGTCCGCCGTCAGATGGCCGATGTTCCCCAGGTGGGACAGGCGGCTCGCGGCACCCGCGGAGCCGCGCAGCGTCTCCCCGTCCAGGACGAGGCCGGCCGAGACCCCGGTGCCGAGATAGAGGAAGGCGAGGTTCTCGGCATCGCGCGGGGATCGCCAGATCTCACCGATCGCCGCCGCCGTGCTGTCCTTCTCGACGACGACGGTCAGCGCGAGGCGCTGGGCGAGCTCCACCCGCAGGTGCACGTGGCCCCAGCCCGGCAGCAGGGGAGGGCCGATCACGGATCCGTGCTCGACGTCGAGGGGGCCGGGCGTCGCGACCCCGAGTCCGATGACCAGTTCGCGGGTCACGTGGGCCTCGGTGAGCAGGACGTCCACCTGCTCTTCGATCAGGTCGAAGACGTGTGAGGGGCCGGGGGCCTCCGGGGTCGGGACGACGAGGCTGTGCACGCTCTCGCCGGCCAGGTCGAGCAGAACGAGGCTCAGCTGCGCCGGATCGATGTGCAGTCCGAGGGAGTAACGGCCCGTCGGCTCGACCTCGTAGATGATGCGCGGTGCCCCCATTCCGGACCGCACCCGGCCGGATTCACGGATCAGCCCGGCAGTCACGAGACGCTGGCAGATGTTCGAGAGCGTCTGCATCGTCAGCCCTGTGCGCTGGACCAGCTCGCTGCGACTCGTGCCGGGGGACCGGCGGATCAGGTCCAGCACCAGGACCTGGTTGTACTCGGCCACGCGCGGCAGGTTCGTGCCGCGCCGCGCGGATCTCTCCGTCGTCGGGTCGGTGGTCCGCGATGCCATGCCTCGATGCTACGACCACCGGAACCCATTGACACTGTCAAATTGATCATGTCTACTGACGCTCGCATGACAATGGCGAGGAGGCCTGCTCATGAGACGACGAACGGTGCTGGCAGCAGGGCTTCTGGCCGCGCCGCTGGCAGGCTGCGCCGACCGAGGCGCAGAGGGCGAGCGCGTCTTCCGGCAATTCGACCCGGCGAATCAGGTGGGCGGACTCGTCGAGACGATCGAGTCCTGGAATGCGGAGCATCCCGATTACCGCATCGCGATGGAGACTCTGTCGCCGAACAACCCGCAGCAGTTCGCCCGCGAGGCCAATGCCGGCTCGGGCCCCGACATCGCGCAACTGGCCTTCACCGATGTCTCCTTCATGGCCGAGCCACGCATCCTCACTCCGCTGGATGACCTCATGGCGTCCTCGCCCGCCGAGGGCGGTGACGATCTCCTCGCCACGGACATGACCACCTACGACGGGTCGATGTGGGCCGTGCCCTGGACCGCGGACACGATGGCCCTCGTCTACCGCCCGGACGTCCTCGAGCAGGCCGGCATCTCCGAGACGCCGCAGGACTGGGAGGAGCTCGCCGAGGTCGCCGCGAAGATCACCCAGGATTCCGGCGGCGAGGTCAGCGGATTCGTCTTTCCTGCGGGTGCCCAGTTCTCCAGCGCACAGTGGTTCCCGATCAACTACTACCTCTGGGCCCACGACTCCGAACTGATCCGGGCCGACGGGGACACCTGGAGCGTCGGCGTCAGCCAGCAGCAGCTCGTGGACACGATGGAGTACTTCAACAGCTACTTCACCGAGGGGATCACCCCGGTGTCCATGCAGGCCACCACCGACTACGGGGACCCCAGCATCATCGGCTCCCTGGACGACGGCACCTGCGCCATGACCTTCATGCCCCCGGCAGCCTTCCGCACCGCCCGCGAGAGCGTCGGGGCCGAGCTGATGACCGCCCCGATGCCCGGGGGTCTCGAGGACGGTGCCACGCACCTCGGAGGGCGAGCGCTGGGCATCAACGCGAACTGCGAGGAGCCCGAGGCGGCGTGGGAGTTCGTGAAGTTCCTGATGAGCCCGGAGACCTTCGAGAACTACCCCCAGTACCCGGCCTCGGCCACGACCCTCGACCAGGTCGACGTCGACCCCTCGGAGCAGGGATACGTCGACCAGCTCCCGCACGCCGAATCCTTCGCGCGCTACGCCGATGCACCGATCACCATCGCCTCGCTCCAGGCGCTGGTGAACCAGCAGTTCTCCGCCGTCTACTCCGGCCAGTCCGAGCCGCCGGACGCAGCGCGGAAGATCATCAGCACCATGACCACCGGACTCGAGGAGTGAGGGGCATGGGCACCATCCGACTCCGTTCGCTGCAGCCGTACCTGCTCAGCGCCCCAGCACTGCTCGTGATCGGGCTGCTGTTCCTCGTCCCCTCGATCTACAACGTGATCCTGGCGTTCCAGAGCCTGTCGCCCTACCAGTCGCCCGGAGACGCGGAATCGGTAGGGTTCGAGAACTTCAGCGACCTGTGGAGCAGCGGCGAGCTGCCCAACGCCGCGTTCAACACCGTCTTCTGGCTCACCGCGATGAGCGTCGTGCTGCGACTCCTGGCCGGCCTCGGCCTCGCCCTCGCCCTGCAGTCCCCGATCCTGCGGCGGTGGAAGCTGCGTGGGCTCTCCCGCACGCTCATCCTCATCCCCTGGATGGTTCCCCAGGTGGTGGCGATCGCGGCGTGGCGATGGATCCTCGACGGCAATTCCGGGGTGCTGAATCAGGCGCTGAATGCCCTCGGGATCATCGACGGCGCGATCCCGTTCCTCGCACAGACCAGCACGGTCTGGTGGTCGATCATCGCGATCATCGTCTGGCGCGAGCTCCCGTTCGTGGTCATGGTCCTCGTCGCCGGCCTGCAGTCGATCCCGTCGGAGCAGTACGAGGCGGCGTCGGTCGACGGAGCCGGCCGATGGACCTCTCTGCGCAGCGTCACTCTCCCGAACCTCCGGCCGGTGCTGACCATCGTGGTCCTGGTGACGGTCATCCAGACGTTCAACAACTTCGTCTACGTCTGGCTCACCACCGGGGGAGGCCCGGGCAACTACACGGCGGTGCTGGCCACCGAGCTGTACTCCGCGGCGTTCTTCGACAACGAGCTCGGCACCGGAGCGGCGATCGGCCTGCTCATGACCGTGATCATGGCGATCTTCGCCGTGCTCTACCTGCGTGTGACCGCGACCAAGGAGGACGCGTGATGACGATGACCCACCAGGTCGGCACGAGCCCGGCGATCACGACTCGGCGCCGCCGCTCGCCGGAGCGCCGCCGACCCCAGGATCTGCTGTTCCTGATCCCCTTCGGGCTCGTGCTGGTCGTGATCGTCTTCCCCGTCGTGTGGATGTTCTACAGCTCCTTGCGACCCGCCCAGGAGATCTCGCAGGGCATCACGGCGCAGACCGTGTTCTCGGGTCTCAGCCTGGACTCGTACGCCCGATTGTTCGACGAGACGAACTTCGGGCGTTACCTGCCCAACAGCATCATCGTCTGCGGGATCGGCACCGTGATCACCGTCGTCGTCGCCACGCTGGCCGGCTTCGCCCTCTCCCGCTTCTCGTTCCGAGCCAAGCCCCTGGTGATGATCATTCTGGTCGCGACCCAGCTGCTGCCGTTCGTCGTGCTGATCACCCCGGTCTACCTGTTCTTCGCCGAGCTGAGACTGCTGAACTCCTTCGCGGGCCTGATCATCGTGTACGTGGCGATCACGACCCCACTCGCCACCCTGCTGATGACCGGATTCCTGAACTCCGTGCCGAAGACGCTGGACGAGGCCGCCCGGATCGACGGAGCTTCCACCCTCACCGTCATCACGCGCGTGATCGCTCCGTTGGTGTGGCCCGGCATCGTGACCGTCGCCGTGACCGCGTTCATCGCCATGTGGGACGAGTTCCTCTTCGCCCAGGTGTTCCTCACCAGCGAATCCCTGAAGACCGTGCAGGTCGGCATCGCCGGTCTCTTCGGCGAGTACGGCACCGACTGGGGCGTCGTCATGGCCGCCTCCGTCCTTGCCGCCCTACCGACGATCGTGCTGTTCTCCCTCCTGCAGCGCCGGCTGGTGGCCGGCATGACCGCAGGAGCCGTGAAGGAGTGACCGTGGCCCCGACCCCGCACAGAGCCCCGAACATCGTGATCCTCTACGCCGACGACCTCGGCTGGGGCGACCTGGGCTGCTTCGGCGCCGAGGACATCCCCACCCCGCATCTGGATGGCCTGTGCCGGGGCGGCGTGAAGCTCCCGCAGTGGTACTCCAACTCCCCGGTGTGCTCGCCCTCGCGCGCCTCCCTGCTGACCGGCAAGCACCCCGGCCACGCCGGGGTGGAATCGATCCTGGGCGGCCGGCGCGACACCCCCGGCCTGCCCGCCCAGCCGACCCTCGCCTCGCAGCTGAAGGAGCGCGGCTATCGCACCGGGATCTTCGGCAAGTGGCATCTCGGGGCGGACGCGGCCTACGCGCCGGAGCACTACGGGTTCGATGAGACCTTCGGCTTCCGCGCCGGCTGCGTGGACTACTACTCCCACATCTTCTACTGGGGCCAGGGCAATCCTCTCCATGACCTGTGGGAGGACGGCGACGAGGTCTGGCGCAACGGCGAGTACCTGACCACGCTGATCGGGCGGCGCGCCGCGGACTTCATCACCCGCAGCGCCGAGGACGGACCGTTCTTCTGCTACGTCCCGTTCAACGCCCCGCATTACCCGATGCACGCCCCCGCCGAACACATGGCTCGGGTCGCGCACCTGCCCGAGGGTCGGCGAGAGACGGCCGCGATGATCGCGGCGATGGACGACGCGATCGGCGAGATCCTGGCGGCGCTCGATCGCAGCGGGACGCGCGAAGACACCCTGGTGATGTTCTCCTCGGACAACGGGCCCTCCCGAGAGAGCCGCAACTGGCTGGACGGCGAGGAGATCTCCTACACCGGCGGCTCCTCCGGCGGCCTGCGCGGCTCCAAGGGCTCCGTCTTCGAGGGCGGCATCCGCGTACCCGGCATCCTGTCCTGGCCCGCGCAGCTGCCCGCGGGCACTGTGTTCGAGCAGGCCGGAATGATGATGGACGTGCTGCCCACCGTGCTGGACGCGTCCGACGGCGCCGCCCCCGAGCTGCCGGACGTCGACGGGATCTCGCTGCTGGATGTGCTGCGCGATGCCTCGGCGGACGGAACGAGCACGGGGGCCGACGACGACGGGATCGGCGCGGCCGACGCCGTCGGCCCGTCGGACGCCGCGCGGCGCAGCCTGGTGTGGAGCTACCAGGGCCAGTGGGCCGTGCGCCGGGGCCGCCACAAGCTCGTCGTCGACGCCCGCGAGGGCATGGACCCGCCCGCCACCGTGGGCAAGGCGCTGTACGACCTGGAGGCGGACCCGGCCGAGACCGTCGACCTCGCCGCGGAGGCACCGGAGACCCTCGCCGCGCTGGAGCGGGAGCTGTCGGCCCACCAGGAGCGCGCCGCCACCTGGCGGTAAGAGCCCGCAGCTGACCAGCCGCGACTGCCCACCCCAGGGGCATCGGCCGCGGCGTAGCCCGCGCTCGCCCGCGGACCTGCGCCATCCCAGGGGCATCGACCGCGGCGTAGCTCGCGCTCGCCCGCGGACCTACCGTCCGGCAGATCTCCGCCTCTGCTCTGTACAACCGTCCTCCGCAGGCGCAGGGTGGGGAGCGAGAGGGTGCCCCGCCTGGCGCCCGCCCGTTGCACCTCCAGCGGACGCCCGGTCGGGATGCACCGCGAGCGCGCAGACAGCAGCGCTCGGGAAGGAGGAATGAGGAAGGGCATCGCCCAGAAGGCCGACATCACCCTCGACCTCGCCCAGTCCGTGCTCGAGGCGGGACTGCGCCACGCGAGGGACTCGGATCTGCTGATGAACATCGCCGTCGTCGACGCCGGCAGCAACCTGACGACCTTCGCCCGCATGGACGGCGCGTGGCTCGGCAGCATCGACATCGCCATCACGAAGGCCCGCACCGCCCGGTACTTCGACATGGAGACCGCGCAGCTCAGCCCCATGGCTCAGCCCGGCGCACCGCTGTACCACATCGAATTCTCCAACGACGGCCTGATCACCTTCCCCGGCGGCATCCCGCTGCAGCTCGAGGACGGCGCCGTGGTCGGCGCCATCGGAGTCAGCGGCGGAAGCGTCGAGCAGGACCAGGCCGTCGCCGAGGCCGGAGCGCAGGCGTTCCGCACGGCGACCGCGTCCTGACCACCGGCACCGGAGAACTCGGCGGAGCCGACTCCGCCCCAGCACAGGAAGGATCATCATGAAAGCCGTCGTCTATGAAGGCCCCTACGAGGTCACCGTCAAGGACGTCGAGGACCCGACGATCCAGGATCCCACCGACGTCATCGTCCGCATCACCACCACGGCCATCTGCGGCTCCGACCTGCATATGTACGAAGGGCGCACCGCCGCGGAGCCCGGCATCACCTTCGGCCACGAGAACATGGGCATCGTCGAGGAGGTCGGCCCCGGCGTCGCCACAGTGAAGAAGGGCGACCGTGTGGTGCTGCCCTTCAACGTCGCCTGCGGGTTCTGCAAGAACTGCCGCGCCGGCAAGAGCGCGTTCTGCCTCACCGTGAACCCGCCCGGAGCCGGCGGCGCCTACGGCTACGTCGGCATGGGCCCCTACAGCGGCGGCCAGGCCGAGTACCTCCGCGTGCCCTTCGCCGACTACAACTGCGTGCCCCTGCCGGAGGGCATGGAGCACGAGTCCGACTTCGCGCTGCTGGCGGACATCTTCCCCACGGGCTACCACGGCGTGGAGCTGTCGGGCATGCGCCCCGGAGACACCGTTGCCGTCTACGGCGCCGGGCCCGTCGGCCAGATGGCCGCGTACTCCGCGCTGCTGCGCGGCGCCAGCCGCGTCTTCGTCGTCGACCACATCGGCCACCGCCTGGACATCGCGAAGGACATCGGCGCCGAACCGATCAACTTCGATGACGGCGACCCGGCCGAGCAGATCACCGACGCCCTCGGCGGCGAGGGCACCGACCGCGGTGTCGACGCCGTCGGCTACCAGGCGACGGCCAAGGGCGGCGAGGAGCAGCCCGCGATCGTGCTCAACCAGCTGGTCGACACCGTCCGCCACACCGGCGGCATCGGCGTGATCGGGCTGTACCTGCCCTCGGACCCCGGCGCGCCCAACGAGCACGCCGCCAAGGGGGAGCTGCTGTACCGGATCGGCCGCTTCTTCGAGAAGGGCCAGACCATGGGCACCGGGCAGGCCGACGCGAAGCGGTACGCCCACCAGCTGCGCGACATGATCACCGAGGGCCGGGCGACGCCCAGCTTCGTCGTGTCCCAGAACCTGCCGCTGTCCCAGGCGCCCGACGCCTACGACCGCTTCGACAAGCGCGAGAAGGGCTACTCCAAGGTGCTGCTGCACCCCGGCATGGACTGAGACGACGGTCCGCGTCCTCACGCCCCGGAACCTCCGAGGCGTCAGGCCGGTGCGGTCGGCAATCCGAGGGTGCGCTCCAGATAACCATTGCGGAAGACGCGGTTCGGGTCCGTCCTCTCGGCGAGCCGTCGGAAATCCTCGAGACGCGCAATCTGCTCCTGGATCTGGTCCCCGCGGAGCGTGAACCACTTCCCCCAGTGCGGGCGCGGGGAGAACGGGGCCAGCGCCTCCTCGACGACCGGGAGCACGTCGAGTACCGCAGCGGGATCGTTCCGCCAGGTCAGGTGGATGCCCAGGGACTCCTGTCGGTACGCCGGGCTGAGCCAGAGCCCGTCGGCCGCGACCGTGCGCAGCTCGGAGACCAGCACCAGGTCCGCGAACCGGTCGGCGACCGCGAGCAGGGCGCGCAGCGCCTCGGGGCCGCGATGGCGCTCGACGAAGTACTCGGTCTGGATCTCGTCGCCGCGGCTCGGGTTCGCATCGAGCCGGAAGTGGGGCAGACGCTGCCACCACGGACCCGGCACCCCGCCCTGCTCCGTCTGGTTCGGATTCTGCCCCTCGGCCCTCTCCCCGTCAGCCGTGCGGGCCCACCGCGCGCCCCAGCGGGACGGGTCCAGCGCCGGATCCCAGACGTCGGTGCGGGACTTCAGCCAGACCTTCCCGGCGATCTCCGGATCGTGCCAGGAGGGCATGACCGAGACGCTGTAGGCGCAGGACAGGATCTCCTCGAGATGCTCGAGCAGGGACGACCAGGGCAGGTCGAACCAGACGTCCTGGCGCACCTCGAAGTCCGGGACCAGATCGAGCGTCACGGCGGTGACGATGCCGAGCGCTCCGAGGGCGAGCACCCGGCCGCTGAAGTCCGGGCAGTCCTCTCGTGTCCACCGCTGCACTGCGCCGTCGGCGGTGACCACCTCGAGACCCGACACGACCGAGGAGAGGCTGCGGTGGGTCACGCCGGACCCGTGGGTGCCGGTCGCACACGCCCCGGCGACGGAGATGTGCGGCAGCGAGCCCATGTTCGCGAGGGCCCAGCGGGTCTCGCCCAGCCGGGCGGCGACGCGCCCATAGGTGCTGCCGCCGGAGACGGTCACCGTGCCGGCGGCGTCGTCGAGCTCGAAGCGCTCGGGCAGCGCCTGGACCGACACGAGCGTGCCCTCGGTGTCGGCGATGTCGTTGAAGGAGTGCCGGGTGCCTAGCGCGCGCAGGCGCGGGGAGGCGGCGACGACCTCCTGCAACTCCTCGACGCTGTGCGGGGAGCGCAGCTCCCGTGCCACGAAGGCGTGGCTGCCCGACCACGTCGTCCCGATGTCCTGCATCGCGTCCTCCTCCTGGTGCGGCGGGGCGGGGGCATCGCTCATGAGCCTGCGCCCTGTCCCTGTTCGACCCCGACATCCTGCCCCGCGCCGACGGGCGCCGGCTCGGCGAGATCATGGTGGAAGGTCTCCCCGGCGCGCCAGATGCACAGCGCGCTGATCGCGCAGGCGAGCAGGAGGTAGGCACCGGCCGGCCACCAGGAGCCCGCGAGCGCCGTGAGGAAGACGGCGATGGCGGGCGTGGGCCCGCCGCCGATCAGCGCCGAGCCCTGGTAGACGATGCCCAGGCCCGTGTAGCGCACGCGAGTGCCGAACAGCTCGGCGAACAGCGCGCTCTGGATGCTGAACATCAACCCGGTGCCGAAGGCGTGGACCACGATGATGATCGCCCAGGTGGCCAGCGCATTGCCGAGCGAGAGGATCGGGAAGTACAGCAGACCGCCGCCGACCGCGCAGATCGCGATGCCGGTGAGGTAGACGGGGCGCCGACCGATCCGGTCGGAGACCCTCCCCGCCAGAGGCAGCACGAACAGCTGGACCGCGGAGGAGATCACGAAGCCCGTCAGGATCATCGCGCTGTCCATCCCCAGCGTGGACGTCACCCAGGAGACCGCGAAGACATTGATGATGTTGAAGGTGACGGCGTCGGTCATGCGCGCGCCGATGCCCAGCAGCACGGCGCGGGGCTGCTCGCGCAGCAGCGCCAGCAGGGGAGCGGAGCGCTCCTCGGTGGCGTCCTTCTCGAAGGCGGCGGTCTCGGGCAGGTGGCGACGGATGTAGAACCCGAGCGCGAGGAAGGGACCACTGAGCAGGAAGGGGATGCGCCACCCCCAGCTGAGCAGCTGGTCCTGGGGCAGCTGCTCGACCAGCGCGAAGATCCCGCTGGAGGCCAGCAGGGCCGCGGGCGTGCCCAGTTGGTGGAAGCTGCCGGCCAGGCCGCGCTTGCCCCGCGGAGCGTTCTCCAGCGCGAGCAGCGAGCCCCCGCCGTACTCGCCGCCGATCCCGATGCCCTGGATCAGGCGCAGCAGCACCAGCAGGATCGCCCCGAGGCCGCCGGCGACGGCGTACGAGGGCAGCAGGCCCATGGCGAAGGTGCCGCCGCCGATGAGGAACACCGTGATCAGCAGCACCGGCTTGCGACCGATCTTGTCCCCGAAGTGGCCGAAGATGATCGCCCCGAGCGGGCGGGTCAGGAATGCGACGGCGAAGGTCCCGAAGGATTGCAGCAGCGCGACCGTGGGGGAGGCCTCGGGGAAGAAGACCTGCGGGAGGATCAGTGCGGCGGCCGTGCCGTAGATCCAGAAGTCGTACCACTCCAGGAAAGCACCGGTGAAGGCGGCGAAGGTGGCGCGGCGGGAGGTCGCCGCGGCGGATTCTGACCCCGGTGCGCGGGAAGGGGCGGACGTCATCGTCGACCTGCTTTCGTCTCGGGCGCCGTCACGCTGCGTGACGGCCGTCGCGCCGACCGTGGCGACAGCGACCCCAAGGACGCTAGAAGTGCCGATTTTTTCCGTCAATGTTTCGACAGAAATCGCCTGAAAAACAGTGGGTTCTTGACGTCATCGGGGGTCTCCCAGCGGTGCGCACCTCCTCGGCGCACCGAACTCTGCGCATTCGTTGCTACCCGGTGCTATGGCAACCACAGCGCAGAGCTCGGTCCTGTCTCGCCGCGGCGGAGCGCCGTTCTGCTGCGTCTCCACCGTGAGTGTTGCCGAATCGTTATGATGCAGCGGTCGTCGAGAGGACCGATCCGCATGCCACCTCGTGCCGCCGCCCTGCGCGCCCGGGCCCGCGCCGCCGCCCGGGACGCCCTGTACAGCCCGCCGTCTCGCGCGCTCGCCCGCGCCGTCGCTCACGGTCCCCGCGCCCGCCGCGTGCGCGCGGCGGTCGAACGGAGCAAGCGCGGACCGATGCTGCAGCGCCTGGCGTCGGAGACCCTGCCGCGCGACACCTTCTACCTGCGCCTGACGATCACGAACGGGCGGACGTTCGACGGGCAGGTGTTCCGCCTGTTCCAGGGCGACCGCGTCGTCTACGGCGACCAGATCTCCGCGCCGCCTGCGGGGCAGCACCTGGAGTACAGCAACATCATCGTCACCTCGGACGACCCGTCGGACTTCACCGTGGACCTGCCCGTGAAGCACCGGATCCACGTCGGCCGCGGAGCGTTCACCACCGAGGAGCAGGACAGCTACGACCGGCGCTACCAGGTCGAGCAGCACGGCGACGTGCGGTACTCGATGCGGGGGAACACGGCGAATCCCTCGCGGATCCTGGTCACCTTCCCCGGGTTCCCGCCGGCCACCTCACGGGTCTCCTACGCGGTCAGCTACCTCAAGGCGCTGTCCGCCGCGGACCTGACCGACACCCTCATGGTCTGCTTCCAGGACCGCTACGGGGTCGACGGGACCTACATGCTCTTCGACAACGCCGGTCGACCCCTGCACGACCGGGTCACCGCCGCGATCACCGACCTGCTCGAGAAGCATGGGCTCGACCAGCGCGACGTGCTGCTGTTCGGGGCCTCCAAGGGGGCTTCGATCGCGGCGATGATCGCCCGCGATCTGCCCGCCGCGCGGCAGGTGCTGGTGGTGCCGCAGATGAATCTGCCCTACTACTTCTCCAAGCCCGTGCTGCGCGACGGCCTGTACCGCGACCGGCGGGTGTGGGACATCGAGCAGCCCTCCACGCTGCTGCGCCGCTACTTCGCCGAGGGCCGGCGGATCGACTGGTTCTACTCCGACGCGGACCAGGGATCGAACTATTCGCTCATCGAGTACGCCCGTGACGTGCCGGGCCTGACGAAGCATCGCATCGACGCTCCCCATGCGAAGGTCGCCAAGAAGTCCCTGCCCACCGTGCTCTCGCTGCTGCGCGCCTTCGCCGCCGGGAAGGACGAGGACGCCGAACCGCACCCGATGCCGTGCCGCGAGCTCGAGGCCACCGCGTATGAGGACGGCGTTCAGTTCACGGCCCGCCTCGAGGACGTCGCGGAGCTCAAGGATGCCGCGAACGTCTATCTCGAGGGGACCCTCGGGGCCACCCGGTTCCGGCAGCTGCTGACCACGAGCGAGGACGATCCCGCGGTGCGCACGACGACGCTGAAGCAGCGGTTGGACCCCGCGCTGCACCCGGTCGACGCCCTGACCCGCGTGGTGGCCTTCGACGGGACCGCCCGGACGTGGTCCGGTCAGGTGCCCGCGGTGACGACGACGGACGGTGCGCCGGCGCCGGTCGGGGCGGAGCCGGTCCCGGTGCCGGTGCCGGAGGAGCTGACCTGCCACGCCGAGGCGCCGCGCGAGTACGCGGTGCTCGGGGCGAGCAACCGTCCCTCCACGCAGGTCCGGTACGTCTCGACCGAGATCGACCCGCAGGCCGAGACGGCCGAGCTCGTCGTCGTCCCGTCGGACCGACTCCCGCAGGAGCCCGCGGGGTCGGGGGAGGGGGTGCGGGCCCGCTTCGTGATGGCCGCCCGGGACGGCTGGCGCGATCTGGACCTGCTCGCCCGCCGCGCGGCGCTGACCGCGCGGGTCGACGCGATCCGCGTGGTGATCGAGGACCCGGACATCCCGGATTCCCAGCTGCGCGCGGTGCGGAAGCTCTACGGCATCGAGGTGATGGTCACCGACCACCGCGCCGAGGAGATCACCGCCTGATGCGGGCCCGCCGTATCGGCCGTCCGCGGGGCTGCACGGAAGGTGACGCGGGGCGATCCTGATCGGGCCTGGCGTCGCTCCTGACACGCCCGCGACGGTATGGGAGGATCCGCGCACGCGATCAGGAGGCAGAGTGACGTGAGCAGCACCGCACCGCGGGACGGGAACGCCGCAACCGTGATCCCGCTGGGCCGGATCGACGCACAGATGCTCGATCTCGTCGGCGGGAAGGCCCTCGGACTCGCCCGCATGATGGCCGCGGGGGAGCGCGTCCCGCCCGGCTTCTGCGTGACCACCCGCGCCCCTCGCACCGGGGGCGTCCCGCGCGAGGAGGTGCTGGCGGCCTACCGAGAGCTCGGCGAGGGACCGGTCGCGGTGCGCTCCAGCGCCACGGCGGAGGACCTCCCCGAGGCCAGCTTCGCCGGCCTGCAGGACACCTTCCTCGACGTAGAGGGCGAGGAGGCCCTCCTCGAGGCGATCGAACGATGCTGGGCCTCCCTGCACAGCGACCGCGCCACCGCCTATCGCGACGACCTGGAATGGGAGGGCGAGGCGCAGATGGCCGTGGTCGTCCAGCGGATGATCGCGCCGCGCGCCGCCGGGGTGATGTTCACCGCGAACCCGATCACCGGTACCCGCGGCGAATTCGTCATCGACGCCACCTCGGGCCTGGGGGACGGCATCGTCGACGGCTCCGTCGAGGGCGACCACTACGTGCTGACGGACGCGGAACCCCCGAACGCACAGGGCGTGCTGACCGTGCAGGACCTGACGGCCCTGCGCGCGGCCGGCCGCCGCCTCGAGGCCGGCGCCGGAACGCCGCAGGACGTCGAGTTCGCCCTGGACGAGGAAGGACTGTGGCTGCTGCAGTCCCGCTCGATCACCACCCTCTTCCCCCTGCCCCCGCACGAGGGCGAGGACCTGCGCGCCTACATGGAGGTGGGCCACATGCAGGGGTTCCTCGCCCCGTTCACACCGCTGGGGATGTCCGCTCTGCTCGACGTGGCCGGATGGTGGGGCCGCCGTCGCGGCATGAAGCCCTACATGGACTCGATGACCCCCATCGGCGGGCGGCTGTTCATGGACCTCACCGCGGTGCTGCGCCACCCCCGCCTGCGCGAGCGGACGGCGGCCGCCATGGACATCTACGGCGCCGACATCCGCCGCGATGTGGAGAAGCTGCTGGAGAACCCGGCCTTCGCCCCGCGCGAGGAGAAGCTCGTGGACGCCGGCGCGCTCGTGCGCGAGCTCGGACCCCTGCTGCCCGGACTCGTGCTGGACGCCGTCACCGCGGTGCTGGCCCCGACACGGACCACACGACGCGCCTTCGAGGTCCTGCAGTCGATGTACGACCGGCCGCCGTTGCCGGAGAGCCTCCCCGCCGCCGAGCGCATCCCCGCGATCCGCACGCTGCTCGGCCCCGGTATCGGGCGGGCGATGATGCCGCTGATCATCCCCCTCATTCTTGGGCTCTCCGCCCGGGGCATCGCCGAGCGACTGCTGGGCGACACGGCGACCACGGAGGAGATCGACGCGATCGGGCGCAGCATGCCCCACAACATCACCACGATCATGGATCTGGAGCTGTGGGACATCACCCTCCGCGCCCGCGAGCACGGGGACCTCTTCCGCGACACTCCGCCCGACCGGCTCGCCGGCCAGTACCTGGACGGTGCGCTGCCCGAGATCGGGCTCGGCGAGTTCCTGAGCCGATTCGGCTACCGCAGCGCACAGGAGATCGACCTCGGTCGACCGCGCTGGAGCGAGGACCCCGCGCCCGTGTTCGCCGCGCTCGCCGGCTATCTGCGCCTGTCCGAACCTCAGGCCGCCCCCGACGCGCGATTCGCCCACGGTCGCGAGGAGGCCGAGCGCACGCTCGACCGGGTCGTCGGCCGCGCCGCCCGCACCCGCCCGCTGCGGGCGCTCGCTGCCGGCCTCACCCTGCGGCGCTGGCGATCGCTCGCCGGGCTGCGGGAGATGCCCAAGTTCCTGTGGGTCATCCCGCTGCTGGACTGCCGCCGTCAGCTCCTGCGGCTCGGCGAGCAGCTGCAGGAGGAGGGCAGTCTCGAGGACGCTGCGGACATCGTCTTCGTGACGCTCGAGGAGGCGCAGGAGGCCGCCGAGACCGGCCTCGATCTGCGCGACCGCGCTCGTGAGCGCCGCGCCGAGCATCGGCGCGAGAGCCGCCGCACCCAGGTTCCGGCGCTGCTGCTGTCGGACGGCACCATCCCCGCCGACACGCCCGATCCCCATGCCACGCCCCTCGAGGAGGACGCCCATCAGCTGGTGGGGAAGCCCGCCGCGAGCGGCCGAGCCACCGGACCGGTCCGCGTCGTCACCGATCCGCGCACCGCCGCCATCGAGCCCGGCGAGATCCTGGTCGCGGCGACCACCGACCCGGGCTGGACCCCGCTGTTCCTCACCGCCGCCGGGCTCGTCACCTCGACGGGCACGCCCGTCGCGCACGGCCCCACGGTCGCTCGCGAATACGGCATCCCTGCGGTGATCTGCCTGCGCGGCGCCACCGAGCGCCTGCGCACCGGACAGATCGTCACGATCGACGGCTCCACCGGGACGGTCGAGCTCGAGGAGGGGTGAGCTCACTCCGCCCCTGCCCGCGGGGGCCGTATCGGCTCGCCGACGGACAGGTCAGGTCTGTGACGCCGAACGGTACTCCCTGACGTACCGCGGGAAGTCCCACCCCGGGCGATCCCCATCGCCGTCGAGGAACTCGGCCGCAGCCTCGCGGCCCTTGCGGTAGAGCATCTCCTGGTCCTCGTCGGAGAGGTCGAACTCCGTCGGCCGCACCGCCTCGGTGTCGACGAAGATCGTGCGCGCCCGGGAATGCGAGGACTCGATGTGCATCCGGTCGTAGAACCCGGTGACCGTGTCCACCACCGCCTTCGCGAAGGACAGCGGACCGGTGATCTTGTTGACCACGCCGAGGTTCTTCTCCGGCCGTGCGGAGAGCTTGATGCCGACGGTGGGCCAGCGCGGCACCTGCCCCTCGGGGCGGTCGAACACCGAGACCGGGAAGTTCGACAGCAGCCCGCCATCGACCAGCCACGCCGGTCTGCCCTTCTTCGTCCTCCACCTCACGGGACGGAAGAACACGGGGATCGAGACCGAGGCGCGCACGGCATCGAGCACTCTCAGCTGCGCCGGGGGAGTGCCGAAGTCGTAGGCATCCTCCGGCAGGAAACGCAGCCGACCGGCGGAGAGGTCGGACGCCGTCAGCACGAGCCGGTACTGCGTGCCGTCCTGCAGATCCAGCTCCGGATCCGGGTCGCGGTACAGCAGATCGGCGAACGTGCCGGTGCCGCCGGGACGGCCGTAGGTGGTCAGCTGCTCCTGCAACCACTGCGTGAGGTGGTCCCCGCGGTAGATGCCGTTGTGCAGCAGGATGCTCAGCGCCTTGCCGAGCAGGAAGCGGGTGTACCACGGCCCGTCCTGGAAGCGCTCGTAGTCGGTGGCCCGCAGGATCTTCACCATCGTCTCCCCGGAGATCCCGGCGGTGCTCAGCGCCCCCGCGATCGCCCCGGCGGAGGAGCCAGCGATCCGATTGATGCGGTAACCCCGCTCCTCGAGCACTTCGATGGCCCCGGCCAGGGCGATGCCCTTGACCCCGCCGCCCTCGAGCACCAGATCGATGCGCTGGGTGCCGGGGGCACCGGGGCGAGTTGAGGGCTGCGCAGTGGGCATGGCGTCAGGGTAGGGGACGGGCGCGACCCCGCCGCCCATCCTGACCGGGACGGACGTGCGATCAAGCCAGAGACGCCGGCGCGAGAGTGATCGGTGTCATTCTTGGAGGCTCAGCCGTCGAGTGCTTCGGTGGCGGCGCTGAGGAATCGTGCGATGGCGTCATGGTCCTGCTCGGACATACCTGCCGTGACGTCGCGCAAGTACTGATCCATCTGCTCGGTGGCCCACGCCAGGGCGTGGTGGCCGCCGGGCTTGGCGTTGATCAGCAGGCGACGGCGATCGCGGGGATGGGGGGACCGCTCGATGTAGCCGGAGCCGGCGAGCTGATCGAGCATCGGAGACACGCTGCCCGAGGTGAGGTCGAGTTCGGTCGCGATATCGCTGGGACTGATCCCGTCACCGGCGCAGATCAACACCAGTGCGGCCAGGCCGGTCTCGCTGATGCCGAGCTGCTCCGCCGCACGGCGCCGTTGCACCTCGACCACCCGGCACAAGGCGACCACCGCCTGCGAGTGCCGATGCCGACCTGCCGGGACGGACGCTTGATTGGTAAGCATGTGAGAACTGTACTACCGGGCTGTGCACCATCCCGCGCGCCTCGCAGGCGTCTCACATGGAGTTACCTGACGGTGTGTCCGACGTCTCCAGACTTCTACCAAAGTTTGTAGCCAAGTAGCTTGACTGTCGAGCGGGTATGGTTGATGCTTCATCCAGGGCCACGGACGCACACGGGCCCGGCTCGGAGCGGTCCGAGCCCAACAGGTACTTCTTGGATGGGGTTTTTCATGGCTTCGACGTCTTCTCGCACGGCACAGATCGCAAAGTGGGGCAGCATCCCTGCCGGTCTGGCGCTCAGCTCGCTGCTGATCTGGCAGGCCTCCTACGCGGCCTTCAGCGACACCACCGACAACCCCGGAAGCAACTGGGAGGCCGGCAAGGTCGAGATCACCGACGACGACGCCGGGGCGGCGATGTTCAGCGCGAGTGCTCTCGCCCCGGGCGACACCGGCACGAACGACATCACCACGACCTACAGCGGCACCCTTGATGCCAACACGAAGCTCTACGGCAGCCAGAGCGCCACGACGAACGATCTGGCCCAGTACATCCAGCTGGAAGTGACCGAAACGGGCGCCGAGCCCTCCACGGTCTACACCGGCACACTGGCTGACTTCTCGTCCTCGCACACGGACTACGCCAGCGGCATCGATCTGGGCTCCGCCACCGGTGGCAGCGATGAGTCGGTCACCTACGAGTTCACCTACACCCTGAGCTCAGAGGCCCCGGACTCCGCGCAGGGCGGCACCGCGGGGGTCGACTTCATCTGGGAAGCCCAGAGCGCCTCGAACTGACCCCGTCCCGTTCGTCCGCCCCCGTCAGCAAGGAGCCCGCCGTGAACGCAACCTCGGTGCGTGTCGTGGTTCGCAACCTGCTGGCGGGGTGCGCACGCACGGTGCTGATCACCCTGGTCTGCCTCCTCGCCTGGAGCGTTCTGCCCCTGGCGCTGGGATGGCAGCCGAATGTGGTGATGACCGGGTCGATGGAGCCGGCCATCATGACCGGAGACGTCGTGGTCACCCGCCAGGTCCCGACCGACCAGCTGCGCGTCGGCCACGTGCTCTTGGTCGACGACCCCGTTCAGGACGGTCGCACACTCCTGCACCGCTACGACCACGCGACCGATACCGGTGACCTCATCCTGCGAGGAGACGCCAATGACGACGTCGACTCCACTCCGGTCGCCACCGAGCATGTCCGCGGAGTGGGCACCCTACGGATCCCCTGGGTCGGCCAGCTCGCCGTCTGGGTCACCCACGGTCGATTCTTCCCGCTTACCCTGGCTCTGCTCGGCCTGCTCGCGCTGCTGGGCCTGGCCCGCATACCAACTGGGAGCAGCGACGACACCGACGACGATCCCACGGTGCCGTCGCGCCCGGGCACTGCGACGTCGCGCACGGCTACCGCACCGGCCGCGAGCGCCAGGGCCACCGCCGTGATCGCCAGCGCACTGCTGGTCGGCCTCACCATCCCCGCCTACGCGGCCTTCACCACCACCACCCAGACCACCACGCACTTTGCCGCGGCCGACCAATTCGCCCCCACCGCACCGGAATGGGTTCAGCCTCAAGGCGCGCACGACGCCTACAACATCGGCGACGAAGTCACCTTCGATGGCGCGGTGTACCGATCGCTCATCGATGCAAACGTCCACTCGCCCGCGGTCTATCCCGCCGGCTGGGAACGCATCGCCTGACGAGTAGTCCCCCGGGCGATACGGCACTCGGACCTCACTCGGGGCCTGACCCTTGTTCGTGGACACGCTGATTCCAGCATTTGCTGGGGAAGCGAGATCATGAACCATGGCCAGGAAGCACTACTCCGAAGAGTTTCGCCAGCAGGCGGTTGACCTGTACGAATCGACACCGGGAGCGACGGTCCGCGGTATCGCGGAGGACCTCGGGATCGTCCGGGGCACGCTGCGGCAGTGGCTGGAGACCCACGGGACCGGAAAGAAGACCGCGGCTGACGGCACGCTGACCGACAGCCCGTTGCGGTCCGCGCCGACAGCTTCCACGTCGGATCCTAGTGAGCCGCTCGAGCAGCGCGTGGCCCGGCTGGAGGCGGAGAACGCCCAGCTGAGAGCGGAGACGACGAAGCTCACCACGGAGCGGGAGATCCTCCAGAAGGCCGCGAAGTATTTCGCCGGGGAGACGCGCTGGTGAGTCGCTTCCAGTTCGTCGCCGACCACTCCACCACCTACCCGGTGAAGCGACTGTGCGAGCTCGTCGAGATCGAGCGTTCCTCCTACTACGCCTGGCAGACAGGCGCCCCGGCTCGGTCCGCGCGGGCCGCTTCCGATGGCGAGCTGCTGGAGCGGATCCGCATCATCCACGCGAAGGACGATGCACAGGGTGCCCCGCGGATCACGGCAGAGCTCAACGACGCGGCCGCGCCCGAGGACCGGGTCAACCACAAGCGGGTCGCTCGCGTGATGCGAGAGGCCGGCCTCAGCGGCTACGTCAAGAAGCGTAAGCACCGCACGACGGTGCCGGAGCCGGCCGACCAGGTCGTTCCTGACCTGCTGGGCCGGGATTTCACCGCCGAGGCGCCGAACCAGCGCTACGTCGGCGACATCACCTACCTGCCGCTATCCGAGGCCGGCGGGGGCGGGAACCTGTATCTGGCCACAGTGATCGACTGCTACAGCCGCCGCCTGGTGGGCTGGGCCATCGCCGATCACATGCGCACCGACCTCGTCGCCGACGCGCTCAAGGCCGCCGCCGCGGCCCGTGGATCTCTGGCAGGAGCGATCTTCCACAGCGATCACGGGTCCGTCTACACCTCCAAGGCCTACGCCGAGCTCTGCCAGCGGCTCGGCGTGACCCAGTCGATGGGAGCCGTCGGCTCCAGCGCCGACAACGCGATGGCCGAATCGTTCAACGCGACCACGAAGCGCGAGGTCCTCCGCGACGCCGCGTGCTTCACCGACGAGCTCACCGCCCGCCGCAAGATGTTCCGCTGGCTGACCCGCTACAACACCAAGCGCCGCCATTCCTGGTGCCGCTACCTGTCCCCGAACGCCTACGAGCGCGCCTACACCGCTAAGCTAGCGCTCGCAGCGTAAACACCCCCGTGTCCACGAACCGGGGGTAGGCCCCCTCCAACCCGATCAGCTTCCCGCTCTTGGCCAGTTCCGGGTCCGTGCAGGAGGCCAGGTCGAAGCAGCAGGGCCGTTTGCTGCCCTTGCGGAGCTTGTCGATCGAGACATCCACGCGCTTGGCGCGGGTGCTCTCGTTCTTCGTGGCACCGACCCAGCGCACCCATTCCCAGCGGGCCATCGGGGTGATGGAGTCCCACTGGTGCTCGACGTCGTCCGCCTGCTCGAGCGCGGTGCCTAGATCCTGGGGAACCTCGGGCTCGGGCCACGTGGCCGCGGTGGTCAGAGTGAAGGCGATGCTGGTCCCGTCGGCCGCACCGAGAGTGCCGGCGAGCTGAGCGTCCAGCGAGATCCAGTGGCCCTTGCGGCCGTCGGGCTCCAGGACGGTCTCGGTCTCGTGATCCTCCAGCGACCCGACCATCGCGACCTGGCCCCGGGAGGGCAGCTGTGCACTGGCCTCCGCGGGCAGCGGCAGGATCAGGCGCTCACCGACCGCACGAGCCGTCGCTCTGCCGGTGATCGTCGTCGGGGTCTTCGTGGTCGCCATGGTGTCCACTCCTCCAGGTCGTGCCGGACGGGATGAGGGGACCAGTTTACGAGGGGGTCGGCGGGACGGCTTCTCGATTCCTGATCGGCCGACCACCACCATTCGGCCCGCCTTCGGGATCGGCGCCTCGGCGACCATCGCCGCGTGGACCGACACCGAGCAGACCAGCGGCGTGTTCGAAGCCGGCGAATTCGCGATCGAGGTGAGCGTGGACGGCGCCTGGAACGACACCCGGCAGATGACCTTCGACGCCACCGGGATGCATCCCGGAGCCGTCGTCCATGCCCCCGTGCAGATCCGCACCACCCCGAACACCTCCGTCGACGGTGAGCTGACGCTGACCGGGGAGGGCGCGACCGGTGGCGCGGACCTGGCCGGCGCGCTGGAGCACCGCGTCGTGACCGTGGATCCGGTCGCCGGAGGGCGACCGAGCTGCGAGCCGGGGGACTTCGCGGATCCGTCGGCCTTCGTCGTCGGCTCGCCGGAGTCCTGGGTGCCGCTGGCCGGCCCCACGGAGTCGGTCGCCACTCAACCCCTCGGCGCCGCCGGAGGCATGGTCGCGTACTGCTTCGAGGTCCGGTTGGCCGAGGACGCCCCGAACTCCGCGCAGGGACAGACCGCCGAGCAGACCTGGACGTGGGACGCCACGTCCGTCACCGGGTGAGGGCGATGAGCGTGCGTCGCACAGAACCCGGCGGCCGAGGCCTCGTCGGCCGGCTGGCAGATCTCGCGCTCACCGTCCTCGCCGTCGCGGGGGCGGTGTGCATCGTGCTCGTGATCCTCAGCTGGGCGTTCAACGTCTCCCTCATGATGTTCCGCACCGGGTCGATGAGCCCCACCATCCCGGCGGGATCGGTCGCTCTCGTCCGGGAGATCCCCGCGACCGAGATGGAAGTGGGCGACGTGGTCACCGTGGATCGCGGTACGGACCTGCTCCCGGTGACCCACCGCGTGGTGGAGATCCATGACGCCGACGCGTCCTCCGGGGCTGTGACGTTCGAGATGCGCGGCGATGCCAACGACACCGTGGATCCCGAGCCCTACACCACGCAGCAGGTGCAGCGGGTGATCTTCTCGGTGCCCCGGGCGGCCCGGGTCATCCAATGGCTCGGCGACCCCTACGTGCTCGGTGGCCTCACGATCGGCGCGAGCCTGCTGGTCGTCTGGGCGTTCTGGCCCCGCGACGACGAGGAATCCGGGCCGGCCGATGCGGACGACGAGGAGCCCCGCGAGGTCCCTCCCGACGACGAGCAACCGCACGACGAGCAGCCGCACGATGGGCCGTCCGAGGACGGGCGCTCCGAGGACGGACCCCCCGACGATGACGCGCCCCAGGATGAGGGTCCTGCACCAGGGCACGACACCTCGGGCCGGACCGTGCTGCGCATCGGCCTGCTCCCGCTCGCGGCAGCCCTGATGCTCGGCGCACCCGGCCCCGGCCATGCGGAGTCGACGCTCATCACCGGCGAGCACCTGCGGATGCAGACCGAGGGCGACACCGAGCAGATGCGGAACCTCGCCCCCGGCCAGAGTGTCGTCTGGACCGTCGGCGTCTGGGCGGAGGCCCCCGATCCCGGGCAGATCCGGCTCGGGATCACCGGGGGCGGCGACCTCGCGGAGGTCGACGACGCCCTGACGGTGTCGGTGTCCGGGTGCTCCACGCCGTGGGTCGGGGACCGGTGCCCGTCCGATGCGCACGAGCTCCTGGCGGCAGAGGGCCTCGACAGCCTCGCCGAAACGGAGGGGACCCGGGCGCTGACGACGATGCCGAGCGACGAGGAGCGGTGGCTCCGGGTGCAGGTCACCCTCACTGCGGCGGCGAGCGAGGCGGACCTCTCCGGAGCGGACGGCCGCGTGCTCGTCCATGCGGTCGGGGCCGGGGACGAGCTGTCCACCGGGCCGGACGGGCCGCCCGACGGTCAGGGTCCCGACGGTCAGGGTCCCGACGGTCAGAGTCCCGACGGTCAGGGACCCGACGGCGGAAGCTCCGCGGATGCCCCCGATGGTGACGGCTCGGGTGATCATGCGCGGGACGGGAGCACCGCCGGGACTCCCGGAGAGCTCGCTCGAACCGGTGCGATGGCTGGCGCGATGATTGCGGTCGCCGCCGCGACGCTCCTGCTGGCCGGCACCGTGCTGCGGCGCAGGGCGAGGCGTGCGGGCGGTGCGGCGACGCGGCATCGGTGACCGCAGACCCCGACGATCCACGGACGGCTCTCCTGCGGGCCCTCGCAGCGCTCTCACCTGTCGGCCGGGACGTGCCGAAGCCCGTCCCGCGGGCTACCGTAGGACGGCGGGACGGCGCTTACCGGCCCGCGAGCCCGGAGCGGCTCCCACGAGTCGAGGACAGGGGCGGATGACCACCACGCTGCGCCCCCGACGCTTCGGCCCCCTGCGCGACAAGCATTCCCGCCCGTATCTGATGACCGCGGGGCTGTCGATGATGGGCGACAACATCGAGCACGTCATCACCTACTGGGTGCTGTGGCAGACCTTCCACTCGCCCTGGCTGGTCGGCTTCCAGGTGATCAGCCACTGGCTGCCGTTCCTGCTGCTGTCGGTGCTGTTCGGCGGTCTCGCCGAGAAGTACGACTGCCGACGCATCATCCAGATCGCCCAGGGCCTGTTCGCATTCGTGTCCCTGGCCTGGGGTGCTCTGTTCCTCACCGGCACGCTGGAGATGTGGAGCGCCTGCGTGCTGCTGGTGCTGCACGGCTGCGCCGGCGCGCTGTGGGGACCGGCCGAGCAGCTCATGCTCCACGACTTCGCCGAACCCCGCGAACTGCCCAGCGCCGTCCGGCTCAACGCGACCTTCAAGAGCCTCGGCGTGCTGGCCGGGCCCGTCGTGGGCTCGGCGCTGATGCTGGTGCTGGGGACCACCGGGGGGATCTTCGCCAACGTGCTGTTCTACCTGCCGATGACCCTGCTCATGATCCGCACCCCGTTCACCGGGCACACCGGCAGCGGCTCCACGCTGCGCGATCGGGTCTCGATCCTGGACACGTCGAAGGTGCTGCGCACCGTCGGCGGCGACAAGGTGCTGGTGGCGATGATCGTGCTGGCCGGACTGATCGCGGTGTGCGTCGGCTCGTCGCTGACGGTGTCGATGCCGAACTTCGCCGACACCCTCGGTGCGGGGGAGGAGGGCGGCCTCGGCTACGGGCTGCTGCTGTTCGCCAACGGCATCGGCGGCTTGCTCGGCGGATTCCTGCTCGAGGCCACCGGGATCATCAAGGCCGACGTCCGCGCTGCCGTGGTCGCCGCCGTGATGTTCGGGCTGACCAGCCTGATCGTCGCCACCACCACGCACTACGCGATCGCCGTGGCGGCCCTGGTGATCGGCGGCGTCGCGAACCTCGCAGCCACCTCGGTGGGCCAGGCCATCGTCCAGCTGCGCGCCCCGGAGCACCAGCGCGGACGCGTGGTCGGGGTCTACGGCATGATCGCCAGCGGCATGCGCACCGGCAACGGCATCACCCTGGCCGGGCTCGGCGCCCTGGTCGGGGTCAGCGGCGCGGTCGCGGTCGGCGGCCTCTCCCTGGTGGTCGGGGCGCTGGTGATCGCCCTGCTGTTGGCGATGCAGACCGCCCGCAGCCGACGAGCGTGAGCCGATGAGCAGCCTGAGCCGACGAGCCTGAGCTGAGCGAGCCGCCGGGCCCGAGCTGAGCGTTCGGACGAGCCTGAGCTGGGCGTTCCGCCGGGCCCGGGCTGAGCGAGCCGACGAGCCTGAGCTGGGCGTTCCGCCGGGCCCGGGCTGAGCGAGCCGACGAGCCTGAGCTGGGCGTTCCGCCGGGCCCGGGCTGAGCGAGCCGACGAGCCTGAGCTGGGCGTTCCACTGACCTCGGGCTGAGCGATCCGCTCCGTCCGGCCCGCGCGGTTCCTGGATCGAGAGCGTCATTGTGGGCGTATCCCTGGCCCCGGAGGCGCCCACAATGACGACCTCGATCAGGGGTCAGGGGCCAGGGCCAGGCCAGGGGCCAGCGTGGCCAAGCGGCCCCGGGGCCAGGGTGGCCGGTGCTCAGCGGCGGAGGCGGCGGCTGAGCCCGATCGCGAGGGCCCCCGCCCCGAGCGCGAGGATCGTCAGGGCGGCTGGGATGCTGCTCTCGCTGCCGGTCTCGGCGAGATCGTCGCCACCGTCGTCGGAGGAGTCGGTGCTGGCGTCGGAGGAGTTCTCGGCACCGGCCGTGCCGGCCTCGCTCAGGGCCTCGCCCATGCGGAGCACCTCGGAGAGGGTGTTCTGCTGGGAAGTGGTCAGATCCGCCGGGGATTCAGCCGGTTCAGGGGCGTCTGAGCCCTCGGGGCCGGCGGGGCGCTCGCCGTCGGCCGTCGGAGCGGGATCGTCGTCCGCACCGGGGGCGTCCTGGCCCGGCGTCGGGGATGAGGCGTCGTCCTGGCCGGCGTTCTCGCCCCCGGTGCCGTCCTGTCCCGTGCTGCCTGCCGTGCCGTCGGCGTCCTGGCCGGTCGATCCGTTGTCGGCGTTCTCGTCGCTGTTGCCGGAATCGCCGGTGACGTCGCCGTTCCCCTGGTCGTTCGAGCCGTCGCCCTCGGCCTCCTGGTCGCCGACGCCGTCGCTTGTCCCTTCTCCGCCGCCATCAGAGAGGACGGGCTGCTCGTTGTCCCCGGACGGCTCCTTGTCGCCGCCGCCATCGGAGGGGGCGGGCTGCTCGCTGCCTTCGGGCAGTTCCTTGTCGTCGCCGCCGCCGTCGGACGGGGCGGACTGTTCATCGTCGCCCCCGCCATCGGATGGGGCAGGATTGTCATTCTGGCCGGTGCCCTCATCGGAACCGCCGTTCTCGCCCGTGCCGCCGTCGCCGGTGCCACCGGAATCTCCGCCGTCGCCGGCGCCACCGGAATCCCCGCCGTCGCCGGCGCCACCGGAATCCCCGCCGTCGCCCTCGGTGGTATCGGTGGCGGTGAAGCTGGCCGTCGCCTGGACGGTCTTGCCCGTGGAGTACTGGACGCCCTTGACAGCGACGTTGAACTCTCCCGCCGCCTCCGGTTCATAGGTCTGCTCAGGAATGCTGGTGTCGTCGCGCACCTGCGCCTCGATCGTTCCTCCGGGACCCTGTCCCTCGAGCGGGATGACCTGGATGGTGACCGTGGTGCCGGGCTCGAAGCAGTCGGCCTGGATCGTCGCCTCCTGCTCGACCTCCACCTCGGAGGTCGCGGTGGCGTGCACGGTGTCACACACGTCCGGGGGCGCCATCGGTCCCATGTCGCCTGCGGAGGGCGCGGCCAGGGCTGCCGATCCCCCGAGCGTGCAGGAGGCGACCAGCACCAGACCAGCACCGATACCGGTGATGGCCGAACGGGCACTGCGGGTCACAGGAACTCTCCTCGGAAGACACAGACGACCGTCATACTCTAAGGGGAGGTCCCAGAGCGGTGCGCCCAAATGCATTACACGACCGGGCAAACTTTTGGTGAATCCGCCTTGATCGGCGTCGACGTGAAGGAGCATCCATGAGCAAGGACGAGGCACCGGTCGCCGTCGCCGCTGATTCCCCCACCCGCACCGAGCCCCCGGCCGCCGCGTTCGCGACCCTCACCGAGGCCGAGGCCGAGGAGATCGCGACCGAGGCGCAGGAGGTCATCGACGAGATCGCCACCATCGTCGAGGGCAAGAGCGAGGTCGCCCAGATCTCCCTGCTGGTGCTGCTGGCCGGCGGCCATCTGCTCATCGAGGACATCCCCGGCGTCGGCAAGACCATGCTGGCCAAGTCCCTGGCCGCGACCCTCGGAGCCGATCGCCACCGCATCCAGTTCACCCCGGACCTGCTGCCCGGCGACGTCACCGGCGCCAGCATCTTCAACCAGGCCACCAGCGAGTTCGAGTTCCGTCCCGGCGCCGTGTTCACCCAGATCCTGCTGGCCGACGAGATCAACCGCGCCTCCCCGAAGACCCAGTCCGCCCTGCTCGAGGCGATGGAGGAGCGGCAGGTCAGCGTCGACGGCGCGACCTACGAGCTGGCCGAGCCGTTCATGGTCGTCGCCACGGCCAACCCCGTCGAGATGGAGGGCACCTACCGCCTGCCCGAGGCGCAGCGCGACCGCTTCCTCGCCCAGACCTCCATGGGCTACCCCGTGGCGCCGGCCGAGGCCCGGATGCTCGCCGCCCAGGCCGGGCCCGTCCGCGCCGGGGACCGCGAGATCCTCGACGCCGTCTCCACCCGCACCACCCCGGAGCGGATAGCCGCCCACGTGCGCGCCGTCCGACGGGTCCACGCCTCGCCGCTGATCCTCGACTACGTGGTGCGCCTGGCCGACGCCACCCGCACCCACCCGCAGGTCACCCTCGGAGCCTCGCCCCGCGCCGCCGTGCACCTGGTGCGGGCCGCCAAGGCGCACGCCGCTCTCGTCGGCCGCACCTTCGTCGCCCCCGAGGACATCAGCGCCGTGATCATGCCGGTGTGGCGCCACCGCATGCATCTGACCCCGCAGGCCCTCTCGCGCGGCGCCAGCTCGGGCGAGCTGGTCGACCAGGTGCTGCGGAGCACCTCGCAGACGTGACCCCGCCACCCGGGACGGTCCTGCGGCCCACGGCACGCGGCATCGTCGTGCTCGTCCTGGCCCTGCTGTGCTGGGTCGCCGCGGACCTCACCCGGGTGCTGCCCGCCCGCTACCTCGCCGCCGGGCTGCTGCTGGCCCTGCTGGTCGGCGCGATCGGGATCGGCCTGGCCGGCATCGGGCTGCGTGCCCGCCGCCAGGTGATCGACGACGCCGTGCCCGTCGGCGCCGTCGCCCGCATCCAGCTCGAGCTGGTGGGCACCCCGTGGCTGACCGTCCTGCCGCTGGCCCGCGGCGCCGTGCGCGAGCACCTGCCCGAGCCGCTCGGCGGCCAGGGCGATCTGCCGCTGTCGCGCCGGATGCCGCACGTGCTGCGGGTCCGCCGCCGCGGCGGCCATCAGCTGGGCCCCTACAGCCTCGTCGTGCGCGACGTGTTCGGTCTGTTCCACCTGCGCCGCACCGTCGATGACGGCCTGCGCCTGACCGGCCTGCCCGTGATCGCCGAGCTCGCCCCCGCCTCGGAGCGCGCCACCGGCATCACCCGGGACGGTGCGATGGGGTCCGCGGTCTCCGCCGGGGTCGGCGAGATCGGACCCATCGCCCGCCCCTATGTCGCCGGCGACGACGTCCGCCGCATCAACTGGCGCGCGAGCGCCCGCACCGGTCAGCTGATGACCCGCGAGGAGGAGCCCTCCGCCGGGCACAGCGCCGTGATCGTCCTGGACACCACCCGCCGCGGCGGCGCCGACGAGGAGATCGGCGAGGCCGACGGGGATGTCGAGGATCGTCTGGTCTCCCACGCCGCCACCGTGCTGGAGAGCCTGGGCCTGAACGGCTGGGACGTGCGCATCGTGGACGCCGGGGGCGACGAGATCACCCGCAGCGGACGCCGCCGCGGCATCCCCGGCCCCTCCCCTCTGGGCAGTGAGGCCGACGCCGTCCAGCAGCGCGCCTCCCTGCTCGCGCTCGCCGACGTCGACTTCGACGACGACGTGGCCGCCACCGGCATCGGCATCGACCACGCCGCCGGGCAGACCGCGCTCGCGATCGCCCTGGGCCCCGACCACGGCGAGCCCTTCGCCGGGCTCGAGCTGGACCGTTTCGCCGGCCGCGCCGCCCACCGCACCGCCATCGCTCTGCGCCCGGTGGTCGAGGACGAGGACGCACGCCGCCCGCGTCGGGCACGACGCATCGGCCCCGCCGACGGCGACGACTTCGGCCGCGCCCACGAGGAGCATGCCGCCCACCTCGCCGCCGCCCGGGCACGGACCGGGCAGTCCGTCGGCGGCACCGCAGATGAGGGGGCGGCCGCGGCAGGTGACCGCACCGCCACTGCCGGCGACCGCACCGCCACCGCCGGCGATGGGGCCTCCGCGGGCGGCGATGGGGCCTCCGCCGCCGGCGACAGGGCCTCCGCCGAGGAGCCCGTCGGCCCCACCCGCTCGCAGCTGGGCAGCTGGACGCTCGTGCGCGGCACCACCGCCGACACCCTGGACGAGCTGCTCTCCGCCGCCGACGCGGAGGAGTGGACATGAGCCCCCTGATGGGCCGGCCCGCCCTGGGAGGCAATGCCCTCATCGGCCGCTCCCTGCTGCTGCTGCTGGCGATCCTGCTGGCCTCCGGGCCGCTGTCCATCCTGCTGGCCGGCACCTCCTGGTTCCTCCTCACCCTCACCGCCGCGACGCCGGTGGTCATCGGCGGCCTGGTGCTGCGCCACCTCGTGAACCGTCAGATGCTGGTGCCGCTGCTGCAGCTGGTGCTGGTCGCAGTGCTGGTGCTCGTGGTCGAGACCGCCCAGGGTCTGCTCACCATCGGCGACGGACCGCTCGCGATGCTCGCCCAGCAGTCGGTGATCTTCCCCGGCGCGCTCAGCGAGCTGGCCTCGGGGATGGCGCCGCTGACCCTCGGCGCTCGCGGGACCGTGCTCGTCGTCGCTCTGCTCGCGCTCGGTGCCCTGGTGCTCGATCTGGTGTTCATCGACCTCGGCTGGCACACCCCGACCGGACTCGCCCTGATGGGGACGATCCTGATCCCCGCCCTGCAGCAGCCCTCCGGCGGCCCCTGGTGGACGGTGGTCGGTCCGCTGGCGGCGGGGCTGATGATCCTGGCCACCCGCACCGTCCATGCCGATCCCGTCTACATCGCGGGCGACCGCCGGCCGCAGGCGGGCCCCCTGCCCCGGCCGCTGCGCACCGCGGGCGGTGCCGTCGCCTCCCTGCTGCTGGTGGCCGTGCTCGCCATGCCGCTGGGGCTGGCGCTGCCGCAGCTCGCCCCCACCCAGGTCGCCCTCGACATGGACGTGATCAACCGCTGGCAGAACCGCGACATGCCGCAGCTGGGCCCGGTCATGATCGACGACGACGTCTCCGTGCGCCGCTCCCTGCTGCAGCAGGACGACATCGAGGTGCTCCGCTACACCACCACCGCCACGGAGCCCTCCTACCTGCGCCTGCGCACCCTGAACACCTTCGACGGCGAGACCTACCGCAACGACACCGCCGGCGAGGACCTGGCGCTGGGGGAGGCCTCCTTCTCCGACGCCCGCGATGACGGCAACGCCGTCGACCCCTCCTCCGGGAACCTCATCCGCACCGAGTTCTCCGTCGAGAGCCTCGGCGGGGACCGCCTGCCCGTGCCCGACAACATCCGCGGGATCGACACCTCCGAGCCGCGCATCAGCCGTGCCCTGGCCCTGCAGCCCTCCAACGGGGCGATCGCCGTCGGCCGCACCAACGTGCCGCTGACCGGCCTGGACTACACGATCCTGTCCGAGCAGAACCCCGCTACCGCCGACGAGCTGCGCCGCGTGGACCCCGCCGCGTTCGAGCAGCCCTTCGAGGCCGGCTACACCTCTCGTGAAGAGGTGCCGCAGATCGCCCAGGACCTCGCCGCCCAGGTCGCCGAGGACGCCGGGGCCGACAACGCCTTCGACACCGCCGTCGCCTATCAGGAGTACTTCCGCTCCTCCTTCGCCTACTCGCTGACCGTGAACTCCCCGCCGGGGGAGGACCCGCTGGAATCGTTCCTCTCCGACCGCATCGGCTACTGCGAGCAGTTCGCCTCCACCTTCGCGCTGATGATGACCGCGCAGGGCTATCCCACGCGCGTGGCCATCGGCTTCACCCCCGGCGACCAGCAGGGGGCGGGATGGTCCGTCAGCTCCAAGAACGCCCACGCCTGGCCGGAGGTGTGGTTCGGTCCCGAGCACGGCTGGGTGCGGTTCGAGCCGACGCCCGCGGCCGCCGCCAACGGGGTCAGCGCTCCCGGCATCACGCAGGAGGACGGCGGCAACGAGGCGGAGCAGAGCCCCGAGGCCACCAGCGCGGAGCCGACCGCGGAGGAGACCTCCCCGGAGTCGACCAGCGAGGACTCCACCACCGAGGAGGACCCCGAGGACACCACCGACGCCGGCACCTCGGACGGCGGGGGGCTGGCCGCCGATCCGCAGACCGTCGAGCGCGTCGAGAGCGGGCTGTACGGGGGCCTGGCCATCGGGGTGCTCATCGCGGCGGCCGGCGCCGCAGCCGTGCTGCTGCTCCGCCGCCATCGCGTGCACCTGCGCGAGCAGCGCTGGAACGCCCTGGTGGACGGCGGGGGTGCCGGTGGCGCCGCCAGCTGGGTCGGCGGGGACTCGGGAGGCTCCGGGGGCGCCGGCGCGATCATGGCGGAACGGGACCGCCGGCGCGCGGGTGAGCTGGCCTGGTCGGAGCTGACCGGTGAGCTGACCGTGCGCGCCCGGGTGATCCGCGTGCTCGGGTGGACGGGGGCCTGGGGCACCCCGCCGCAGCACCTCGCGCTCGACGACACCATGCCCCCGGCCCGTGCGCTGGAGGACCTGCTCGACCAGATCGCCGAGGGCGAGCTCGACGTCACGCCCGAGCACCGCGAGACCGCCGCCCGCATCTCCTCCGCCTACACGGCCGCGCTGTACGCCGCGCCGCTGCCGGGGGTGGGGCAGCCTGGTGCTGGTGCTGGTGCTGGTGCTGGTGCTGGTGGTGCTGCTGGTGCTGGTGCTGGTGCTGGTGCTGGTGCTGGTGGTGCTGCCCCATCGGCCGCAGGCGGCGTCTCGCATGCCGAAGGACCGCCGGAGGTCGCTCGACCGTTGCATTCGGTGCGCAATGAGGGGGCCGAAGCGCCCCGAACGTCACGGTCGGCGGAGCCGGGAGCAGGCGGGTCGACAGGTCCGGGCGCTCGGAGCAGCGACGACGGGGCGCCGGCCGGGCAGCGCACCTCGACGGGCACGATCATCATGCCTCCGCTGCGTGCGGACGCCGACCAGCTCATCGCACTCATCCGCAATTCCCGGTGACGGGGCCGGACCGGCCAGCCGAGAGTGTCATTCTGGGCGCCTCGACGTCGGCCGAGGCGCCCAGAACGACGCTCTCGATGCTCGACAGGGCCGGCAGAACCCGATCCGCGGCAGGGCTGTCGACACTCGATGCTCGGCAGAGGGCTGGCAACTCGATGCTGGGCAGGGCTGGCAACTCGCGATGCTCGACAGGGCCGGCGGAACCCGATCCGCGGCAGGGCTGACGGGACTCCCGACGCGGCGCGTTACGACAGGTGCTGCCCAGCCGCCGCCCCGCCTGTCAGTCCTTGATCGGGTCGGAGACGTCGCGGGCGCCCGGGGCTTCCTGAGCCGCTTCGCGAGTGTGGGGCGTGCCCGCGAGGGCGCCCTTGCCGAAGTAGCGGTGCGGGGCCTGTGCCTCGAAGATCCGGGCCGCGCGCAGGGAATCCACCTCGCCGACGACGGGATTGGGCTGGTGGGTGGCGCGGGTGCCGCCGTACAGCGAGATCAGGTTCATCGCGACGGCGCGCTGGTTGCGGTGGCCGATCATCTTGACGATGTGCACGCCCAGCCAGGCCGACCAGCCGAGGGATCCGGTCAGCCCGCCGATCACGGGGATCTCCGCGATCGCGGCGTGGCGGCCGATCGTGGCCATGGTGCCCAGGTTCGTGTAGGAGAACTTCTTGCGCGACTTGCCGGCGACCTCCGCGGCGATGTTCTTCGCCGCCGCCTGGCCGGTCTGGATCGCGGGCTGCGCGAGCTGGGGGAGGGGGTCGTCCTGGCTGGCGATGTCGCCCGCGGCGTATACGCCCGGGAAGCCCTTGACCTGCAGGTAATCGTCGACCGCGAGGCGGCCGCGCTTGTCCTGCGGAAGCCCCCATTCCTTGACCGACGTGGGGATGGCGACGCCCGCGGCCCAGATGGTGATGTCGGATTCGAGGACCGTGTCGTCGTCGAGGACCACATGGTCGTAGCCGACGGACTTCACGCCGTGGCCCAGCCGCAGCCTCACGCCGCGATCCTCCAGCTCGTCCGCGGCGTACTGGCGGAACTCCGGCGAGAACTCCTTGATCAGCTCATCGCCGCGGTTCAGCACCGTGACCTGCAGGGTCCCCGGGTCCATCTCGGGGTAGAGGATGTCGAGCTCCTGCATGCGGAAGTCCGCCAGCGCCCCGGCGATCTCGACTCCCGTCGGCCCGCCGCCGACGATGCACACGTTGAGCTTGTCGTGGATGGGCGCGTCCTCGCGGGTGGAGCGCTCCAGCTCGGAGAAGACGCGGTCGCGGATGGCCAGCGCCTGCGAGCGCGTGTACATCGGCATCGCGTGCTCCTCGGCGCCGGGGGTGCCGAAGTAGGTGGTCGTCGCACCGTTGGCGACGATGAGGTAGTCGTAGGTCAGCTCCTGGACGCCCTTCTGCCCCTCGTTGAGGCGGACCACCTTGCGCTCGGGCTCGACGCCCTCGATCTCGCCCTGGCGGTAGCGCATGTTCGGGACCTTCAGCGACAGCCCGCGCAGGAACATGGTGACGTCGCCCGGGTTCAGTCCGGCGGTGGCGACCTGGTACAGCAGCGGCTGGAACGTCTTGTAGACATTGCGGTCGATCAGGGTGACGCGCACGCGGGCGTCGCGCAGGGCGCCCACGGCATGGGCACCGGCGAAGCCGCCTCCCAGGATGATCACGTGCGGCCAGCTCGCGCCGTCCTTCGCGGGGACGGTGGGGCGCGGGGTGAGGAACGGCAGGACCATGGGGACTGACTCCTTGGAGTGACGGTGGTCGGCCTCCCCGCGGGATGCTCATGGCATCCCTGAGCGGGTGCCGGCGTCGGCGGGAGATGGGTGAGGAGCGGTGGGCTGCGGGCGGTGCCGGGTGCGACCCGGGATGGCGAACCCGAGATCGGTCGGGCTCGGAGCCGGAGACGGGCGCAGGGATGGCGGGCCGTCCGAAGTCCTCATCGATGCTACTCATTTCCGACGGGTGGGGGAACCGGATGGTCGGTGCACCTGGTGTGGCGTCACACCTGGTAAGCGGTCACCGGTGGTCCAGGTCGCTGGATGCGGGATGGTCCGACGCCGACGCCGACGCCGACGCCGACGCCGACGCCGACAGGTGGCGCCGGCACCGACGCCAACCGAGCGACGCCGACCGAGCGACGCTGACGGGGCGACGCTGGCGCCGACGGGGCGGCGCTGGCGCTGGCGCTGACGGGGCGGCGCCCCCTCTGCGCCGAGGCGCGGGGAGGTCGGTGACGGCGGGCCCGCCGAGGTGCCGGGTCAAGCGGCGGCAAAGCCGCTGTTGCAGTCCGATCACGGCGGGAGCGCGAATCGAGCCGGAGGGTGAACATTCGATGACAGGTGTCGGCCAGGTCGGGGAAACCTGGGCGTGTCCTGGTCCGCATGGACTGAGATAGCCGCAGCACACCGCCATCCCCTCCTCTCCCTCCTCAGGAGCCCTCCTCATGCTCGACATCCCTGCACGCCGTCTTGCGCGCGGCGCGTCCGTGGGTCTCGGCGCCGCCGCCCTGGTGGCCGCCTCGGCCGTCATGCCGCTCGGCGCCGCTGTCGCCGCCGAAGCGGGCGACGAGGTCACCCTGCTGACCTTCAACGACTTCCATGGTGCGCTCGATGCCGGCGACGCCTTCGCCTGCACCGTCGTGACCGAGCAGGGTGAGCACGAGAATTCCGCCCTGCTGTCCGCCGGGGACAACGTCGGCGGCAGCGCCTTCGTCTCCGCAGTCGCGAACGACGAGCCGACCCTCGACTTCCTGAACGCCCTCGGCGTGGACGCGAGCGCGATCGGCAACCACGAGTACGACCAGGGCCAGGACGACCTCAACGGCCGCATCTCCGAGAGCGCCGACTTCCCCTACATCGCCGCGAACGTCTTCCACGAGGGCACCGACGATCACGCCCAGACGCCGTACACGATCGTCGACGCAGGAGACGTGAACGTCGCCGTGATCGGCGCCGTGACCACGAAGACCTACGGCAAGGTCAGCCCCGCCATGATCGAAGGGCTCGAGATCCGCGATCCGGTCGATTCCGTCAACGCCGCCGTCGAGCAGCTCGAGGGCTCCGGAGAGGAGTACGACGTCATCGTCGCCTCGTACCACGAGGGCGCTTCCGGCAACGCGGCCCCGGGCGAGGCCCCCGCCAACTCCGACCCGATCTTCGACAAGATCGTCACGGAGACGTCGGCCGAGGTCGACGCGATCTTCAACGGCGACTCCCACCAGACCTACGCCTACGACGCCCCCGTTCCCGGCCAGGACGGCGAGGTCCGTCCGATCGTCCAGACCGGCTCCAGCGGCGCGAACCTCGGTTCGGTCACCCTGCAGCTCGGGGACGACGACTGGGACGTGGTCGACAGCGGCACCGAGCTGATTCCCACCGAGAACACCGACCCCGCCACCTGCGCGGGCAACGACACCTATGAGAAGGCCTCCACCGTCGTCGCCGAAGCGGTCGAGAACGCGAAGGAGGAGGGCTCCGTCGAGGTCGGCACCATCGCCGACGACATCACCACCTCCTGGGACTCCACCGTCGCCGCATACGACGAGGACGGCATCCGCCGGACCCAGGCCCCGGTCACCGACCAGGCCAACACCAAGGGCGATGACCGCTCCCGCCACTCCGCCGCCGGCGACATGCTCGCCGACTCCATGACGTGGTGGCTGGAGAACAAGGGAGCCGAACAGGACCACGAGGTGATCGGCTGGATGAACCCCGGCGGCATCCGCGCCGAGCTCTGGTACGACGCGGCCGGCGCCGACGGCGACGGTGTGGTCACCTACGCCGAGGCCAACACCATGGTTCCCTTCGGCAACACCTTGAACACCGGCGAGGTCACCGGCGCCCAGTTCGTCCAGATGCTCGAGGAGCAGTGGCAGCGTGACGAGTCCGGAGCACCCACCAGCGAGTTCCTCGCCTTCAGCGTCTCGAACAACGTCGAGTACACCTTCGACTCGACCGCCGGGATGGACGAGCACATCACCTCGGTCCGGATCGACGACGAGCCGATCGACCTCGAGGGCACCTACACCATCGTGACCGCCAGCTTCCTCTTCGAGGGCGGCGACAACATGTGGACCCTCTCCGAGGCCGCCGACGTCAGCGACTCCGGCGTGCTGGACCGCGACGCCTTCGTCCAGTACCTCGATGCGCATCAGAACCTCGAGCCCGACTACTCGCAGCGCCAGCTGGACCTGCAGATCCTCGACGCCGGCGAGTACGACTCCGCGGCGGGGGTGGACCGTGACCCGGTGCTGCGCATCGGTGGCCTCGAGTCCCTGAGCCTCGGCGCTCCCCGGATCGAGACCGTCGTCGTCGACGCCGGCGAGTACGGCAGCTTCGAGGCGCCCTACGAGATGGTCGAGGACCTGGGGCGCGCCTATGGTGACGTGACGCTGACGGACTGGCTGTGCGTGCCCGAGGGCACCGAGGTGCCGCTGAGCATCACCGCGATCCCGGACACCGGCACCGACATCACCTTCGACATCCCTTCCTTCACCTGGACCTCCGGCGGAGCGCCCGACGGCTGCGCCACGGATGACGGCGAGGACGCCACTCCGCCGCCGAGTGACGGCGGTGACAGCGGCGACGACAGCGCTCAGGGTGGCGACGACGAGGGCGGTGACGACCAGGGCGACGACAGCGCTCAGGGCGGTGACGACCAGGGCAGTGACGGCCAGGGCGAGGACAGCGCTCAGGGTGGCGACGACGAGGGTAGTGACGACCAGGGCGAGGACAGCGCTCAGGGTGGCGACGACGAGGGCAGTGACGGCCAGGGCGAGGACAGCGCTCAGGGTGGTGACCAGGGCAACGTTCCCCAGGACGATGGCACCGTCACCCCGGCCGTCGACGACACCACGGGCGGCGCCTCCACGGACGGGACCACGGCGGGCGAGACCCCGGCGGGCCTCGCCCGCACCGGCGCCGACGTCGGCCCCCTCGCCGCGGTGATCGGGTTCCTCACCCTCGCCGGGCTGGGAGCGCTCGGTCTGCGTCACCGCCTGATGCGCCGCTGACCCACCCCGCCCGATCCGGTGCTGCGCACCCATCGAGAACGACGTTCCGAACACATTGCGTCGGTCAATCCGTTCCGAACGTCGTTCTCGATGAGCGGCCCGCCGCTCAGCATTCGGCCCGCCGCCGGGAAGTCCCCTTCCACCCGCAGAGTGCGACGTCCGGAACCCTTCGACCCAGCTGAGACGTTCCGGACGTCGCACTCGAATCGCACGACTGCACGACCGCACGACCGCACGACCTCCCGACGGCCGCCCGACCGCACGACCTCCCGACGGCTGCCCGACGCCCGCCCGCCCGACGGCCGCACGACGCCCGTCGGACAGGAGCGATATCCGCCCCGTCCGTCGGACCCCCGCAGCAGACTCACCCCATCCCCACCCCCAGGAGTTCCCCGCGATGAGCACCCCCACCCACGGCGCCGCGCTGCGCACGCATCTGGCCCGCGTCGGGTCCGCTGCCGCCGCGCTCGCCCTCGGCATCAGCCTCACCCCCGGCCTCGTCCCCTCCGCCCGGGCCGCCGTGGTCGCACCCGGTGACCTGCAGATCAACGAGGTCTACGGCGGGGGCGGCAACTCCGGCGCCACCGTGCAGAACGACTTCGTCGAGCTGCGCAACACCAGCGGTGAGGACCTCTCCCTGGACGGCTGGTCGCTGCAGTACGCCTCGAAGACCGGCAGCTTCCACAACACCCTCGCCCTGGAAGGGACCGTCTCGGCCGGCGGCACCTTCCTCATCGAGCTCGCCGACGGCAACGGCAACGGTGAACCGCTGCCCGAGGCCGACCTCGTCGGCGGCATCAACGCCTCCGGCTCCGGCGGCGTGTTCGCCCTGTCCAACGCCGCGGGGGAGCTCGCGTGCCACGGCGCCACCTGCGCCGAGGACCCGGCCGTGGTGGACCTCGTCGGCTGGGGAGAGGCCGTCACCTTCTCCGGCGAAGCGCCTGCTCCCGCGACCACCAATGCCACCTCGGTCTCCCGTGTCGAGGCCACCGGCGAGAACTCCACCGACTTCGTCACCGGGGAGCCCACCCCCACGCCCTCAGGCGCCGAGCCGACCGACCCCGGGGACCCGGGCGACCCGGGTGATCCCGAGGACCCGCCGGCCGATCCCACCGCCGCGACGATCGCGGAGATCCAGGGCACCGGCGCCGAGAGCCCGCTGGACGGCACCTCCGTGATCACCGAGGGCGTGGTCACCGCGGTCTACGCCGACGGCGGCCTGGACGGCTACGTCATCCAGACCGGCGGCACCGGGGGAGAGGTGGACCTTTCCTCCCACGAGGGCTCCACCGCGCTGTTCGTGTACTCCCCGGAGACCTCCACTGAGGTCAGCATCGGCGACTCCGTGCGCGTGACCGGCGAGGTCTCCGAATACCACGGCTCCACCCAGGTCTCCGTCGGCGCCGAGGGCCTGGAGCAGCTCACCGAGCCGCTCGAGACGGTCCAGCCGACCACCCTCGAGGGCGATTTCCCCACCGACGAGACCCGGCGCGAGAGCCTCGAGCACATGCTGTACCTGCCCGGCGAGGGCGACTTCACCGTCACCGATGTGTACGCCACCAATCAGTACGGCGAGGTGGGTCTGGCCATCGGCGACGAGCCCCTGCAGCAGGCCGGGGACATCATGGCCCCCGGCGCGGAGGCCACCGCTTATTTCGAGCAGCAGGCCCAGAACCTGGTGCTGCTGGATGACGGCCGTACCACGAACTTCACCGAGAACCCCGAACAGCCCATGAGCTGGTTGACTACGAAGGAGCCGGTGCGCGTCGGAGCGTCCGCCACCTTCACCGACCCCGTCGTGGTCTCCTACTCCTTCGACCAGTGGCGGTTGAACACCACCACCCCGTGGAGCGGGGCCGACACCGATGGCGTGGACTTCGAGGACACCCGCCAGGACGCGCCCGACGAGGTCGGCGGTGACCTGCAGATCTCCACCTTCAACGTGCTGAACTACTTCACCACGCTGGGGGAGGACACCCCCGGCTGCGAGCCCTACACCAACATGGACGGCGAGGGCACCACCGTGCGCGGCGGCTGCGACCTGCGCGGCGCCTGGGGAGCCGACGACCTCGAGCGTCAGCAGACCAAGATCGTCGAGGCGATCTCCGGCACCGGCGCCGAGGTGGTGGGACTGACCGAGATCGAGAACTCCGCCCGGCTCGGGGAGACGCCCGACGAGGCGACCGCCACCCTGGTCGCCGCGCTGAACGAGCGCGACGGGGAGGGCACCTGGGACTACGTGCCCACCGGCGACGCCTACGCCGCCCAGGGCCTGGACGGCGGTCAGGACGTGATCACCAACGCGATCATCTACCAGCCCGCGGCGGTGAAACCCTCGGGCGAGGTCCAGATCCTGGCTGGTGATGAGGCGTTCGACAACGCCCGCGAGCCGATCGGCCAGGTGTTCGTGCCCGTGCAGGGCACCGGCGACGACCAGCTCGAGGGCGAGCCGTTCTTCTTCACCATCAACCACTTCAAGTCCAAGGGATCCGAGGACGCGGAGGATGCCGATCTCGAGGACGATCCGGTCCAGGGCAACGCCCGCACCTCACGCCTGCAACAGACCGAAGCGCTGCTGACCTGGAGCGAGGCCACCGCCGACGAGCTCGGGGTCCAGGACGTCTTCCACGGCGGCGACTTCAACGCCTACACCCAGGAGGAGCCGCTGCAGCTGTTCTACGAGCAGGGCTACGTGGACCTCGGCGACACCTACGATCCGCAGGGCTGGTCCTACAGCTACGGCGGCATGGTCGGCTCGCTGGACCACCTGCTCGCCGATGCGGACGGTGCCGAACGGGTCACCGGCGCGACCGACTGGCAGATCAACGGCCCCGAATCCGTGATGACCCAGTACTCGCGGTTCCACAACAACGCTACCGACCTCTATGAGGGCGGCGTGTTCGGCTCCTCCGATCATGATCCGATGATCGTGGGCCTGGACGCCGGCTTCCCCGACGACGGCGGGGACGACGACGGGCATCCCGGAAACGGGCACGGAAACGGGCACGGAAACGGAAACGGGCACGGAAACGGGCACGGTCATGGCCACGGCCACGGGAATGGCCCCCGCGAGAACGACAATCGCGGCCCGGGCAACAACAACGGCTCCGGTCCGGGCAGCAACAGCGGCATCGGCCACGGCTCCGGGCGCCAGGACTGAGCCGCGGCCGAGGGATCGAGCGCCCGCGCGACCGACGGCCCGACGCCCGGCCCCGTGGCCATCACCCGATCCCTCGCTGAGAATGGACCCATGAGCACTTCCGTCGGCCCCGCCTCCTCCGGGGCTCTCGTCCGTCGCCTGCGTCTCGGGGACGCGGTCGTCATCGGGCTCGCCTCGATGATCGGGGCCGGCGCCTTCGTCTCCCTCGGCGCCGCGCAGGACCTGGTGGGCACCTTGGCGCCGCTGGCCGTGCTGATCGCCGCCGTGGTCGCCCTGGGCAACGCCACCTCGACGGCGCAGCTGGCCGCCCAGCACCCGTCCTCCGGCGGCACCTACCACTTCGCCAATCAGCAGCTCGGCCCCTGGTGGGGCTTCCTCGCCGGCTGGTGCTTCGTGATCGGCAAGATCGCCTCCTGCGCCGCGATGGCCCTCGTGGTCGCCGCCTACCTGGTGCCCGAACCGGCCCAGCGCCCGGTCGCCGCCGTCGTCGTGATCGCCCTGACCGCGGTGAACCTCATGGGCATCACGCGCACCGCGGCGCTCGCCCGGGTCCTGGTCACCGTGGCGATCGCCGCGCTCGTGCTGACCGCAGGGCGCCTGGTCGTCGGCCTCGCCCGCGCGCCGATCGACCCCACCGAAGGGCTGGACTCCACCGACGGCGACGCCGGGGCCACCCATCTGTCGACCATCCCCGGGCCTCTCGCCGGTCAGAACGCCGGTCTATGGGACGGCGGCCTGGCCGGGGCGCTCGGCGCCGGCTCCGGCGGCACCGTCGCGATCGCGCTCGCCGTGCTCCAGGCCGCCGCGATCATGTTCTTCGCCTTCGCCGGCTACGCCCGCGTGGCCACCCTCGGCGAAGAGGTCATCGAACCCCGCCGCACCATCCCCCGCGCGATCCTGGTCGCCCTGGCCGCGGTCTGCACGCTGTACCTGACGCTGTCGATCCTGCTCGTGTTCGTCGGCCCCGCTCCCGGAGGCCAGGGATGGGGGCCGGCCCCGTTCCTGACCGCCCTGGAGTCGGTCGAGGCCGGAGGGGTCTGGCACGCGATCATCACCATCGGGGCGGTGGCCGCGGCGGCCGGAGCTCTGCTGGCCCTGATCGCCGGCGTCTCCCGCACTGTCCTCGCCATGGCCCGCCAGGGCGACCTGCCCCGGTACCTCTCGCGCTCCAGCAACCGCTACGCGGTGCCGCAGCGCGCCGAGATCGTGGCCGCGCTGGCCGTGCTGGCCCTGGTGCTGCTGGCCTCCGACGCGCTGGTCGCGATCGCCGCCTCGGCCTTCGGGGTGCTGCTGTACTACGCGGTCGCGAACCTCGCCGCGTTCACCCAGGAGGGGCAGTGGCGGCTGTATCCGAGGTTCCTGCAGGTGGTGGGCCTGGTCGGCTGTCTGGTGCTGGTCGCGGCCCTGCCCGGACGCTCCATCGTGGCAGGCCTGGGACTGGTCGCGGTCGGTCTCGCCTACCGAGGCATCGTGCTGGCGGCGCGGCGGAGGGGGACCTGACTTCCACCCACGACCAACGACACCCATCCGGCACCGCACCGAAGGAGACCTGACATGGTCGACGTCCTCACCCAGCACCGACGACACCCATCCGGCACCACACCGAAGGAGACCTGACATGGTCGACGTCCCCACCCAGCTCGCATCCGTCAGCCGCAGCTACCGCACCGAGGAGGTCGACGGCGAGCCTTCCCACGTCCAGAGCCTCGAACAGACCTACCCCGCCGCGATCGACGACGTCTGGGACGCCGTCACCTCCGCCGAGCGCATCCCGCGCTGGTTCCTGCCGATCAGCGGGGATCTCCGCCTCGGCGGCCGCTACCAGTTCGAGGGCAACGCCGGCGGCGAGATCCTGGTCTGCGAGCCGCCCGCCGACGGCGCGGCCGAGTACCGCGTCACCTGGGAGATGATGGGCGCGGTCTCGTGGGTGACCGTCCGGCTCGCTGCCGAGGGCGAGCAGACCCGGTTCGAGCTCGAGCACGTCAGCCGCACCGCGGACATCCCCGCCGAGATGTGGGAGACCTTCGGGCCCGGCGCCACCGGCGTCGGCTGGGACGGCGGACTGCTGGGCCTCGCCCTCCACCTCGGGGCGACCGACGGCTCGCTGGCCCCCTCGGAGGCCGAGGGCTGGGCGGTCACCGACGAGGGGAAGTCCTTCTACCGCGGCGCGGCCGACGGCTGGGCCGTGGCCCACACCGCCTCCGGCGAGGACGCCGACGTCGCCCAGCAGCGCGCCGACGCCACCTACGGCTTCTACACCGGCACCGACCAGCAGGGCTGACCTGGGGCCTGACCTGGGGGGATGCCTGGGGGTGCCTGACGTGCGGGGAGGCGTGTCCGGTAGGGAGCGTGCCCGGCCGATCGGCCGCGCGGGTGCGGCACTCCGCGCCTGTCGTATCCACTGGCGCTCCGCGAGCAATCTCCGTCGTATAGGAACCAGCTTGCTCATAGAGCGCCAGTGGATACGTTGAGGCCCGGTAGAGAGCGTGCTGACCGCAGCGAGAATCGTGCATGCCCGGGCCCCGCGCGGAGCTCGTCAGACCGCCCGGGCGATCACCACGAACTCGCGGCCCGGGCGGTCAGGGGCCTGCCGGATCTCCACGACGGTGAAGCCCGTCGCCTCCACGGAGGAGCGCAGCTCGTGCTCCTCCCGGAAGCGCAGCGTGGTGGTCGAGGTGCGCGTCGCACCGTCGAGGAAGGTGAACTCATCGGCGAAGGTGACCAGAGGGAGGTCGACCTCGAAGCGAGTAGGGCGGGAGATGACCCGACCCGTGCCCGGCACGTCCCACGCCTGCTGAGCCGTCTCGGCCTGCCACTCCTCCCAGGCGCGACGCTCGGGCCGACGGGACTCGAACACCAGGTGCCCGCCCCGACGCAGCGCGGCACGGATCCCCTGCAAGGTGTGTGACCAGGCCTCATCGGTCGTGAACACCTGCGCCACGTTCCCGGTCATCACCGCGGCATCGGCCACGAGCTCGGGGAGGTCTCCGACGGTGCCGTGGATCCAACGCACGATCTCGGCCGACGGTTTGCTGCGCGCCACCTCGAGGGAGGCCGCGGCGGGGTCGACCCCCGTGACGTCGAGGCCCGAGGCCGCGAGCCGCACGGCCAGCGTTCCCGTTCCGCACCCGACATCGATCACGGAGCGTGCGTCCAGCTCGGCGAGGATCGCCTCGTAGTGGTCGAGGTCGTCGCGCTCGCCGTCGAAGGTGTCGTAGCAGGCCGCGAGGCGCGGGTCCGAGTACAGGGCATCGGGGGCGGCACGGGGCGGGGGAGTGGCGGGCTCGGAGGTCACGGGTCGAGAGTAGGAGGCGGCGATCTCGTTCGGCGAGCGAATTCTCGTCGTGCGGGGAGCCGACGGAGGGCGTGTTCCGGTCGACGGGTGTTCCGGGTCGACGGGTGTGCCGGGTCGACGGTCGTGCCGGGTCGACGGTCGTGCCGGTGGGGTCGTCGTATCCACGGGCGCTCGGTGAGCAGGTCCCCTCCGTATCGGCGGTGGCTGCTGGCATAGCGCCACTGGATGCAGCCCGACTGCAGCGTGCCCCCGGGACCGGTGCCCGAGGAGGTCACGAGGCGCCGTCCGAGCGCGGCTGGGGCGACACCCTCACCCCTCGAAGCATTCGCGCAGGAACGCCACCTGGTCACCGACCACGCGCGACCACAGATCCGGGTCGCCGTAGAAGTCCATATGGGTCGCGGGGTACGACCGCAGCCGACCGTGCGGCGCGCGCCCGGCGATCTGCGCGGCGAGCTCGGGCGGCGTCTCGGTGTCGTAGGCGGCCACGCACACCAGCAGGGGGACCTTGAGCCGGTGGGCGAGGTCGCTGGGCCGATAGCGCATCATGTCGAGCACGCCGCCCGGGGCGATGACACTCGGTGCGCCCTCCTCCGCGCCCAGCGATTCCACGTGCTGGGCCGCGTCTGCGGACGTGACCAGCGCGAGCTCGCCGGGTCGGCCGACCATCGGGATGTAGTGCGGACCCTTCCCGCGGCGGCGCCGCAGCCGGTCCCGTGTGATCGCGGCCAGGAGCCGGACGGTCTGCCGCGGGCCGCGGCCCTCGATCCTGCGCGGGAATCCGTTGAACGGCACCTGCGCGATCACGCCGCAGATCGCAGCGCCCTCGGAGGCGAGGTGCACGACGTGGGCGCCGCCGAGTGAGACGCCCCACAGGGCGATCCGGTCGGTGTCGACGCCCTCCAGCCGGCGGGCCGACGCGATCGCGCTGCGCAGGTCCTTGCGCTGGCCTGCCAGATCCAGCACGTGACGCGGTGTGCCGTCGCTGTCACCCCAGCCTCGGTAATCGATGGCCAGCGCTGCGAACCCGGCCTCGGCGAGGGAGCTCGCCTGCCTGCGGAGACGGGCAGCGGTCCCGCCGACGCCATGGCACATCACCACCAGCGGAGGTGCGCCGGCAGGGTTCGGTGGTCGATAGAGCTGACCGGCGCAGCGCACCCCCTCGGAGTCGAACCAGATCGTGGTGGGGGTGATCGTCTCGTGCTGTGCGGACATCGTCTCCTGCTCCTCGGATCGGGTGTCGGCGCGGGATGGGATGTCGGCATCGCCGCGAGGGGCTTCGTCCGGCGCGAGGACTCGCGCACTGCGGTGACGCGGTCGCGCGTCTGGTCAGTCGAAGGCCATCCAGGTGGTGTCGGCGTCGATGAGCCAGTGGTTGCGCAGCGTGAGTGCACGCTCGGTCGCGGCCAGGATGCCCGCGATGAAAACGGTCGTGTTCGCCCAGACCGGCAGCGAGATCGGTGAGGTGAAGGTGCCGACGCGTTCGGCCACCACCTCCATCCCGGTGACCAGCTCCGCGGCCTGGGGGACCATCAGCACCAGGCCCGCCAGCAGCACCACGATGGCGAGGGCGCCGATCATGGCACTGGCCCGCGGGAACCGTCGGCCGAAGCGGGCCCGCAGACCCTCGAGCGACCCAGGGTGCGGACGCAGGGCACGGGCGGGGCCGTCCTCGGGCACGTGGTGCATGCGGGTCAGGCCGTACGCGCTGGTGGCCACCTCGATCATGCCGCCGGGGACGGCGAAGGCCACCGGCGGATTCGCGATGTGCTGCTGGACCCCGTCGCGATACAGGGACACGGGAGCGTGCCGTGAGCCCTCGGCGAGCTTCCCGCCCTCGAGCTCCGAGGCGAGGTACCGGACGTCGACGGCATAGCGCTCGGGTCTGCCCTGCTCCTCGGACGGCTCGAGGAAGAACTGGGTGCGGGTCAGCAGGTGCCACCAGCGCAGGTCGCGCAGCGCACTGCCGTCGCCGGGTCGGGCACGGCGCAGCCGGCGCCGGCGTCTGGACGTGGCGAACATGATCCTCCGAGGGTCGACCGGCACGGGGCCGACGGGTGCTGTCGATCCCCATTCCACCGGATCGGCACGGCTCGCGACCAGTGCGATCTGTCATCTCCTCCAAAGGTGCGAGAGACAGCGGCGGAGGCGCCGAGCTGCGGGCCCGGCTCAGCCCGCCCGCAGCGCCCGGTTCCGTCGACTCGCGGTGCCCGGTGTCGTCGACGCGCGGTGCCCGGTGTCGCCGACGCGCGGCGCTCGGTCCCGTCGACGCGCGGCGCCCGGTTCGGCCGACGCGCGGTGCCCGGTTCGGCCGACGCGCGGTGCCCGGTTCGGCCGACGCGCGGCGCCCGGCTCAGCCGACCCGCAGCTCCCGCGGCAGCTCTTCCAGCAGCCGCAGCCACAGCTCGGAGACCGTCGGGAAGCTCGGCACTGCGTGCCGCAGCACGTGCACGGGCACCTGGCCGGTGATCGCGATCGTCGCGGAGTGGATCACCTCGGAGGCGTCGGGGCCGACGAATGTCGCACCCACCAGGGTCCTCGTGTCGGTGTCGACCACGATCTGGGCGGTGCCGGCCACGTCGTCGCGCAGCAGCGCGGACCCGGCCGCCCCGCTGTAGGGGACCTGTGCGGTGACCACCGCGTGCCCGGCCCGGCGGGCCGCCGTCTCGGTGAGGCCGACGGAGGTGACCTGCGGATCGGTGAACACCACCTGCGGCACCGGCACCGTCTCGGGCACCGGCTCCGGCGTCTCCCCGGTCGCGCCGGCGCGGATGGCCTGGCCGATCACTCGGGAGCGGTACTTGCCCCAGTGCGTCAGCGGTGCCTCGCCGCCGGCATCGCCCACGGTGTGCAGCCAGGCGGGAAGCGGTGCGCCGGTCGCATCGTCCGAGGTGGGGCGGGGCGCGCCGGTGATGTCCTCGGGGCTCAGCCCGAGGTGCTCGAGCCCGATGTCCCCCAGCGCGGGGCGGCGACCGGTGGCGGACAGGATCTCATCGGCGGTGACGTCCCGTCGGCCGTGAGCGTCCTCCACCTGGAGCCGGACCGGCCCGCCGTGGATCCGCCCGAGCCCGGTCTCCCGGACCGCGGCGCGCTCGCCGGAGACCACCGAGGTTCCCAGCTCGACGGTGACGCCGAGCGCCTCGAGGCCGTCGAGCACGTGCTTCCCGGCGAAGGGCTCGAAGCCGGTCAGCAGACCGGTGCCGCGCACCAGCATCGTCACCTGGGATCCGAGCGCGGCCATCCAGGTCGCGGCCTCCACGGCGACCACGCCGCCGCCGACGATCACCAGCTGCTCGGGGGCCTCCTGCACCCCGGTCGCATCGCGCGAGGTCCAGGGGGCGAGGGCCTGCAGCGGCTCGGGGATCACGGCCCGCGACCCGGTCGCGAGCACCACGGCGCGACGGGCCCGCACGCGGGTCGGCGCCGTGCCGTCGCCGGGCTCGACGAGCACCTCGCGCTCGCCGGCGATCCGGCCGTGCCCGCGCACCACCTGCATTCCCGCACCTTCGGCCCACTGCACCTGGCCGGAGTCGTCGTAGTGGGAGACCCAGGTGTCGCGCCGGGCCAGCAGCTCCTCGCGCTGCACCGTCGGGGTGGTGATGCCCGGCAGGTGCGCGGCCGCGTCGGCCACCGACGGCGGGCGCAGCAGGGCCTTCGAGGGGATGCAGGCGTAGTAGGAGCACTCCCCGCCCAGCAGCTCGCCCTCGACCAGCACCGCGGTCAGCTCGGTGCCCTCGATCGCGTACTGGGCGGCGTTCTCGCCGACGGGGCCGGCTCCGAGGACGACGACGTCGGCGGTGATGTCGGGAGTGGAGGTCGGGACGGACTGCGCATCGGGAGCCATGTGGGCACGCTACGCCTGTCGTCGCGCGACGTCAGCCGCATCGCGGGCGCGGTTCCCGCTGCACCGGGGATCGGCACGGGGCGGGTGGGCATGATCGCTCGGGGCGAGGCATGCGCACGAGGCGCTGTCGCCGGCACACGGAGAGCAGTCGTCGGCGGCGCCGCCGGAGACGCCCTGCGAGCGGTGATGCGGCCGCGGGTCTGCCGAGCCATCAGCACTCGGAGCCGCGGTGCGAGGGCGGCCATCAGATGTGAGGTGAGCGACATTCGGGCGCTAATTCTGCACCTGACGCCCGGAAGAAATCGCTCCCTCTACCGTGGTCGCCATGTCCACGACGGGGTCGCATCAGGTTCCCGCCTCTGCGCGCGAGAGGGAGGTCATCGAGGCCTTCCACGCAGGCGGGGTGCTGACCCGCGCCCGGATCGCCGAGACGACGGGGCTGGGGCGTTCCACCGTCTCCGCCGTCCTGACCCGCCTGACGGACGAGGGCGCGATCGTGGTGGTCGGGCACGACGAGCAGGACGGTCGCGGTCGCCCCACCGAGCGCCTCGCCGTCGATCCCGACGCCGTGCGCGCGATCGGCATCGACCTCGCCCACGGCGCGGTCCGCGTGGTCACCCTGAACATCCTCGGCGAGACGCTCGGGCAGGAGGAGCGCGCCCACGAGGACGACCTCGGCGTCGGCCCCCGGCACCGGATCGTGCACGAGCTGCTCGACGGGCTCGAGCTCCCGCAGCGCACCCCCGCCCTGCGCGGCATCGGCCTGGGCGTCTCCGGCCCGGTCTCCCTCACCCGTCCGGAGCGCGCCCCCTGGCACGCCCTGGTCGGCGACCTCACCGCGCGTCACGGCGTTCCCGTCCAGGTGGACAACACCACCCGCTTCGCCGCGTTCGCGGAGCACCTTGCGGGCACCGAGGACGGACGCACGACCTTGCACGTGCGCTGCTATCAGGGCGTCGGCGGTGCAGTCGTCCGTGAGGGCGCTCTCGACCTCGGCGCGACGGGCATGTCGGGGGAGGTGGGCCACCTCCCGGTCGAGGACCCCGGCATGACCTGTCGCTGCGGACGATCCGGGTGCCTGGAGACGGTCGCCTCCACCCCTGCCGTGCTCGCCGCCCTCCGGACCCACGGGATCGTGCTGCGTTCCCCGTCCGAGCTGCCCGGGGCGATCGCCGCCCACCCGACGGCGCTGCGACCGGTCCTCGACCGTGTGGCGCGCTCGATCGCGCGCGCCCTCGTCCTCACGACCACGCTGGTGGACCCCGACGAGGTCATCCTCACCGGAGATCTCTTCGACACCGACGATCGTCTGCTCGAGGCCGTCCGTCCCCTCGTCGCCGAGGGAGTGGGGGAGAGATTCCCGTTGGTGCCGCTGATCCGGGGCCGCCTCGACGCGTTCGCCGGCGCCGCCGGCGCCGCCCTCTTCGTGCTCTGACCGCGAGGCGGCACCGCGCGGGCCTGACTCCCGCGCCCGACCGTGTCGGGCAGACGCCCCGACGCCCCTGTCGACCAGGAAAGGACCTGATCGCATGACCCGCCCGACCCCTGCTTCCACCGTCTCTTCACCCACGGCGGCGAGGCCCGCCGTCCCGCGCGCCGCGCGCCGCCGCGCACTGGGCGCCGCGCTGGCCGCGTCGATATCCGGTCTCATGTTCGGCTGGGACGCGATGGCGCTCAACGTCGTCAAGAATGCCTTGGCCTTCCACACCGGCGCGAGCACCGGCCTGCTCGGCTTCGCCGTGGCCTTCGGCGTCCTCAGCGCCGTGCTCGGGGCATTCGTCGCGGGACGCCTCTCCGACCGGGTCGGGCGCCGGGTGATCATGGTGATCGCAGCGATCCTGTTCATCGTCTCCTCCGTCGGCACCGCATTCGTCGGCGGCTCGCTGGCGATGTTCCTGTTCTGGCGCCTCTTCTCCGGGATGGCGATGGGCGCGGCGATGACCATCGCCCCCGCCTACGTCTCCGAGACCTCGCCCGCTTCGATGCGCGGCATGCTCGTCTCCCTGCGCCAGTTCATGCTGATCATCGGGCTGTTCGTCTGCGGTCTGCTGGGAGACGCGATGCTCGGCGCCGCCCCGGCCCCCGACGGCGACGCGCCGCTGTCGACCTCCCACCTGGGGATCCTGGGCCTCGACCTCGAGGTGTGGCAGTGGGCCTTCCTCTCGGTGGCCATCGGTGGCGCGATCTACCTGATCGCCTCGCTCATGACGCCCGAGTCGCCGCGCTTCCTCATCGCCCGTGGCCGGCTCGACGAGGCCCGGGCGGTGCTCGTGCGCACCGTGGGCGAGCAGGGCGTCGATCAGCGCGTCGAGGAGATCGGCCGCTCGCTGGGGGAACACGGCGGCGGCGGATTCCGCTCCCTCCTCACCCCGAGCGGATCGAACCTGCAGCGCATCGTCTGGGTCGGCATCGGCCTGGCCGCCCTGCAGCAGCTGGTCGGGATCAACGCGATCTTCTACTACGCGACCACGATCTTCTCCACCATCGGATTCGACGAGCAGGACGCTCTCCAGCAGACCCTCGTCCTGACGGCCGTGAAGATCGCGGCGATCATCGTCGGGATGCTGCTGGTGGACCGGGTCGGGCGGCGCCCGCTGCTGCTGTGGGGCTCGATCGCGATGTTCACCGCCCTCGTGGTCACGGCGATCGTGATGCTCACCGCCCCGCAGGTCGCCCAGGACGGCGGCGGTCTCGCCCCTGACCTCGCCTCGAACCCGATCCGCGGTGTGCTCGCCCTGGTGGCGCTGTGCCTGTACGTGTTCGCCTATGCGGGCACCTGGGGACCGATCATGTGGGTGCTGATCGGTGAGATGTTCCCCAACCGTCTCCGCGGTGCCGCGACCTCCGTCGCCGGCGGCGTGGAGTGGGCCTCGAACTTCGCCGTCACCCTGACCTTCCCGGTGCTCGCAGCCTGGTCCATCGGCGCCACCTACGCCCTCTACGCCGCCGTCGCCCTCGTCTCGATCGTGTTCGTGCTGAAGTTCGTCCCCGAGACCAAGAACCTCGAGCTGGAGCAGATGGACCAGCTCGCCACCTCCCGCTCCTGACCCGCCGCCCCGACCGGAAAGGCCATCGCATGTCCTCCACCCCCTCCGCACCCGTCGCCAGGGGCTCCGCCGCCTCCGATCCGCAGGGTCGCCGCAGCATCCTCATGCTCATGACCGACCAGCATCGGGTCGACACCATGGGCTGCTACGGCAACACGATCTGCCGCACCCCGACGCTCGACGCCCTGGCCGCGAGCGGGACCCGCTTCGACAACTGGTTCACGCCGACGGCGATCTGCACCCCGGCCCGCGCGTCCCTCTTCACCGGTGCCGCCCCGTTCCGCCACAAGCTGCTGGCCAACCATGAACGCAACGTCGGTTACATCGAGGACCTCCCCGAGGACCAGTGGACGGTGCCCGAGGCGCTGCGCGAGCACGGCTACGAGTGCGGACTCGTGGGCAAGTGGCACGTGGGGGAGGAGCGGACCGCCGCCGACTTCGGCTTCGAGGCGGAGCACTACCCGGGCTGGCACAACCCGGTCGACCATCCCGACTACCTCGCCTGGCTCGAGGAGCACGGCCATCCGCCCTACGAGATCAGCGACCGCATCCGCGGCACGTTCCCCAACGGGGAGGTCTCCAATCTGCTGGCAGCACGACTGCACCAGCCGATGGAGGCGACCTTCGAGCACTACCTCGCCGACCGCACCATCGAGATGCTCACCCGCTACGCCGAGGGCGCCCGCACCGGCGAGACCCCCTTCTTCGTGGTCTCGAGCTTCTCCGGCCCGCACCTGCCCTACGTGGTCCCCGACGAGTACTTCGACCTGTACGACCCGGCGGACGTGGAGCTGCCGCGCTCCATCGCCGAGGACTTCGCCGACAAGCCCCCGGTGCAGGAGAACTACTCCCGGCACTGGGCCTTCGACACCCTCACCGAGGAGCAGTCGCGCAAGCTCATCGCCGTGTACTGGGGCTATGTGACCATGATCGATCACGAGTTCGGGCGCATCCTGACCGCCCTGGAGGAGCTGGGCCTGGCCGACACCACCGCCGTCGCCTTCAGCTCCGACCACGGAGAGTTCACCGGCTCCCACCGGCTGCACGACAAGGGACCGGCGATGTACGACGACATCTACCGCACCGGCGGGCTGCTGCGGGTGCCCGGGTGCCCGCCCCAGGTGCGGGAGGAGCTGGTGACGCTGCTGGACCTGCCGGCGACGTTCCTCGATCTCGCGGGCCTCGACACCTCTCCCGCGGTGGACTCACGCTCCCTGCTGCCGATCGTGCGCGGCGAGCAGGTGGAATGGGACGACCACGTGCTGTGCGAGTTCCACGGTCACCACTTCCCGATCGCCCAGCGAATGCTGCGCGGTCGCCGCTACAAGCTGGTCGTGAACCCGGAGTCCCGCAACGAGTTCTACGACCTGGCGACCGATCCCGACGAGCTCACCAACCGCTACGACGATCCGGAGCTCGAGGGGCCGCGCTCGGAGATGCTCGCCGACCTCTACCGACGCCTGCGGGCACGCGGCGACAACTTCTATCACTGGATGAGCTCGATGTACCAGGTGGGGCACCTCGACCACGATCCGACCATGTCGGGCCTGGACGAGGCGACCTACCAGGGGTAGCGGGCGACGGCGGTGGGGTCGGCGGCCGCGGCGACCGGTGGGAGCCAGGAGCACGCGGATGCTGCTGCAGCGTCTGCCGGCCCGCTCCCTCCCGGCCCCGCCGGCTCAGAACGGCGACGGGGTGAGGGTGTACTTCGACTGCAGGTACTCGTGAATGCCCTCGGCCCCGCCCTCGCGGCCCAGGCCGGACATCTTCCAGCCGCCGAAGGGGGCGGCCGCATTGGAGACGACGCCGATGTTCAGGACGGGCCTCTTCCTGAGGCGATGCTACGGTGCAGGAATTCTCGGACCCTCGCGGTGCTGCGAGGGCGGACGGACACAGGAGAGGTGCTGTGCGATGACCGATGATGTCCGATTCCCGAGCTCGCGGGGACCCGAGCTCGCGGGCGTGCTGGACGCGCCCGAGGCGAGCACCCGCGGGTGGGGAGTGCTGGTGCACGGATTCACCCTGGGCAAGGACTCCCCGGCAGCGTTCCGGATCGCCCGCGGACTGGCGGAGCAGGGCATCGGGATGCTCCGCTACGACTGCCTCGGGCTCGGGGAGTCGGACGGGGAGTGGGGCGACGGGTCCTTCACGGTGAAGGTGGACGACACGGTGCGCGCGGCGGAGTTCCTCGCCGAGCGCGGTACCGCCCCGGCCCTCCTGATCGGCCACTCCTGGGGCGGAGCCGCGGCGATCGTCGCCGCTCAGCGGATCCCGAGCGTCAAGGCCGTGGTGACGATCGGCGCTCCTGCGGAGCCGGCCGAGGTCGAGCGCCACTACGACTCGGTGGTGGGCCGCGTGATGGAGGAGGGGACCGCGCCGTGGCTGATCGGTGGGCGCGAGATGACGCTGAAACGGGACTTCGTCGAGGACGTGCGTCGTGCCGAGCTGATCGCCCAGGTGCGCACGCTGGGGCGGCCGCTGCTGGTCATGCACTCCCCGACCGACGCCACGGTCGGCATCGACAATGCGAGCGAGATCTTCCGCGCCGCCGTGCACCCCCGCAGCTTCGTCGCCCTCGAAGGCTCCGATCACTTCCTCACCGCGGACGGGCAGGCCGACCGCGCCGCCCGGATCATCAGCGCCTGGGCGGATCAGTACCTGTAGTGATGCCGGCGCGGGGCTCGGAGGAGCTCGCCACCGCCGGGGTGACAGCCGGGGACGAGAGCGTACGGGCGTTGTCCCGAGTGTGGTTGTCGGCGGCCGCTCGTTCGAAGCGAGTGAGCCCTTTCCAGCCTCGTCCCTGGAGGAGGGCGAGCAGCCGTTCAGCGGCGGGAGAGGTCTGGGCCGCAGCCGCGTCCAGGAGGGCGCCCACGTGGTCGTCGAGTCCGTCATCACCCGCGGTACCGGCTTCTGCCGCTTGGGTGGCGATGCGCTCGAGCACATCGGCGACCTCGACCACCCGTGGGTCGTCGGCGGCCCAGTCGAGTACTCCGCTGACGAGGTCGTACAGCCACAGGACGTCCGGATCCCCCAAGTCTTCGTGCTTCTTGGCGATGACGGCGTCGATCTGGTCGGGGACCTGGGCGGCAACCACGATCCAGGCGTCGCGTTCCTTCTCGAGGTACCTCTCGTCGACGCCGAGGTCGCGCAATCGCTCGAGATAGCCCACCACGCTCGCAGGGAGGGCCAGCTGCTCGCCGGCGGCGAGTCCGGCGAGTCGCCGACGCGTTTCCTGCAGCTGTCGCACTTCGGAGAGCAATCGATCGTCGATCTGCGTCACGTGTTCCGCGAAAGACGTCGGGTCGGCCTCGAGGAGGCTCTCCACGTGGGCCAGGGGCACTCCGGCACTGGCGAGAATGTGTATCCGGATCAGCTGCACGACGGCGGCGGCGTCATAGCTGCGGTATCCGGACCGGTCACGCTCGGGCTCGGGCAGCAGGTCGATCTTGTGATAGTGGCGCACAGCGGCCACCGTCACTCCGGCGTATGCGGCGAGCTGGCTGATCGTGAGCATGTCCCTACCCTGCATCAGGTGATCGTGCGGCGATAGATGACGATCGCGGTGAGGTAGGCGCCGACCAGGATGCCGACGCACCAGGCCAGGGCGACCCAGATGTCGTCGCCGACAGGCTGCTGGGCGAACAGGTCACGGAGCGTGTTGACGATCGGGGTCACGGGCTGGTGCTCGGCGAACCAGCGCACCGGCCCGGGCATGGACTCGGTCGGCACGAACGCGGAGCTGATGAACGGCAGGAAGATCAGCGGATAGGAGAACACGGTCGCGCCCTCGATCGAGCTCGCCGACAGGCCGGCGATCACGGCGACCCAGGTCAGAGCCAGGACGAACACGGCCAGAATACCGGCGACGGCGAGCCAGTCGAGCAGGCTCGCCCCGGTCCGAAACCCCATCAGGAGGGCGACGCCCACCACGATCGCGACCGAGATGACGTTCGCCACCAGCGAGGTCAGCACGTGCGCCCACAGCGCGGACGAGCGGGAGATGGGCATGGAATGGAACCGGTCGAAGATCCCGGACCTCAGATCGGTGAACAGGCGATACCCCGTGTAGGAGATACCCATCGCCACGGTGATCAGCAGGATGCCGGGCAGCATGTAGTCGATGTATGCGCGGCCTGTCTCGGATCCGGTCTCGATCGCGCCGCCGAGGACGTAGACGAACAACAGCATGATCGCGATCGGCATGAACGCCGTCGTGATGATCGTGTCCGGGCTGCGGGTGATGTGCTTCAGAGACCGCCCGGTGAGGGTCGCGGTGTCGACGACGAAGTGCGTTGTCATGATCGCCTTCTACTTCTTTCCTGGTTCCGCGGCGGGAGCGCCGCTGGTGTCCTCTGGGCCGCGGTCGCCGACGAGCGTGAGGAAGATGTCCTCCAGCGATGGCTGCTTCTCGACGTACTCGACCGTCGCCGGCGGGAGCAGCCGTGTGAGCTCATCGAGGGATCCGGCCACGATGATCCGGCCCTGGTGGAGGATCGCGATGCGGTCGGCGAGCTCCTCGGCTTCGTCGAGGTACTGCGTGGTCAGCAGAACCGTCGTCCCGCTCGCGGCGAGCTTCTCGATGGCCCTCCACACCTCGATGCGCCGCTCCGGGTCCAAACCGGTGGTCGGTTCGTCCAGGAACACGATGGGCGGATCCCCGATGAGGCTCATCGCGATGTCCAGCCGTCGGCGCATCCCACCTGAGTAGGTCGCGGCCCTTCTGTCTCCCGCCTCGGTCAGCACGAACCGTTCGAGCAGGTCATCGGCGACGGCTCCGGGGCTCTCCAGGTGTCGGAGACGTGCGACGAGGACCAGGTTCTCCCGCCCGGTGAGGATCTCGTCCACGGCGGCGAACTGCCCCGTGAGGCTGATCGACTCCCGCACCTGCGCCGGTTCGGTCGCGAGGTCGAAGCCGTTGATGCTCGCCTCGCCCGCGTCGGGCGTCAGCAGCGTGGACAGAATGCGCACGGCCGTGGTCTTGCCCGCCCCGTTGGAGCCGAGCAGGGCGAAGATGCTCCCGCGCTCGACCTCGAAGTCCACCCCACGCAGCACGGAAATCTTCCCGTACGCCTTCTCTAACCCCTGCACCCGGATCGCCGGCGCACCGGTCGTCGATGCCGTCATGACCTCGCGCCCTCGGTCCCTGCGTTGGCGGAGCATCTCGCCGGTAGAGCGTCCTCGGACGCTACAGGATCAGCTTCGAGGACCTTCTCGATGATTTCCGACACCATCGGTCTCCTTCTTCCACGGTGCGTCCCGCCCTCTGCGGGACGCTGCGGTATCAGGGTGCAGGGTTGATGCGGGATCAAGGTCAACCCTGATATCGCACGGCGCCGAACAGCGCTCCGGGAGGTCTCAGGTCCCACGGGTGTGATCTCAGCGCGTCGGACGCACCCCGCGTCCGCCGCCGAGCGGTGAGCATGCACCGACTGTCGGCCCCCGCTCGTAGGCTCGGACCCATGAGAATCCTGCACACCTCGGACTGGCACCTGGGGCGCACCCTGCACAAGGTCGACCTGCACGAGCACCAGGCCGCCTTCCTCGACTGGCTGGTCGACCTGGTGCGGGAGAAGAAGGTCGACGTCGTCGTCATCCCCGGCGACGTCTACGACCGCGCCGTGCCCGCCGTGACGAGCGTGACGCTGCTGGACGACGCCCTCGCCCGCCTGGCGGACACCGGGGCCACCGTGGTGCTGACCTCCGGCAACCACGACTCCCCGGAGCGGCTCGGCTTCGGTCGCGCGCTCATGCGCGCCGGGATCCACCTGCTCACCGACGTGCCGGGCATCGAGCATCCCGTCAGCGTCGAGGACGAGCACGGAGAGGTGCTGTTCTTCGGCCTGCCCTACCTCGAGCCGGACCGGGCCCGCACCGAGCTCGCCGCCGACGGGGCCGAGCCGCTGGCCCGCAGCCACGAGGCCGTCACCCGCGCCGCCCTGGACCGCGTGCACGAGCGGGCCGCCGCGCACCCGGGGGCGCGCACCGTCGTCCTCGCCCACACCTTCGTCACCGGGGGCCAGGCCAGCGACTCCGAGCGCGACCTGTCCGTCGGCGGCGTCGACTCGGTGCCCGCCGGCGTGCTCGGCGGCATCGACTACCTGGCGCTGGGCCACCTCCACGGCTGCCAGGACCTCACCGCCACCGTCGGCGCCCCCGCCTGGTACTGCGGCTCGCCGCTGGCCTTCTCCTTCTCCGAGCGCCGGCACCGCAAGTCCGTGCTGCTGGTCGACCTCGGCGCCCGCGACGAGGACGGCACCGCCGCCGTGAGCGTCGAGCGGATCGAGACGCCCAGACCGCGGCGCCTGACCGAGCTGCGCGGCACGCTCGAGGAGATCCTCGCGCAGCAGGACGCGCACGGGGCCGACTGGCTCAAGGCCGTCATCACCGACACCGCCCGGCCCGCCCACCTGCAGGAGCAGCTGCGCGAGGCCTACCCGCACCTGCTGGTCACCGAGTACGAGCCGGAGGGCCGCACCGCCTCGGAGCACTCCCCGGTGGTGCGCCGCGAGCAGAACCCGCTGCAGGTGATGGACGAGTTCCTCGCCGCCACCACCGGCGCCGACCCCACCGCCGGCGAACATCAGGTCCTCGAGCGCGCCTACACGCAGGCGCGCGGCCGGCGGGAGGCCTCATGAGGCTCCACCACCTGCGCCTGACCGGCATCGGCCCCTTCGCCGACACCGTCGACATCGACCTCGCCGCCCTCGGCGCCAGCGGCATGTTCCTCCTCGAAGGGCCGACGGGATCGGGCAAGTCCACGATCCTCGACGCGATCGTCTACGCCCTGTACGGCCAGGTCGCCGGCAGCGTCACCAGCGGAGACCGCATCCGCTCCCAGTTCGCCGCCCCCACTGAACCCAGCGTCGTCGACCTCGTCTTCGAGACCGGCTCCGGCATCTACCGCGTGCGCAGGCAACCGGAGTTCCAGCGCGCCAAGAAGCGCGGCAGCGGCACCACGAAGGAGCAGGCCAAGGCCGTGCTGTGGCGGATCGGCTCCCCGCAGCTGATCCCCGCCGTCATCGCGGACACCGCCGGCGGCGGGGCCGACGTCCAGGCGCTCGCCACCCGCATCGACGAGGTGGGCCGGGAGATCCAGCGCGCCGTGGGACTGACCCGCGAGCAGTTCACCCAGACCGTCCTGCTGCCCCAGAACGAGTTCGCCCGCTTCCTGCGCGCCGGCACCGGGGAGCGCCAGCAGGTGCTCCAGCGCGTGTTCGGCACCGAGATCTACGCCGACGTCGAGAAGCAGCTCGAGGAGATGCGCAAGGCCGCCAAACGGCAGGTCGATGCCGCGACGGAGACCCTCGGACGGGCGCTGGCCCGCTACCTCGAAGCGACCGGCGTCGACGAGGAGCATGCCGCCGCCCTGCAGGAGGCTGCCGCCGCGCTGCGCCTCGAGCCGCTCGCCGCCCTCGCCGATGAGCACCTCGAGACCGCCACCGCCCGCGCGCAGGAGGCGCACGGCCACGCCGAGACCGCGGCCACCGCCGAACAGACTGCCCGCACCGCCGCCGACGCGGCGGAGACGGCCCGGAAGCGCATCGACCGCCGCCGCGAGCTCGACACGCTCGCCGCCCGGCTTCAGACCGAGCGCCCCGCGATCGACAGCGCCCGCACCGCCCTGCGTCGTGACGAGGCCGCCCGACCGGTCGTCGCGCTGCTGCAGCGCCGGGACAAGGCCTCGACCCAGGAGGGCGAGGCCATCGAGCAGCTCGCCCAGCAGGCGAGCACCACGGGCGAGAAGCATCCCGACCTCGTCGACCTGCTCGGGCCCGCTGCACATGCCGGTCCCGCCGTCGATGCCGCGCCCGACCAGGACGGCTCGACCGGCGCGGACACCGCTCTGTTCCCGGCCGACGACGCCGCTTCGCGGCCGGCCGGCGGTGCCGTGCGGCACCCGGCCGAGGACGCCGATCAGCAGCTGGCCGAGGCAGCGGACGAGGCGACCTCGGCCGCGGGCGCGCTCGCCGACCTCGTCGCTCTCGAGACCGCACTGCCGACCCGGAGGAAGGATCTCGCGGAACGCCGCGAGGCCCTGACCGCATCGGTCACGGCCCTCGAGGCGCTCATCCAGCAGGCTGCGGCCCGTCCCGCGGAGCGCGAGCAGCTCGTCGCCGACCGCGAGCAGAAGCGCACCGCCGCGGCCGCGCTCGGGGACGCCCGCCTCGCCCAGCGCACCGCCGAGGAACAGCGCCGCGCCGCCACCGCGGCCGTCGCCCAGCAGAAGGCCGTCGACACCGCGAAGGACAAGGCCACGCACGCCCTGGCCACCGCCAAGGACCTCGCCGCGGCCGAGGCCGAGCTGCGCCGCCGCCGCTTCGCCGGCATCGCGGCCGAACTGGCCGCGGACCTCACCGACGGTGAGGCCTGCCCCGTCTGCGGCGCACGAGAGCATCCCGATCGCGCCGATCCGTCCGAGGACGCCGTCAGCCCCGAGCAGGTCGAGGAGGCCGAACAGCGTCGCAAGGCGGCCGAGGCCGAGCAGGCCGGCACCGAGCAGACCCATGCCCTCGCCGCCCAGGAGCTCACCCGCCTGCAGGACGCCGCCGGGGAGCTCACCGCGGAGGCCGCCGAGCACGCCGTCACCACGGCGACGCAGAACGTCCGCACCGCCCGCGATGCGGAGGCGAAGGCCGCCGAACTGGACGCGACGATCACGCGCCACGACGAGGAGAGCGCGCGACTGACCCGGCGCCGTGAGCAGGACGCCCTGGCCGTCGAACGCGAACGCACCGCCCTCACCGGGCTCGAGAAGACCCTCGAGACCGACCACGCCAAGGTCACCGAGGCCCGCGGGGAGCACGAGTCCCTCGCCGCCCGCCGCCGCGGCCACCTCGCCACCGCCCGCGCCGCGACCGCCCTGCGCGAGGCGCTGCGCCGACGGACCGAGGCCGAACAGCGCGCCGCCGATCTCGCCACCGAGGCGGAGCAGGCCCTGGCCACCGCGGATCTCGCTCCGGATACGCAGGCCCGTGCGACGGGCGAGGACGACCTCGCCGCCGACGAGCAGGCCCGCGCCGCCGTGCTCGAGGAGGACGAGCGGCGCCGCCTCGCCCGCCTGGTCGAGACCCGCGCGGTGGAGGAGTCCCGCCTGTCCGACGGCCTCGCCGAGGAGGGGATCGCCGGGACGACCGCGAGCGACGAGGCCCGCGAGCAGGCTGATGCCGCGCGCACCGCGGCGACCGAGAAGCTCACCGCTGCCCGGGCCGCCGCCCGCGAGGCCGCCGGTCTCGCGGCCCGCCTGGGCGCCGTCGCCGAGCGCGGGACGGAGGCCCGCACGGCACTCGCCACCGCGTCAGCCCAGGTCGAGACGGTCAGCGCGGAGGCCGGGGTGGTGGTGCGCGTGGCGGACCTCGCCACCGGCCGCTCCGCCGACGGGGACCGCGTCCAGCTGTCCACCTATGTGCTGATGTGGCGGCTGGACGCCGTGGTGCAGGCCGCGAACGCGCGCCTGGCCCTGTTCTCCGGCTCCGACCTCGAGCTGCTGCGCGACACCGGCAAGCGCGGTGCCCGCAAGACCGGCCTCGACCTGCTGGTCATGGACCGTCGCACCGATCAGGTGCGCGTGCCCGAGACCCTCTCCGGTGGGGAGACCTTCTTCGTCTCCCTCGCCCTCGCGCTCGGCCTGGCCGACATCGTCACCGGCGAGGCCGGGGGAGTGCGGATGGAGACCCTGTTCATCGACGAGGGATTCGGCTCCCTGGACCCCGAGACCCTCGAGACGGTGGTGCGGGAGATCGGACGCCTCGCCGAGCACGGCCGCACCATCGGCATCGTCAGCCACGTCGGGGACATGAAGGCGCAGATCGCCGAGCAGATCCATGTGCGCCGCGGCGCCGACGACCGGTCGCGGGTGACCATCACGGCCTGAGAGCGGGGACTCGCGGAGGTCGAGCACGCGGATCGCGGGGCGACGGAAGCGACCCGCCGGGTGGGAGATACCGGGGCATGATTCCGTGCACGAGGACACGATCGGCAGCGCAATTCACCGTCCGCGGCCTCCACCCTCTCTGGGGAGATCGCGATTGACGTATCTCAGGCCCTCCGTCCGCACCGGAGTGGGCGCTCATGTTTCGTGATACACATGCCCCGCGCAGGCTTCGACAATCGCAGAAGCCGCCATGATCGCCTCGGCGACGTCTTGCTGCGTCGCCGTCGGGCGGCCGACATCGGGATACTCCGTCGCATTTCGCACCTGGCGCATCCAATCGAACTCGTGCAGCGATCCATCGTCGACGAACACCGCGGCCGCCATTCCGGCATTGCGGTGCGCTCCACCTACCGGGCGAACTCGCAGTCCCTCGACCGCGAGGACTGCGGCGAGAGCCTTCCGCGCACCGTCGTACGCGGCAGTGAACGCCATCACGTGATCGTCAGTTCTCGCGAGCACCATCGCCGTTCGGACATGACGCTCGGCCATGTCGATCACGCTCACAGCATGAGCCCGGTTCACGGTGACCTTTTCCAGCCGGCGGTTCGCGAGCATGTCCGCGATCACGTCACCCATCGATGTCGCCCGTCATCACATCGACCGTCGGGCGCGATCGGACCGTTGCGACGAAAGGCGAGGCGTCCTCGGCCTCCCAGTCTTCGACCGGAAGCCTCGTCACGTTCACCGGTATATCGAGGCGCCCGCTGGCCTCGGAAGCGATGTTCGTCAGAGTCCGCCGCAAGGGGGTGCCCACGACGAGAACGTCGATGTCGTTCGGGAACGCGCCGCTCTCCCCCGCCCGACGGGCGGCCCACGACCCATAGATCAAAAGCCTCTCGACGCCGTCCACATCTTCGAAGAGCTCACGGAGCACCGGGATCGGCCCGTACGTCGCGCCGACCAGATCACGCATGAGCGCGAACAGCGGGTGCTCGGAGTTGGCACGCACGAGACGGTTGCGTCCCTCCTGACGATCGCGGAGAACGTCGCTGTCTACGAGCCGACCGACTTCACGGTGCACCACCGGACCGCTGACGCCGGCACGTCGGCCGAGCTCGGCAAGGGTCACCTCTCGGTCGGGGTGCCCGAGTGTCTCAGCAAGGATCGCCCCGACCGCATCGGAGCGCACGAAGGGTGTCAGCTGCGGAGGAGTAGTCTTCACGGAACCAGACGATATCTTCCGGATATGGGAAAGGTAAAGAGGGGCACGTACACGCGCGCCGACGACCGCTCGCGGGTGACCATCACGGCCTGAGACCGACCGCGCGCCCCATGCGCGATCATGGGAGAGGCCCGGCAGTCCAGCGGGCCGTCCCTCGATGCACCTCCCGGGAGGCTCCCTCGTGAATCCCACCTCGTCCGGCTCCGCGATCATCGGCGTCGGTCATCACCGACCCGAGCGGGTCCTCACCAACCACGATCTCGAGAAGATGGTCGAGACCAGCGACGACTGGATCCGTCGGCGTACCGGCATCCAGGAGCGCCGCATCGCGGACCAGACCGGGACGGTCGCCGAGATGGCGACCCATGCCGCTCGGGCCGCCCTCGCGGACGCGCAGATCGATCCGGCCGAGGTCTCCCAGGTGATCGTCGCGACGTGCTCCGATGATGAGAGGTCCCCGAGCGCGGCCGGGCGGGTCGCCCACGCGCTCGGCCTCTCCGGGCCGCCGGCGTTCGACATCGGTGCCGCCTGCTCCGGTTTCGGCCACGCCCTGGCCGTCGGCGACCAGGGGATCCGAGCCGGCGCCTCGACCACCACCCTGGTGATCGGAGCGGAGAAACTCTCCGCCGTCACCGACTTCACCGATCGCACCACCTGCGTGCTCACCGCGGACGGCGCGGGCGCGGTCGTCCTGCGGGCGGCCGCCGAGCCCGGGGTCTTCCCCGTCGTCTGGGGCACCGTCCCGGACCTGGTCGATGCCGTGACCATCAGCCCGCCCCACGGATTCTTCGCCCAGAACGGCCGACAGGTGCTCGGCTGGGCGCTGCGGGAGGCCCCCGGCATCGCCCAGCAGGTCGTGGAGGCGGCGGGCCGGACGATGGAGGACATCGACGTGTTCATCCCGCATCAGGCGAACCTGCGCATGATCGAGCCGCTCGCCGAATCGCTCGGACTGCGCGAAGACGCCGTCGTGGCCGATGACGTCATCACCTCCGGGAACACCTCGGCGGCCACGATCCCGCTGGCGATCTCCCGGATGCGGGAGGCCGGGCGGATCCCGTCCGGCGCCACGGCGCTGCTGCTCGGCTTCGGGGGCGGTTTCTCCTATGCGGGGCAGGTCGTGCGGTTGCCCTGACCGACACGGCAGACAGGATCCACCAGCACTTGGCCGACCGCGCGTCGCCCCGGCACCCGGCCCGCCGCGGGCCCCGGCACCCGGCCAGCTCCCGGCACCTGCCTGTCGCGCCCCGCGCTCAGCGGGCGAGTTCGGCGATGTCCTTCGGCATGTCCTTGCTGCCTGGCGTCTTCGCCCAGGTCCCGTCCTCGCCGCGGCGTACGCTCGCGTTGCCGTGATCGGTCGAGAGCACCCACAGCACGTCGGCATCCTGCTCCCACACGACCCCGGGGACGTCCCGGTTCGCGTGGCCGCGGTCGTCGGACCACACCTCGGTGCCGTCGGCCGTGCGGATCGTCGGATGCAGCTCGACCCCGTCGGCCACCAGCGCCGCGGAGAAGTCGCCGGACGGGGAGGCCACAGGACGCTCCTGCGTCGCCAGGCGCTCGTCGGCCTCGCGAGAGGCGCATGAGGTGAGGGCCCCGGCCGCGAGGGCCCCCGCCGCCAGGAACAGGGCCCGTCGACTCGTGCGCGGTCCCGCCGCCGAACTCGCCCGCATCCGTGTCCTCGCCATGACTCCCCTCAATGCCGCGCATCCCGATCGGAGTCGTCCTGCTGCGGACGATCCCGTCGGCCATCATCGTCCAGCGGCCGTTCGTGGACGAACAGCGGCACGCGAAGCCTGGTCAGCACAGGGGCGAAGAACGCCCCCAGCAGCGCGCCGAGGGAGTTGGCGAACACGTCGTCGATGTCGGCGATCCGCACCCCGCAGGGGTACAGCCCCCACGCGCCGGTGTACTGGGTGGCCTCGATGAGCACCGACAGCATCACCCCGATCGCCAGCGAGTTCGTGACCTCCAGACGGAACACGCCGCGCAGCACCGCTCCCAGCGGCATGAACAGCACGACGTTCGCCGCCAGCTGCAGCACGGGCCAGCTGACCAGCAGGCCCGGCAGCGAGGTCCCATCGGCGTGGACCTCGAGGAGCTGCAGCAGGGTGTTGAAGGGGTAGGGCCGCAGCTCGCCTCCGGCCCGGTTGCTGCAGGTCTCGGCGATCTCGTAGGCGGGAGCGACGGTCAGCCCGGCCATAGTCATCGTGTAGATGCAGATGACCGCAACGCCGACCAGTCGCAGCGGCCGCACCCGCCCGAAGCGGTGCCGCTGCAGCAGCACGGAGGGGGCCAGGATGATCGCGAAGACCCCGAGGCCCCCGACCACCCCGACCACACCCAGACGCAGGAACTCGTTCACGCAGGAAACGCTACGGGCCGTTGCTGACCGGGGCCAGAGGCGGCGAAGGGACCGCGCAGGACGTCCACCGGGCTGTCACATCACCGCCGTCGGCCCTCCACCTCACGGGGGGCGAGACCGCCGTGCATGTGGGGGAGGGCACTGTCGCTGCCCGCGACGTCACCCCTGAGGACCGGCAGTCCCAGCCGGGCGACGTCGAGACCGTCCTGCGTCTGCGAGGACACCGCCCGAGCCCGCTCGGGGGTCGGTTCCGCCGACGGTATGACGCCGATCGGACCTCGGGTGGATCCGCCCCGTGCATCGGCCGCGACAGACTGCAGCCATGATCGAGACGTGGACCTGGCAGATCCCCTTCGCCCTGGTCGGCGGCACCCTCAGCTTCCTGGCCGTGCTGGTCCCTGCCATGGTCATCCAGTACTACGCCTACGGACGGCTCAGTCCGACCCGACTGCTGGGCACGGCGGCCCTGTCCGTCTACGGCGTCGCGCTGGTGGCGTACACGCTGCTGCCGCTGCCGGATCCGGCCGTGTGCGACGGCGGCGCCGGCCGGGCCCTCCAGGCGGTGCCGGGCGCGGTGATCGCCGACATCGCCCGGATCGCCGGGGAGAACGGCCTGTCCTCCACGTTCACGATCGCGACGCTCGCCCAGCCGCTGCTGAACATCGCGCTGTTCATTCCGCTTGGCGTGCTGGTGCGGGTGATGACCGGCCGCGGCATCCCCACCGCGCTCCTGGCCGCGCTGGCGGCCTCGCTGCTGATAGAGACCACGCAGTACACGGGCCTGTGGGGGATCTACGGGTGCAGCTACCGGGTCGCCGACGTCGACGACCTGGTGACCAACGCCCTCGGCGCCCTGGTCGGCGCGCTGCTCGCCCCGGTCGTGGCCGGGTGGATCCCGCGTCCGGCCGCCCTGGCCGCCCTCCCGCCGCAGCCGGTCACACGGATCCGCCGCCTGCTCGGCGCGGCGATCGATGCCGCGCTGATCTCCGTGATGCCCGCGATGCTGACCATGATCACCGTCCTCGCCGTGGCGCTGACGTGGATCCTCGCCACGGGGGAGCGGGAGCTGCCGACGTTCGTCGCCCCCGGTGCGGAGCTGCTGCGACCGATGGCTCTGGGGCTGGCGGCGCTGCTGACGGTGGTGCTGCCGGCGCTGCACGGCAGCGGGGCCTCGCCCGGCCAGCGGTGGGTCGGCATCCGGCCCGCGTGGAACGGACGACGAGGCAGCCGCGGACAGCGCCTGCTGCGGGCCCTGCCGGTGGCCGGCGTGTACGCGATCGCGCCGGGTCTCGCCGACGTCCTCTCCGGAGCACACGTGCCGCTGGCGCCCTCGCTGCTGAGCGCTGCGGCCGCCGCGGTGACGGTGGGGACCGTGGCCGTGGTGCTGCTGGTCGACCGGCGCGGACTGTCCGGCCTGATCAGCGGCGCCGAGATGGTGGATCGGAGGACGCACGTGCACGAGCCGGCAGCTGACTCTTGAGCACCTTCATCGCGAAGCGCGAGGAGATCTTGGCGACCCCGGCGATCGTGATGATCTGCTCGGTGAGGAAGTGCTCGTAGGCCTCGAGGTCGCTCACGGCCACCCGCACGAAGTAGTCGGGGGCGCCGAACAGCCGGTACAGCTCGACGACCTCCTCGAAGGCAGCGACCGTCGTCTCGAAGTGCTCGACGGTGCCGCGGTCGTAGGCGGTCAGCTCGACATCCAGGATCACCTCGAAGGCCTGATGCAGCGCGGCGGGGTCCACCTGGGCGGAGTAGCCGAGGATCACCCCGTCGGCCTCCAGGCGCTGCACCCGACGCAGGCACGGGCCCGGCGTGAGGTGCACCTTCTCGGCCAGGGCGACGTTCGACAGGCGTCCATCCGCGCGCAGGTGATCAATGATTGCGCGATCGATGTCATCAAGGCTCATATGTTGCATCGTAGCCGCCCGTACCCCGCCATCTCGCAACCCAGTGCACCCGGCACCCTGGAATGATTGCAGCATGACGGATCTGAGCCTCGCGAGTCGCCCCGGAGTCGCCGCCTACCTGTGCCCGGCGGACGCTCCGGAGGTCGACGAGGTGCCCGGCGTCGGTGCGACGGATGCCGCGGCGGGCGACGTGATTCCCGGCGTCGGCGCGACGGACGCCGTGGGGGTCGGCGTGATGCCCGGTGTCGGTGCGACGGACCCCGCGTCGGTTGACCTGGCGTCCGGAGTCGACGGCGCCCCGGGCGCCCCGACGCGGCGCCAGGAGATCGCCACCGGCATCCGCCTCTCCTTCGCGGCGGGCCTGGGCATGTTCCCCATCGGCATCGCGTTCGGGCTGCTCGTGGTCCAGACCGGTCTGCCGTGGTGGGTCGCCCCAGGACTGTCGATCTTCTTGTTCTCCGGTTCCGTGGAGCTGCTGCTGGTGGGCCTGATGGCGGTCGGGACGCCGCTGGCGACCATCGCCCTGACCGCGGTGCTGGTGAACTTCCGGCACGTCTTCTACGCCTTCTCCTTCCCGCTGCGGGTGGTGCGCCATCCGCTGGCGCGGCTCTACTCGGTCTATGCCCTGATCGACGAGGCCTACGCCGTCGCGGCCGCCCGCCCCGGCACCTGGAGCGGGGCGCGCCTGGTTGCGATACAGCTGGCCTTCCAGAGCTACTGGGTGGGAGGCGGTCTCGTCGGCGTCGCCATCGCCTCGGTGCTTCCCACCCGGATCGAGGGCCTCGAGTTCGCGCTGTGCGCCCTGTTCATCACCCTCACCCTCGATGCCTGCCGGTCCCGCCGCGAGGTCCCCTCCCTGGTGCTGGCCGGTTTGTCGCTCGGCCTCGCCCTGGTGCTGGTCCCGGACTCGGCGCTGTTCGTCGGCCTGATCGGGTTCGTGGCCCTGCTCGTGCTCCGCTGCCTGCTCACCGCGCGGACGGCGCCGGCCCCTGCCGGGGACAGCGCGGCCGGAGACAGCGCGGCCGGAGACAGCACGGCCGGAGACGGCAGTACTGCAGAGAGCAATCCCGCAGACAGCACCGCCGGAGGCGGCAATGCCTGAGCCCTCGTACTTCCTGGCCGTGATGGTCATCGGACTGGGCATCACCTTCGCGCTGCGTGCCGTGCCCTTCGTGATCCTCGGCCCCCTGCGGGACTCCCGGTTCGTCGGCATGATGGCCGTGTGGATGCCGGTGGGGATCCTCGCGATCCTCACCGTCTCGACCCTGCGCACCTCGATCGACGCCGAGCCCGACCGGATCGTTCCCGCGGTCGCGGCGACCGCCGTGACGATCGCGGCCCATCTGCTGGGCGGCCGCCGCACCCTGGTCAGCGTGGGCCTGGGCACTCTCACCTTCGTCGCTCTGGTGAATCTGATCTGATCCCCGGGAGCAGGCGGCTCCCCATCACAACTCCTTGAGCGCTTCACCGCGCGTCGGTGGGCCCCGATAGGATGGACGAGGCCCTGCCCCGGGCTGTCGCCGTCGTTCTGCGCCGTCGTCGTGAACGATCACGCGATGCGGCGCCGCCATCATCCCTGCTTTTCCCGGAGGACCCGTGGACTCCCTCACCGTCCAGATCATCGTGACCGTGCTGGTCGGTCTGGCGTACATCGTCGGCCTCGTCGGGATCATCGTGCCCGTGCTGCCCGGCACCATCACCCTGGTCATCGCCACGCTGATCTGGGCGATCATCATCGGCGGCTGGACCTCCTGGGTGGCGTTCGGGATCATCCTGGTCCTCGGCGCGATCGGCATGACCACGAGCTACGTCCTCACCGGGCGCACCCTGCACCGCGCCGAGGTGCCGATGTGGCCGATCTACGTCGGGATCGCCAGCGGCATCGTCGGGATCTTCGTCATTCCGTTCCTGGGCCTGCCGATCGGGTTCGTCATCGGGCTGTACATCGCCGAGGCGCTGCGGCAGAAGGACTGGAGGAAGGGCATGAGCTCCGCCTGGATCGCCATGAAGGCGCTGGGCCTGGGAATCCTGATCGAGTTCTCCCTGGCCATGCTGTCCACGATCGTGTTCGCGGTCGCCGTCGTCGCCCACTTCGTCACGGCATGACCGCCCCGGACCCGCGCCCCGGCAGCCCCCGCACCGACGCGACCACCGCCGCCGACGGGACCAACGCCGCCGACGGGACCACCGCCGCCGGCGCGACCACCGCCGCCGCCCGGACCGGAGCGACCACCGCCACCACGACGGCCGACCCGTCGGCCCCCAGCACACCGTCCCCGTCCCCGTCGGCCGCCCCCGAGCGCCCCCTCTCCAACCTGGACCGCCAGCATCCCGCGGTGCTGATTCCCGGCCTGAAGCGCCTGCTCAGAGGCGCTGCCGAGCAGAAGGTCTGGTTCATCCTGGCGGTGGTCGGCGCCACGGGCTTCGCGCTGCTGCAGATCGCGACCTCCTCGATCATCGGCCGCGTCACCGAGGACGTCATCGTGCCCTCCTTCGCCAGCGGCACCCCGGAGCTGGGCCTGGTCCTCGCCGGCGGCCTGGCCATCCTCGGCATCGCCGTGGCCCGCGCCGTCAGCGTGATGGCCCGCCGCGTGTTCGCCGCCGCCGCCCAGTTCGAGCTGTTCGGCCTGTATCGCGAACGCCTCGCCGCGGTGTACGCCAAGGTGCCGCTGCTGTGGCACCGCCGCCAGTCCACCGGCACGCTGCTGAGCTCGGTCTACGCCGACGTCGAGGCCACCTTCTTCGCGATGGCGCCGTTCCCCTTCGCGCTGTCCACGATCGTGATGCTGGTGTACGCCACGGTGGTCGTGGCCCGCATCGATCCGGTGATCCTGTTGGTCATGCTCGCGCTGATCGTGCTGCTGATCATCCTCAACGTGCTGCTGCAGCGGTTCGCGACCCCGATCGCCGTGCGCTCCCAGCAGCTGCGCGCCGAGGTCGCCGAGATCGCCCACGAGTCCTTCGACGGCGCCAACGTCGTCAAGTCCCTGGGCCGCGAGGACGTCGAGGAGAAGCGGTTCGACCGCGCGGCCGACGACCTGCGCGAGGCCGGCATCCGCTTCGGCTACGTGCGCGGCTGGTTCGACCCGCTGATCGACGCCCTGCCCAACCTCGGCATCCTCGCCGTCGCGGTGCTCGGTGCCTGGCGCATCGGCGACGGGCACCTGACCACCGGGCAGCTGGTCGAGGTGTCCTACCTGTTCACCCTGATGGCGCTGCCGATCCGCTCCTTCGGCTGGGTGCTCGGTGACCTCTCCCGCACCGTGGTCGGCGGCGGCCGCGTCCAGCAGATCCTCGACGTCACCGAAGAGCGCACCTACGGTCCCGACCCGCTGCCCGAGGGACCGGGCGTGCTCACCCTGGACGAGGTCACCTTCGTCTACCGCGACGACCCCGCCCAGGTCATCCTCGGCCAGGGCACGGGCGCTGGGGACCACGTGCGCACCTCCGAGTCGCTGAGCGAGGTCAGCCTGCGCGCCGACCCCACGGCCGGCACCCGCGTGCTCGCCGTCGTCGGCGCCACCGGCTCCGGGAAGTCCACGCTCGCCCTGCTCACGGCCGGACTCGTCCATCCCGCCTCCGGCGCCGTGCGCCTGGACGGCGCGGACCTGCGGTCTCTCACGGCCGACGCGCTGACCGCCGACGTCGCCCTGGTGCTGCAGCAGGCCTTCGTGTTCGACGAGACGGTGCGCTGGAACGTCACCCTCGGCGACGACATCGACGAGGAGACGGTGCGCTGGGCGCTGCGCATCGCCCAGGCCGAGGCTTTCGTCGACGCCCTGCCCGAGGGACTGGACACCGAGCTGGGCGAGCGCGGCGGCTCCCTCTCCGGCGGGCAGCGTCAGCGCATCGCCCTGGCCCGGGCGCTGGCCCGTCGGCCCCGGCTGCTGATCCTCGACGACGCCACCAGCGCCTGCGACCCCAGCGTGGAGCTGGCGATCCTCGACGGGATCCGCCGCGAGATGACCTCCTCGACGCTGCTGCTGATCGCTTACCGCAAATCCACCATCTCCCTGGCCGACCAGGTCGTCTTCCTCGACCACGGTCGCGTCGCCGGCGCCGGCACTCACGAGGAGCTGCGCGGACGCCATGAGGGCTACCGCTCGCTGGTCGACGCCTACGACGAGGCCGCGATCAGCCACAACCTGCTGGAGTCCTCGGGCCCGCCACCCAGCGACGGCCCCGATCCGTCGGTCGCCGTACCGGCCGAACGCGCTCGCACCGTCGCCGACGCCGTCGAGCGCCACGGCACCAGCCGCTTCCGCCACGAGGACGACACCGCCGCGGCCGAGGGGTGCGAGGACGGCTGGGCCGAGGATGATCGGCCCCACGACCGCGCCGACCACCGCCGCGACCGCGCCGACCACGACCGGGAGGAGGACCGATGACCGCCGCCGCCACCCGCGACTCCTCGCGCCTGGGCAGCGAGACCACCACCGACGAATCGGCCCTGCACACCGTCCGCCGCGGGCTCGCGCTGACCCCCGATGCCCTGCGAGGTCTATGGATCACGATCCTGCTCGCCGTCATCGCCACCGCCGGCAAGGTCGTGGTGCCGATCGCCGTGCAGGCCATCCTCGACCGCGGCATCATCGCCCCGGAGAGGCCGGACGTCGCCTTCGTCGCCGGTGCCGCAGGCCTGGCCGCGTTCGTCCTGCTCGCCACCGCGGTGTGCAACATCGTCATGAACCGGCGACTGTTCCGCCTGGCCGAGACGTCGCTGGCCACCCTGCGCAAGCGCGCCTTCCGCCACATCCACGACCTGTCCCTGCTCACCCAGGGCACCGAACAGCGCGGCGCCCTCGTATCCCGTGTGACCAGCGACGTCGACACCGTCAGCCAGTTCATGAGCTTCGGCGGCATCATGCTGGTGGTGATGAGCATGCAGCTCGTCCTCGCCACCGCCGTGATGGTCTTCTACTCCTGGCCGCTGGCGGTCGTCGTGTGGATCTGCTACTTGCCGATCCTGCTGATCATGGGCACGCTGCAGCGTCGGATCCGGGTGCGCTTCCAGCAGGTGCGCGCCGAGGTGGGCCGCATGCTCGGCGCCGTCTCGGAGGCCCTGGTCGGCTCCGCCACCGTGCGCGCCTACGGCATCGAGTCCCGCACCCGTCGCACCCAGACCGACCGCGTCCGCGACGTGCGCAACGCCCAGTTCTCCGTGCTGAAACCACAGTCGGTCTCCTTCTTCCTCTCGGAGACGGCCGACGGTCTGGCCACCGCCGTCGTGGTCGTGATGGGAATCCTGCTGGGCACCCGAACGCTGGGGATCTCCCTGCCCGGGGCGGACCTCACCGCCGGCGGCGTGATCGCCTTCGTCTTCCTGGTCTCCCTGTTCAGCCAGCCCGTGCGGATGGGCATCGAGATGCTGATGCAGGCCCAGAACGCGGTGGCGGGCTGGCGCCGCGTGCTCGGCGTGCTCGACACCCCGGCCGACGTCGCCGATCCCGGCGGCGCCCTCGACCCCCGGACCGGGATCCGCTCGGCGCCCGTACCCGGTGCGCGAGCGCTGCCGGACGGTCTGCTGGACATCGAGATCCGCGATCTGCGCTACTCCTACCCGACCGGGCCCGAGGTCTTGCACGGCATCAGCGTCGACCTTCCCGCGCGCAGTCGCATCGCGATCGTGGGGGAGACCGGCAGCGGCAAGACCACCTTCGCCAAGCTGCTGACCCGCATGATGGACCCCGCCGGCGGCGAGGTGCTCATCGGCGGGATCCCGCTGCACCTGATCCCGTACTCGTCCCTGCGCTCGCGGGTGATCATGGTGCCGCAGGAAGGCTTCCTCTTCGACACCTCCGTCGCCGGCAACCTCGTCTACGGCAAGCCGGACGCGACGACCGCAGACATGCGTCGGGCACTGGACGAGCTGGGGCTCGGCACCTGGGCCGACGAGCTGCCCGAGGGTCTGGACACCCCTGTCGGCCAGCGCGGCGAGTCGCTCAGCGCGGGGGAGCGGCAGCTGGTCGCGCTGGCCCGCGCCTACCTCGCCGACCCTGATGTGATCGTGCTCGACGAGGCCACCAGCGCCGTGGACCCCGCGGCCGACGTGCGGCTCCAACAGGCCATCGACGGCCTCGCCCGCGGCCGCACCACCATCACCATCGCCCACCGGCTCTCCACCGCCGAGCGCGCGGACCGCATCATGGTGCTCGACCACGGCGACCTGGTCGAGCACGGCACCCACGACGAGCTGGTCGAGCTCGACGGCGGCATCTACGCGGGGCTGCACCGGTCCTGGGTAGCCCATCGGGCCTCGCGGTGAACCCCATGGACGCGCCGGGGACGGGAGCCGGAGCGGGAGCCGGAGCCGGGGTGGGAGCCGGAGCCGGGGCCGGGGCGGGAGCCGGAGCCGGGGACGCGCGGACCGGGCACGGCGGCGCACGCACGTCGATCGCTGTCGCGGCTGTGCTGCTCGGCGTGGTGGGCGCCGCATGGTCGGCCCTGCTCACCGCGCTCATCCTTCTGACCGCGCGCGTCACCTATTATCTGCCGCCGCCGGAGGGGGCCACGGAGGCCACGGAGCACTACGACTGGAACACGCCCACCTTGGCGTTCACCGCCGTCTCCGGCTTCGCGTTCCTCCTGGCTCTCGCCGGGCTCGTGCTCGGCGGGTGGGGACTCATGCGCCGACGCGGTGCTCGCGCCCTGGTGCTGCTCCTGCCCGGTGCGGCGATCCTGCTCGCGACGCTCGCGATGCTGCTCGCCACTGAGGTGCCGGTGCCCACCTACTGACGGCCGGGGGCGACGTGCTGATGCCGGTGGTCGGGGCCTACGATTCTTCCGTGCCCGAGCCGTCGACCTCCCATGACCCCCTGCATCCTCCCGTGCCCCCGATCTCCTCGCGCGCGGAACCCCGCTTCGCCAGCGCCGCACGCAAGGGTGCGCTCGCCGATGCCTTCCAAGAGCAGGGCCAGGACTACGACCGCCTGCGTCCCGGCTACCCCGATGACGTGATCGACGCGATCCTCGAGCAGGTGCCATCGGGACCTGACGGGGGTGCGGCGCGCGCGATCGATCTCGGGGCCGGCACCGGGAAGCTGTCCTGGGCGCTCGCAGGCCGCGGCCTCGACGTCACGGCGGTGGACACCAGCGCCGCCATGCTCGAGACCGCCCTGCGCCGCGTCCCGTCGGCACCGGACGGCGAGCACTCTGCCTCGACCGACGGGGCTCCGGCCACCGGCCCCCCGACCCACGCGGCCACGGTCGCCGGCGCGCCGACCCACGCGGCCCCGACCCACACACCCTCGACCGCAGAGGCCCCGACCCACGCGGCCCCGGTCGTCGGCGCGCCGACCCACGCGGCCCCGACCCACACACCCTCGACCGCAGAGGCCCCGACTCTCACCACTCACCTCGCACCCGCCGAGTCGACCGGCCTCCCCGCCGACTCCGCAGAGCTGATCACCGTCGCCCAGGCCTGGCACTGGTTCGACGCGCAAGCGGCGTCGGCCGAGGTCACGCGCTTGCTGGCGCCGGGCGGCGTGCTGGCGCTGGTGTGGAACATGCTCGATGTGACCATCCCCTGGGTGCACCGGCTCTCCCGGATCATGCACGCCGGCGACATCCACCGCGAGGACTTCCTGCCCACCGTCGGAGCCGAGCTGGAGCTCACCGGCCGGGCCGTGCACCGGTGGGAGGACCCGATGCCCACGCAGGACGTCATCGACCTCGCCCGCACCCGCAGCTACGTCATCACCGCTTCCGAAGATCGCCGCGCGAAGGTGCTCGCAAATCTCGACTGGTACCTGCACGAGCATCTCGGCCACGCCCCCGGGAGCCTCCTCGGCGTCCCGTACCGCACCGACCGGTTCCTCTACCGGGTGACCATGGGAGGGGCCTTCGCGCCGGACGTCCCTTCATGACCGGCACGTCCAGCCCCGCAACCGGCGTTCCCTTGCCCGCGATCCGACTGCGCTATCGATGAGAAGGAGCCCGTCATGCTCCTGGGCCCGGCCAGTCCGGAAGATTCCCCGTGATCCCGAACGAGTATCGTCCACCGTTGCGCACACGGCGTTCTGAGCACCTGAAAGCGCCACGTACGCAACGGTGGGGTATTGGAACGCCATGTACGCAACGGTGGGGTATTGGAACGCCATGTACGCAACGGTGAGCACTGCCTCGTAGCGCAGCAGCCCCGACGCCGGTTCAGGTCCTCGGTTGCCAGCCCCGCTCGATGAGCTCTGCGCGGGCCATCCGTACTGCCTCCGCGCATTCATCGGTGAGATCGTTCTTGTAGAGGCGGATCTCGACGCATCCCGCCGCTTTCACAGCTCGGGCACGGCGGATGTCTCGTTGGATCTGCTCCTCGTTGTTGTGTCGTTCGCCCTCGTACTCGACGCAGACGCCGAAGTCCTGCCACTGGAGATCGGGAGAGTGTCGCTCGACCCCGTCCGCACCGATGAGGGGGACATTGATCTGCGGCTCCGGCAGCCCGGCAGCGATGAACGCGAGCCGCAGCATCGTCTCCTTGGGAGAGTCCGCACCGATACGGACATCGGCGGCCGCCGCTCGGAGCTTCCGGGCATATCTGCCGGTTGCCATGGAGCGCAGCGTGTCCGGGGTGCACCAGGGGCGCTTCCTGCCTTCGAAATCAGGGCGAGGGATGCGGACAAGATGATCACCGGCCGCGATCAGGTCAGGCAACGACAGGTGGCGGGCCAGATCGCGCCAGGTGCGCGCCCGGGCGGTCATCAACAACCGTGATGTGTGTCCACCCCCGGGCAGCCGGTAGGTCGAGCATTGAATTTCTGCCGGTGTCACGGTGAGATCGTGCCAGGTCACCGTGGGGTCGGAGCGTCCTCGTGCGCCACGGGTGGCGACGTGGACAGGCGTGTGGCGGCTCCACCTCTCGAGGTCGAAAGGCATCGGGATGGAGAGGAGACGTGCGGCGGAGAGCCCCACGATCACAATGTCCGGATCGTTCCGGCACAGCGCCGCGGCGACGTCCGCCTCCCTGAACGCCACTCCATGCAGCGCGTACATCCCTCGGCGCACTCGAACGAGATCCGACCGACGCATACGATCCGGTGAGAGGCCGGCGCGCAGTGCTTCAGCGCGGGTGAAGACCGGCCACGGAAGGGCCGAGGGAAGGTCGGCGGGGCGACGAATCATGAGGACAGCTTGGCTCGGTCCATGGACCCGCTGAGAGTTGTCCACAATGACCAGATCAGAGGACCGTTTCGTTGAGCCCGAGGCGAAAGCGCGGCAATCCCGATCGCCGATCCAGCAGGGTCCGGGCGTCAGGCCATGCGCCAGCTCTTTCGTTCCACCGATGCACAGTTGGCGCTATGAGCGACGGAGAGCGCCGTGAACGCAACGGTGGGCGGCGGGAGCCCGGTGAATGACACGGAGGGATGGAGACGGGTCGGGCTTGGTCCCGCGTCGAGCGGATCAGCCATCGCGCCGCGCGCATCGACGGCGTTCCAGGGTGGCTGGGCGACGTCAGCCTGCCGCGCCGCCGCCGTCGGAGGCGCCACCGGAGTTCGACGCGCCGCCACCGGAGTTCGACGCGCCGCCACCGGAGTTCGACGCGCCAGCGCCGCCGCCGGTGCCACCAGCACCGCCCCCGTCCGAGGGGGCACCGCCGCCCTCGGGGGCGATGCTCATGTCGGTCACGCGCCAGCGGCCGCCGTCCCAGGCGATCTGCGCGATCAGCTGCCCGGAGACCGGCTGGAGCTGGCTGGCCTGGAAGTTCGGATCGTCGACCAGGATGCTGGCCTCCTGCGTGAAGTTCGCGACGACCTCTCCGGTGGCGGGCGGCTCCCCGGTGCCCTCGAAGCTGGTCGAGTGCACCTCGAAGTCGCCGTCGACCAGGTAGCCGCCCTGATCGGACAACAGCTGGGCATTGTCGAGGAATGTGGAGCACACCTGGCACTCGGGGTCCACGGAGTCTTCCCACACGGAGGTGTCCCCACTGCTCATCATGTAGCTGTAGGCCTCCAACAGATAGGTCAGCGTCGCCTCGGCGCCTTCTGGGGTCTGCTCCGTCAGCCCGGCGGGCTCGTCGGGACGGGGCAGGTCAGGGCGCGGCGGCTGATCGGCGGGATCGACCGTCGGCCGGTTGTCCGGGTTCGCCGGGTCGGCCGAGCTCTCCGCCGCCTTCTGCTGCTCGTCATCGCCGGGTCCGAGCACGGATCCGAGCCCGATCACGCCGATCGGGACCACCAGCACGAGCGCGAGCACGGCGATGATGATGCGTTGGACAGGTCGATTCACGCGGCCCACCGTAGACGACGCACCTCCACCCCCGGCGAGCGGACGTCGGCGGCGTCACGCTCGACACGCACGCGGCGCAACGCGCCACCCCGCGCCCCCGTGCCTCTGCGCCCCTGGGCTCCGGCGACATTCCGTGCCGATGAGGACTCCTGGCACGGCGCCACCCCCGCGCCCCTGGGCTCCCGCCCCCCGCACGCCCCCGCACCTCCGCACCGACGCACCCAGCACACGCCGGCCCCCGCCTCGAGCGCCCACCGCACCCGGCACCCGCATCCCCCGATCAGTGGACCGACCGAAGTCTGATGCTGATCGTCCGGGCCGAGGCCTAGACTTCTTCCGGCGCGCAGTCCGGCTCTGTCCGGTCCTGTCCCGTGCCGACGACGAAGGAGATCCGTGACCCTGCTGCGACTCGCGCTGAGCGCCCTGAAGCCGTACCGACTCTGGATCGCCCTGGTGGTGGTGTTCCAGATCATCGGCGTGCTGGCGGCGCTGTATCTTCCCACCCTGAACGCGGACATCATCAATGACGGCGTCGCCGAGGCCGACATCTCGGTGATCTGGGACCTCGGCCTGGTGATGCTGCTGATCTCCTTCGGCAACATCATCGCGCTGGTGGTGGCGAACTTCTTCGCCGCCCGTTCGGCGATGCGGGTGGGCAAGGACCTGCGCAGCAGCGTCTTCTCCCGGGTCGGGACGTTCTCCCCCCGGGAGCTCAGCGAGTTCGGCACCCCCTCGCTGATCACCCGCTCCACCAATGACGTCCAGCAGGTGCAGATGCTGGTCTTCTTCTCGCTGAACATGCTGGTGCAGGCCCCGGTGACCGGGATCGGCGGTGTCGTGATGGCGCTGCGGGTGGAGCCGGGCATGGCCTGGCTGATCGCGGTGATGGTGCCGATCATGCTGGCCGCCGTCGGCACCCTGATCTTCCGCGCGGCGCCGCTGTTCAAGCAGATGCAGGGGAAGATCGACGACATCAACGGGGTGCTGCGCGAGCAGATCACCGGCATCCGCGTGCTGCGCGCCTTCGTGCGGGAGGATCGCGAGCGCGAGCGCTACGGCGTGGTCAACGACCAGCTCACCGACCTGAACCGTCGCATCGGCCTGCTGATGATCCTCATCCAGCCGATCATCATGGTCGTCCTGAACGTCTCCAGCGTGCTGGTGCTGCTGGTGGCCGCGCCGCGCATCGACTCCGGGCAGATGGAGGTCGGCTCGATCACGGCGTTCATCGCCTATCTGATGCAGATCCTCATCGCCGTCATGATGGCGACCTTCATGACGATGATGATCCCCCGCGCGATGGTCTCGGCCGAGCGCATCTCCAAGGTGCTGGAGACCGAGACCAGCGTCCATCAGCGCACCGACGGCTTCCGCGACATCGAGGGCCCGGTCGAGCTGACCTTCGAAGACGTCTCCTTCACCTATCCCGGCGCCGAGCGTCCGGTGCTGGAGAACATCTCCTTCTCCGCCCGCGCCGGCCAGACGGTCGCGATCATCGGCGGCACGGGGGCCGGCAAGACCACGCTGATCAACCTGGTGCCGCGGCTCATGGACGCGAGCGAGGGCCGGGTGCTGCTGAACGGCCACGACGTGCGCGACCTCGATGCGCGCGTGCTCTGGGAGCAGGTGGGTCTGGTCCCGCAGCGGCCCTACCTGTTCTCCGGCACCATCGCCTCGAACCTTCGTTTCGGCGATCCGTCGGCCGACGAGCAGCAGCTGTGGCATGCGCTGACCGTCGCCCAGGGCCGTGACTTCGTGGCCGCGATGCCGACCGAGCTCGAGTCCCCGATCGCTCAGGGCGGCACGAACGTCTCCGGTGGTCAGCGGCAGCGGCTGTGCATCGCCCGGGCGCTGGCGGCGAAGCCGTCGCTGTACCTGTTCGACGACTCCTTCAGCGCGCTGGACCTCACCACCGACGCGAAGCTGCGCGCGGCCCTGGCCCCCGAGACCCGCGATGCGCTGATGCTGATCGTCGCCCAGCGCGTCACCACCATCACGAACGCTGACCTGATCCTGGTGCTCGACAACGGCCGGATCGTCGACCAGGGCACGCACGAGCAGCTGCTGAAGAGCTCGGAGACCTACCAGGAGATCGTCCGCTCCCAGGGCGTCGAGGAGGAGGTGGCCTGATGACTTCTCCCGACGCTCCCGACGCGAAGAAGCACGAGCTGGCGGGCGACGAGGCCTCGACGGCCGCCGAGATCGCCAGCGAGAAGGACGCCGAGCGCGGCCTGCGGCCCGGGCAGAGCGCCAAGAACTTCTGGCCCTCGACGAAGCGCCTGGTCCGGGAGATCGGACCGGAGGCCAAGTTCATGGTCCTCTCGGTCCTCATCGGCACGGTCTCGGTGGCGCTCAGCGTCGTCGGCCCGAGGATCCTGGGTCACGCCACGGACATCATCTTCACCGGCGTGATCTCCAAGAACCTGCCCGCCGGCGCCGATCCGGACGAGGTGATCGCCCAGATCCGTTCGCGCGGCCAGGAGCAGTTCGCCGAGATGCTCTCGGGGATGACCCTGACCCCCGGCGAGGGCATCGACTTCACCGCGCTGCACCAGACCCTGGCCCTGGCCGTCGGCCTCTTCATCGGCTCCGCGCTGCTGATGTGGCTGCAGGGCGTCGCGCTGAACCGCGTCATCTACCGCATCGTGTACCGCCTGCGCCGCGAGGTCGAGGAGAAGCTGCACCGGCTGCCGCTGGCGTACTTCGACCGGATGAAGCGCGGCGAGATCCTCTCGCGGGTCACCAACGACATCGACAACCTCCAGAACACCCTGATGAACACGGTCACCGGGTTGGTGAACGCGATCCTCACGGTGCTCGGCGTGCTGGTCATGATGCTGATGATCTCCTGGCAGCTGTCGCTGATCGCGCTCGCCGTGATCCCGGTGGCGGTGGTGATCACCGGCATCGTGGGCTCGAAGGCGCAGAAGCTGTTCGCCCAGCAGTGGGACGCCACCGGCGTCGTCAACTCCGAGGTCGAGGAGGCCTACACCGGCCACGCCCTGGTGACCGTCTTCGGTCGCCGCGAGCAGATCACCGAGCGCTTCGAGGAGCGCAACGAGAACCTGTACAAGGCCAGCTTCGGCGCCCAGTTCGTCTCCTCGCTGATCATGCCGCTGATGATGTTCGTGGGGAACCTGTCCTACGTGGCGGTGGCGATCGTGGGTGGTCTGCGGATCGTCTCCGGCCAGCTCACGCTCGGTGACGTGCAGGCCTTCATCCAGTACTCCCGCCAGTTCACCCAGCCGCTGTCCCAGATCGCCTCGATGGCCACCATGCTGCAATCCGGCGTGGCCAGCGCCGAGCGCGTCTTCGAGCTGCTGGACGCCGAGGAGCAGGAGCCGGAGACCACGGTCGACACCGCCGCCGCCGGGATCCGCGAGGGCCGCGTCGAGTTCGAGCACGTGCGCTTCTCCTACACCCCCGAGCGCGAGCTGATCCGGGACCTGTCCCTGGTCGCGGACCCCGGGCACACGGTCGCGATCGTCGGGCCGACGGGGGCCGGCAAGACCACGCTGGTCAACCTCGTCATGCGCTTCTACGAGGTCGACGGCGGCCGGATCACGATCGACGGGATCGACATCCGCGACCTCACCCGTGCCCAGCTGCGCGAGCGCACTGGGATGGTCCTCCAGGACACCTGGCTGTTCAAGGGCACCCTGCGGGAGAACATCCGCTACGGCCGCTTGGACGCGTCCGACGAGGAGGTGCTCGAGGCGGCCCGCGCCACCCACGTGGACGACTTCGCTCGGCAGCTGCCCGAGGGGTACGACACGGTGGTCGACGACGACGAGTCCGCCCTCTCCGCGGGCGAGAAGCAGCTGATGACCATCGCCCGAGCCTTCCTGGCCCGGCCGAACCTGCTGATCCTCGACGAGGCCACCTCCAGCGTGGACACCCGTACCGAGGTGCTGGTCCAGAACGCGATGAACCGGTTGCGCGCGGGGCGGACCTCCTTCGTCATCGCCCACCGCCTCTCGACGATCCGCGACGCCGATCTGATCCTGGTGATGGAGGCCGGGGACATCGTCGAGCAGGGCACCCACGAGCAGCTGCTGGCCGCCGACGGGGCCTACGCCCGGCTGTACCGCTCGCAGTTCGAGGGGGCGGCCGTGGACATCGAGCTGGAGGAGGAGCTGGCCGGGCACGCGGACGAGGCCGAGGTCGCCACCACGACCGGCGGGATCGCCGGCGGGGCGTGAGGCGGGAGTCCGACGGTCCGGTCCGGGCCGTGCCGCGATGCGTCGCACGCCGCCGGGCAGAGGCCGCACGTGAACCGTGCGACAACGATTGGTTTCCATGCAGTGCTGTGAATAGTATTCACGGGTGTCTTCGATCCGCCCCCGCCGGCGCACCCTGCTGCGCGCGCTTCCGCTGGCCCTCGGCGGTGCGGCGCTCGCGCCCGCGCTCGGCGCCTGCACCCATGCCTCCGAGCGCCTGGACGCCGAGGCGAACGCGATCCCCGAGGTCGACGTCAGCGGTATCGAGGAGGTCGCCGAGCTGGCAGCCCTCGTCCCGGCCGAGATCCGCGAGCGCGGCGAGCTGGTCAACGGCGCGGCGCTGAACTACGCGCCCGGGGAGTTCGTCGGCTCGGACGGCGGGGCGGTCGGCTACGACATCGACATCCTCGCCGCCATCGGACGTGTGCTGGGCCTGGGCACCCGCACGGAGTCCGCGGTGTTCGCCCAGATCATCCCGGCGATCGGCTCGAAGTACGACGTCGGCATCTCCAGCTTCACCATCAACCCCGAGCGCCTCGAGCAGGTCTCGATGGTCTCCTACTTCGCCGCCGGGATGTCCTACGCCGTCAAGACCGGCAATCCCTACGGCATCACCCCGCCGGACCTCTGCGGCACCCGCGTCGCCCACCAGGTCGGCACCTACATGGACGAGGTCGTCGTCGAGCGTGATGAGGCCTGCCGGGCCGACGGCGGCCAGGGCATCATCGACCAGCCCTACGTCGGCAACGCCGACGCCGCGACCGCCGTCGCCGGAGGCAAGGCCGACGTCCTGATCGGCGACTCGCCCGTCATCGCCTACGCCGTGGCCCGCTCGCGCGAGACCCTCGAGCAGGTCGGGGACATCGAGGACGCCGCGCTGAACGGCATCGTCGTGGCCAGGGACCAGCCGGAGCTGGCCGAGGCGATCCGCGCGGCGGTGCAGCACCTCATCGACTCCGGCGCCCTGCGCGAGATCCTCGCGGCCTGGGGCAACGAGAACGGCATGATCGAGACCTCGGAAGTGGACCCGCAGTGAGCACACAGACCTCCGCCCCCGCCGGCCATCGCCCCGGCTCCGACCCGATCCCCGATCGGATCCGGGCCAAGGCCAGCCCCCGCCCCGGCACCTGGATCAGCGCCGTCATCGTCGCGCTGCTGGTGCTGGGACTGATCAACTTCCTGATCACCAACCCCGTCTTCGACTGGGCGACCGTGGCGACCTACATCCTGGACGTCAAGGTGGTCCAGGGCGTCGGCTGGACGCTGCTGATCACCGTGCTCGCGATGGTGCTCGGCACGGTCGTGGCGCTGACCGCGGCGATCATGCGCCGCAGCGAGAATCCCGTGCTGCGCGGGGTCTCCTGGGCGTACATCTTCGTCTTCCGCGGCACCCCGGTGTACACCCAGCTGGTGTTCTGGGGCCTGTTCACCGTGATCGTCCCCAAGATCGCCCTCGGGGTCCCCTTCGGACCCGAGTGGTTCTCCTTCTCCACCCGCGACTACTTCCCGGCCTTCTGGGCGGCCGTGGTGGGGCTGGGACTGAACGAGGGCGCCTACCTCGCCGAGATCTTCCGCTCCGGGTTGAACTCCGTGGACAAGGGGCAGACCGAGGCGTCGAAGGCCCTGGGCATGGGCAACGGAACCATCCTGCGGCGCATCATCATCCCGCAGGCCATGCGCGTGATCGTCCCGCCGCTGGGCAACGAGACCATCGGCATGCTGAAGACGACCTCGCTGGTGCTCGCCGTGCCGTTCACCCTCGACCTGACCTTCGCCACCAACGCGATCGCCAACAAGCTCTACGCCCCGATCCCGCTGCTCATCGTGGCGGCGATCTGGTACCTCGCCATCACCAGCGTGCTGATGATCGGTCAGTACTACCTCGAGAGATACTTCGGCCGCGGCTTCGACGACCGTCCCGGCGGCGCCCGACCCACCAAGCGCTCCCGCCAGTCCGCCGTGAACCGCGCCGGCACGACCCCCAAGGATTCGCTCCCGGAGGTGGAGCTCTGATGACCCACGCCGCCACCCCCGCGTCCGACGGCGCCGCCGCGCGCGGCTCCACCACCCCCGCGTCCGGCTCCACTGATCCAGCGGTCGGCTCCACTGATCCAGCGGCCGACGCGACCCCGCTGATCCAGCTCGAGTCCGTCCACAAGGCCTTCGGCGACCTGCACGTGCTCAAGGGCTGCGACCTCGAGGTCACCGCCGGTGAGGTGACGGTGCTCGTGGGCCCCTCCGGCTCCGGGAAGTCCACGCTGCTGCGCTGCATCAACCAGCTCGAGGAGCCGACGGCCGGGCGGGTGCGCATCGCCGGCGTCACCCAGGGCTACGCCGAGCAGCCGCTGCCCGACGGGCGCTGGCAGAAGCTGACCACCGCCCAGATCGCTCATCAGCGCTCGCGCATCGGCATGGTGTTCCAGCGCTTCCACCTCTTCCCCCACATGACGGCGCTGGCCAACGTGATGGAGGCCCCGATCCAGGTGCTGGGCCGCAGCAAGAGCGAATCTCGCGACGCGGCGCTCGCCCTGCTCGAGCGGGTGGGCCTGGCCGACCGTGCCGACCACTACCCCTCGGAGCTCTCCGGCGGCCAGCAGCAGCGGGTGGCGATCGCCCGCGCACTGGCGATGGATCCCGAGCTGATGCTCTTCGACGAGCCCACCAGCGCCCTGGACCCGGAGCTGGTCGCCGAGGTGCTCGCGGTGCTCAAGGAGCTCGCCGAGGGCGGGATGACCATGATCGTCGTGACCCACGAGATGGGGTTCGCCCGCGAGGTCGCCGACCAGGTGGTGTTCATGGACGACGGCATGATCATCGAGCAGGGCACCGCCGAGCAGGTCATCGAGCACCCGCGGTCGGAGCGCCTGAAGGGCTTCCTCGCCTCGGTGCTGTGAGGAGGCATGCCGGGCGGCCGGCGGCCCAGCGGCCCACTGGCGGCCCGCCACCAGTACCCGGCGCGCCCTGCGAACTTTCGTCGCTCAGCATGACCTCACGGCTCATACCGCATTGAGGTCACGGCAGGCGACGAAAGTTAGCGGGCCCTGGGTGATGATGATGCCTCCTGCCGCTGCGCGATCCGCGGTCACAGTGCCGTTGCCGGTCCCCAGTCGGCCTTCTCCAGAGTCACCGTGCCAGAAGCTCGGCGACCTTCTTCCGGCCGAAGGGCCCGACGGCCGTGATGGCGGACAGGATCATCTTCTGCGTGTCCTCCCAGCTGGACCAGACCTGGTCGTAGCTGATTCGGAGCACTTGAAGCCCATGGGAGGAAGTCATCAGGTCGCGCCGTCGGTCCCGGGTGAAGGCATCCGGGGTGTCATGCGGTGCGCGCCCGTCGATCTCGAGGAAGAGCCCGCCGGCATAGACGTCGAGGTATCCGACCCCGTCGACGAAGGGCTGCTGGTCCACGTGGAAGCCGCGACGTCGCAGCCAGCGGACGACGCGCGTTTCCGACCCCGAGTCGCTGGCGGTCGAGAGGCTCCCGATCCGGGAGCTCACCGCTGCGGAAGCATCGTCCATCATCAGCTGCACCTCGTTCGGTGTCAGCAGCCGCCTCTCGATCGCGGACTCGAGCAGGATGGCTGCTGTCTCCCCGCTCTGGCACCGCATTGCATGGTGGAGAGCCAGGGGGAGCGAGGCAATGGGGTCGGGTTCCTGCCACCGACCGGTGCGCGCATGGCGGGCGGACATCCCGCGAGGTGCCGCCTTGGCGCTGCGGTCGCAGTAGACATGGAGCCGGTGCGGATCGTCTTCGTCGTGATCCGGTGAGCTGTCGCCGTACGGTGTCCACACTCCATGCATCCGAGTGGCACTGATGCAGGTCAGCCGGTATCCCTCGCGGATCGGACGGGAGACCTTCGGCTGAGCTGAGGCCTCGGCGTACCAGCCGGGGGCGATGCGTCGAAGGGCTCCCTGCCGGACCGCCGCCCGCAGCTCCGAGTCCGTCCCGCCCGCGGCCAGGTACGCGGCCCTGCTCGCGACCCCCACGTCGTCCGGGGTGAGGTGAAGGGTGCCGCGCGGCGGAGAGTCGGGGCGGGGCCAGGGGACGGCGAATGCAGGGAGGACCAATCCGCTCGCGTGGTGCATGGATCCAGGTTCCGATGCCTCGGGGGCGATCTCTCCCCGCTCGGCGTGATGGTGGAGACATTGGGTATGTGGAGGACGCTCCGAGGGGCCACGGAGCCCGAGCAGCAGAGCCCTCGCCTTCGGCCGTGGGCAGATGATCTCCAGCGTGGGCAGCGGAGCTCTGGCAACGGGCCTGTCGGTGTGGCTCTGTCCGTGGAGTGCTGCGAACTTTCGTCGCTCAGCGTGACCTCACGGCCTATAGGGCCTTCAGGTCACGCCAGGCGACGAAAGCTAGCAGGCCCGGACCCTCGCAGACCGGAGGCGGCAACCCCAGTGGGCCAGCACAGGCAGGGCGCCAGCCAGCACAGGCAGGTCGCCAGCCAGCACAGGAAGGGCGCCAGCCAGCACAGGCAGGTCGCCAGCCAGCACAGGCCGGGCGCCAGCCCTGGTCAGCTGATCCCAGCTCAGCCGCAGCCCCTCACCACTCCAGGATCTGCCAGCGCTTCTTCTTCGCCACCGCGTACAGTCCCAGGTCCGGGGCGATCGCGGTGGGCGTGCCGACCAGGTCCAGCCAGGCGGCGTCGGCGTGCGAGTCACCGTAGCCGTAGGAGGCCGCCAGGTCCGCGCCGTGCTCGTCGGCGTACTTGGCCAGCCAGTTGGCGCGGGCCTCGTCGACCAGCGGGGGAGTGGCCAGGTAGCCGGTCATCACGCCGGTCTCGTCCTCGTCCATGTGGGTGGCGACGACGTCGTCGAACAGGTCCGCCAGCGGCTCGATCAGCACGTCGAGCGCGCCGGAGACGAGCACGGTGCGGTGGCCGGCGGCGCGATGGCGCTCGATGACCTCGAGCGCCTCGGGACGGATCGAGGCCCGGATCCGGCGCCCGGCCTCGCCCTGCATCAAGGAGCGCAGATCGTCGCCGCGGTAGCCCTTGTAGCGACGGTTGACCATGCGGATCAGCTCGGAGCGGTCGCGCTGCTCGGCCCTCAGGTACCCGGGGACGGCCGCAAGCAGGCCACCGATCTCGGCGGGCCATGCCCGGCGCGGCCGGGTCGCGCGGACCACGGAGAAGTACTGCTGGACGATGTTGGTGGCCAGCACGGTGCCGTCGAGGTCGAAGACCGCCAGCGCGTTCTCGTTCTGCTTCAGGGCCGGGGCGGGGCGCGAGGCGCGCTTGCGCTGGGCGGACTTCGCCCGAGAGTAGGCCTTGGTCAGATCGGTGACGGCCGGCAGATGCTGCTGCGTGAAGTAGTTGCGCCAGCTGATCCCGGTGACGTCGAAGTCGTGGTCCTCCAGGAAGTCGGCCGACAACTCTTCGCGCAGCGCCCGGGTGTTGGCGTCGTCGAAGACCATCTCGGTCTTCGTGTACTGGCGGTACAGCTCGATGTACATCCGCAGGGTGGTCAGCCCCGAGGTCGCCTTGTGGAGGCTGGAGGTCCACTGCCGCGTCCGCTTCGTGGCGGGCAGGAAGGCGACCGCGGCGGAACCTGCCTTCGCGGCGAGCTCCTTGGCGCGGAAGCGCTGCTCGACCATCTCGACGGCGGGGAAGGTCCACTCGGGGACCTCGATCGGGCGGCCCTTGTCGTCCTCGAGCGGGTGCTCGACGAAGTACTCCCGCACCGCGGTGAACATCTCGTGGAAGGGCAGCGGGTTCGAGGCGCCGGAGACGACCTGGTAGTAGGCGTCGTCGCCGCGGCGGGAGACGTCCTGGGTGGCGAGGGCCACGATCACGTTGACCACGTAGTCCACGGGGATGACGTCGAGGATCGAATCCGCCAGGCCCGGGAACTCGGGCAGGGCACCGCGGCCGTAGGCCATGATCAGCGGGTCGGCGACCTTGTAGCCGTCGATCCAGCCCGGGTACGGGTGCTCCACCGCGGATTCGATGATCGAGGGGCGCACGAAGGAGACGCGATGGCCGGCCCCGGCCCACATCTCCTCGGCGACCTGCTCGGCCATGGCCTTGGTGAACGTGTAGATGTCGGTCCAGCCGACGGACTGGGCGCGGGTGCGGCCGAAGTCGACCAGGCGCTCGGTCACCCAGTCGCGACGGGCCTCCTCGGAGGCGGAGGCGACGGCCTTGGGGCCCATGCGTCCGTCGCGCAGCTTCGCGCCGCGGATCTGGGAGCGCAGGGTCTCCGGCCGACGGGACTCGGCCTCGACGCGGGCACGGGCCTCGAGCGCGGCCTGGTACTCGGCGCGCCAGTCGACGTCGGTCCGCAGCGACCCCTCCTGCCGCAGGCCCTTGGCGATGCCGCCGACGTAGGCGGTGGACACGTGGATGACGTGCGGGTCCTGCCCGGAGGCCAGCAGCGCCTCGTACAGGTTCCGGGCCCCGCCGACGTTGGTGCGGAAGGCGTCGTCGATCGGCGGGTCGAAGGAGACGGAGGAGGCCGAGTGGATGACCACGTCCAGCGGCGCCTCGATCGCGGGCATGTCGGTCAGATCGCCCTCGAGGACGTCGACCCGGGCGTCGAACGCGGCCTGCACGACGGCCTTGCCGTCGCCCCCGTCGGCGCTGATCGCGTCGGCCCACGAGGAGAAGATCGGCTTGCGCAGCAGCTGCTCGAGGCGCTTGCGTCCGGTGAGCGAGCCCTTGGGGCGCACCACGGCGGTGACGTGGGTGCCCTCGGTGGTCTCCAGCAGGGAGCGCAGGACGGCCTGCCCCAGGAATCCGGTGACGCCGGTCAGCAGGATCCGTCGGTCCCCGTCTCGGGGGCCGCCGGTGGCGGCGGACGGGTCGGCGGACGTGGAGCTGTGCGACATGGGATCCCTCTGTGGACGGGTACGGCAGGCGGTGGAGGCGGCGGCAGGCGATGGAGGCGGCGGCAGGAGCCGGGGAGGTCTCGGCCCCGGTCGCGATCGACGCCGCACGGCCGCCTCACCAGGGGGCATTCCTGCGCTGGCCAGGGCGGCGCTAGTGTATCGTAGCCGCCATGCATAGGGCCCTCATCACCGGCGGCACCGCGGGCATCGGGGCCGGTTTCGCGCGAGCTTTCGCCGCCCGCGGAGCTGCACTGGTGCTGGTCGCGCGTGACGCGGACCGGCTGGACGAGATCGCCGCGCAGCTGCGCGAGGCCTACGGCGTCGAGGTCGAGACCCTCGTGGCGGACCTCTCGGAACGCGGGGCGCAGCAGCGGGTGGCCGATCGCCTCGAGACCGATGCCGACCCGGTCGACGTGCTGGTGAACAACGCCGGCTTCTCGGTGCGGGCGAGCCTGCTCGAGGAGGATCTCACCGCGCACGATCGCGGCTTCGAGGTGATGATCCGCGCCGTGCTGAAGCTGGGCGGCGCCGCCGGGCGCGGCATGGGGCGGCGCGGCCGGGGCTGGATCATCAACGTCGGCTCCGTCAGCGCTCTGGTCACCCAGAACAACTACTCGGCCATCAAGGCCTGGGTGGGCAACTACTCCGAGTCCCTCGGGGTGCAGCTCGACGGCAGCGGCGTGCAGGTCACGGCCTTGATGCCGGGATGGGTGCGCACCGAGTTCCACAATCGCGCCGGCATCAAGGGCTCCTCGATCCCCGGGGTGCTGTGGCTGGACGCCGACCGCCTGGTCGCCGACTGCCTGCGGGACGTGGCCCGGGGCAAGCCGGTCTCCATCCCCTCCAAGCGCTGGAAGCTGATCGCCGCGGTGCTGCGCACCACGCCGCGCGGGGTGGTGGCCTCCCTCAGCGCTGTGCTCAGCCACCGCCGCAGCAGGGAGAAGTGACCGGATGAGCCCCCAGGAGCCCGAGCAGGATCCTGCCGACGGAACGAAGCCTTCCGCCGGCGCGAAGAAGGACCCCGCCGACGGGGCGAAGTCCCCCGCCGACGCGACGACGGCACCTGCCGATGGAGCGAAGCCCCCCGCCGAGGCGAAGGAGCCCAGCCGCGGCAGGCGCCTGATCGACTCGCTCTCCGCCCGGTCCCGCGGTGAGGGCTGGGAGAAGCCCCAGGGGGAGCTGGCGAAGTACCGCTCTGCCTGGCGGGCCGGCGTGCGCTTCATCCTCCAGCGCGTGGTCTTCCGGGCCGTGGTGAACTCCGCCGTCACCCCGCAGGTGCAGACGCATCGTCGGGTCAAGAGCATCCGCGGACCGTTCGTGCTGGTCGCCAACCACACCAGTCACGTGGACGGCCCCCTGCTGGCGATGAGCCTGCCCTGGGCCCAGGGTCGGTTCCTGTGCACCGGGACCGCCGCCGACTACTGGTTCGACCACTGGCATCGACGGATCTTCGTGCGCACGATGCTCAACGCCTTCCCCATCGACCGCGGCGGTTCGCGCAAGCATTCGGGCACCTCCCGGCGCCTGCTGCGCTCCGGGGTCCCGATCCTGGTGTTCCCCGAGGGCGGCCGCCAGACCACGGGGTCCATGGCCGACTTCAAGCCGGGGGCGGCCGCGCTCGCCATCGGCGTCGGCGTGCCCGTGGTCCCGGCCGCCATCATCGGCGGCTACGAGGCGATGCCGAAGGGCCGCAACTGGCCGAAGAAGGGGCGCCCGCCGGTCGCCGTCGTCTTCGGCGAACCGATGATCTCCCACGAGCACGAATCCGCGGTCGCGTTCTCGCAGCGCATCCGCGAGCGCGTGAAGAACCTGTACGACGACCATCACGACGAGGTCCTGGGCGTCGGCGTCCAGGGCGAGGAGGGACCTGCATGAGCGATCGGCTCAGCGCCCGCGAGGTCAAGCGACACAAGTGGTGGGGGTGGGGTCTGGACGACGTCACCTTCCGCTACGACAACAAGCCCGCCTTCCCCGTGCTGGCGCGGGACAAGGTCGGTGTCGACCTGGACTCGAAGCAGCCCGTCGAACCGGATCTGTCGGACTTCGAGGTGCCGGCCGGTCGTCTTCCGGACGCGATCCGCTCCCAGCTCGTCGGCGTCGTCGGCGAGGAGAATCTGGCCGACGACGACGAGTACCGCGTCGTGCACTCCTTCGGCCGCTCCCTGCCGGACCTGTTCCGCGTGCGCGCCGGCGACTTCGCCCGGCTCGTCGACGCAGTGGTCTATCCGAGCTCCGAGGACGAGGTCGCGGCGGTCCTGCGGATCGTGCTGGAGCAGGACCTGGTGCTGATCCCCTACGGCGGCGGCTCCTGCATCTCCGGCTCCGTCACGCCCGACGTCCACGAGCAGCGCCCCGTGCTGACGATGAACCTCGGCCGCATGCGCGATGTCCTCGAGATCGACGACACCGCGGGCCTGGCTCGGGTCGAGGCCGGGATGTACGGACCGGACCTCGAGGAGCAGCTGAACGAGCTGGGCTGGACCGTCGGCCATTTCCCGGACTCCTTCACCTACTCCACCCTCGGCGGCTGGGCCGCGACCCGTTCCTCGGGCATGCAGTCGGACAAGTACGGCGACATCGAGGACATCGCGCGCGGCCTGCGCATGGTCCACCCCGACGGCACGGCGGTCACCAAGGCGATCCCGGGCCGCGACTCCGGCCCGTCCGTGCACGAGATGATCCTGGGCAGCGAGGGACGGCTCGGCGTGATCACCGAGGTCACCGTGCAGGTCCACCGGATCTCCCCGGTCCGTCAGGTCATCGCCTACATGTACCCGGACTGGGAGCACGGCATCCGCGGCATGCACGCCATCGCCCGCTCCACCGACGTCACCCCGACCTTCACCCGGCTCTCCGACGGTCCGGAGACCGAGTTCAGCCTGTCGATGGTCAAGGAGCCCACCTCTACCAAGTCCAAGGTGGCCGCGAAGGTGCAGGAGGGGCTGTTCTCCTATCTGCGCTCGAAGGGCTGGGACACCACGAACGAGATGTCGATCTCGTACGTGTGCTTCGAGGGCTCCAAGGAGTCGGTCGAGCAGCAGAAGTCGCTGGTGAAGAAGATCGTGAAGGGCAACGGCGGCATCACCCTGGGCGCGGGCCCCGGCGCGATCTACGACCAGAAGAAGTTCGACACCCCCTACCTGCGCGACTTCCTGCTGAACTACCAGGTCTTCGGCGACGTCTGCGACACCGGGGCGACCTGGTCGAACCTCAACGAGGTCCATTCGACGGTCTACGACGCGTTCTACGCGGTCCAGCGGGAGCAGGGGCTGCCGGGCTTCATGTTCTGCCACATGTCGCACAGCTACCACTCCGGCGCGTGCCTCTACTTCACCTTCGCCTTCCCCTACTCGTCCGACGAACAGGCGCTGGGGCAGTACTACGCGGCCAAGAACGCGGTGCAGCAGGCCTTCGTGGACCTGGGGTCGACGGTCTCCCACCACCACGCGGTGGGCATCGAGCATCAGCCGTGGATCACCGAGGACGTCGGCGAGGTCGGCGTGCGCATGGTCAAGGGCCTGCTCGCGGACAACGACCCGGGTCGCAACCTGAACCCCGGCAAGGTCACCACCCCCTGAGGAACCCGGGAACGGACACCGTCCGGTGAAGGGCGGGCCGAGGCGAGGACCCGGGAGCGTGCCGCGCGGCGGTGCGCTCCCGGTTCCGTTCCAGCACGAGGGAGCGATGATGGGCGATATCTGGGTGCTGCGGCACGGCGAGTCCACGGCGAACGTCGAGGGGCTGATCGTCTCGGTGCCGGGGCCCCGCGCCCTGGCCGAGGTGGGGCTCACGCCGCGTGGCCGCGAGCAGGCCCGACAGGCGGGACGCGGAGCGCTCGAGCAGGGCCTGGGAGCGGACGCGCTCGTCCTCTCCAGCGACTTCGCCCGCGCTCGCCAGACCGCCGAGGAGTTCGCGAGCGTTCTCGGGGCCCGGGAGCCGCGCCTGGATCCGCGGCTGCGGGAACGCTGCTTCGGGAACCACGACGAAGGACCCGCGAGCGCCTACGAGCAGGTGTGGGCCGTTGACCGGGAGCGCGGCACCCACGAGGACGGGGTCGAAGCGGTCCAGGACGTGGCCACGCGCATTGCGGAGGTGCTGCGGGAGGCCGACACGCTGGTCGTCGGCGCTCCGGTGGTGCTGGTCGCCCACGGGGACGTCCTGCAGATCACGCTGGCCGTCGGGGCGGGCGTGGATCCCCACGACCACCGGGACGTTTCGCACCTGGGCAACGCCGAGCTGCGACGGCTCGGCCCCGGCCGGACCGCCGTCACCGCAGCGGCACCGGGTCGATGAACGGCCAGGACCGCGCCGGTACCGCCCAGCCGCCCGCCGGTGCGGAGCTGCTCGTGCGCGGGGACACCGTCTGGGCGCGCGAGCTGGTCGAGGAGTTCTTCGTCGACCGGGGCTGGCGGGTGCGCGATCGCGGCCCGGGCCGCGTCGACTACGAGTGGGGCAGCCGCCGACGGACCCTCCTGCTCGGCGCCCTCGCCGGCCGGCGCTTCCACGTCACCGCCCGCATCGCGCTGCGCCCGGGGCGGGGGAGCATGCTGCGTGGTGGCGCGGGTCCCGACGGTGATGCTGGCACCGACGACGGCACGGTCACCGACGACGACACGGTCACTGACGACGGCACGGGCACCGACGACGACACGGAGACGACCTCCGTCCTCTACGGCGGGGACGCCGCCGACGGCCGTGCGCTGGGCGGGACCCTCGGGCGCGCACGAGCGGCGCGCGTCCATCGGGAGACGCGCTCCGCGCTCGAGCAGCACCTCGCGGCGGGCGGCCATCTGGTGCGCGGGAGGCGCCGCTGATCCGCTCGTCCCGGCGCGGTGGACTCGATGAGCGAGCAGCTGAGCGCGGCAGCGAACGAGCGGGTGCGGCAGCGAACGAGCAGGCGCGGCAGCGTACGAGCGGGTGCGGCAGCGAACGAGCAGGCGCGGCAGCGTACGAGCGGGTGCGGCAGCGGCTGAGCATCCGGGGCAGCGGGCTACGGTGCGCAGCGGCGGGAAATCTTCCGGGTCAGCAGGCCGGGGGTCACAGGCACGTCGAGAACCGCACGCGGGGAAGGTGCGCGAGACGGTGCCGGGCTCCGACACCGCGCCCCGGGGGAGCCGGGGAGCTGAGTGGTTCCCTCGCCATTGAGGGAACCTGCCGTCGACACTAGTCCGCTACCGGGGAGTAGTACGTCACAGGCCGGTCACGGTTCGCCAGGGCCCACCCGGTCGAGTGCTGCGTTCGCGGTGCTTCTCGCGGTGGTGGCAACAATTGTGCAGAGGTGGGTCTCGGGTGCGGGTCTCGGGTGCCGGGGGCGTGCCGGGGAGCCGGGGTCCGGGGCGGTCGAGAACTGCGTGCGGCGCGTCGTGCCGTGGTGACTTCCCTCGTGGGAATCCGCCTCTACGATGGACGGACCGCGCTGATGGGGTCGCCCGCAGCGCATCCTCCATCCAGCAAAGGACTGCAATGACACTGCGTATCGCCGTGTTCGGCGAGAACAGGCACGAGAAGGTCGACCCGAAGGTCCAGGAGATCTATCCCGAGGGCATGCACACCGTCATCGCCGAGGGCCTGCGCGAGCAGCTGGCCGCCGATGGTGTCGACGCCGAGGTGCGCATCGCCCTGCTCGACGACATCGACCAGTCGTTGTCCGAGGAGGCCCTCGCCGAGACCGACGTGCTGACCTGGTGGGGCCACATGGCCCACGCCGACGTCCCCGATGAGATCAGCGATCGCGTGGTGCGCCGCGTCCATGAGGGCATGGGCCTGATCCCGTTGCACTCGGCCCACTACTCGAAGCCGTTCAAGGCGCTGATGGGCACCACCTGCTCCCTGCTGTGGCGCAACGACGGCGAGGAGGAGCGGGTGTGGACCGTCAACGGGTCCCACCCCATCGCCCGGGGCGTCCCGCACCCGATCGTCATCCCCGAGCAGGAGATGTACGGCGAGATGTTCGACATCCCCGCGCCCGACGAGCTCGTGTTCGTCTCCTCGTTCGCCGGCGGCGAGGTGTTCCGCTCCGGCGCCGCCTTCCGCCGCGGCAAGGGCAAGGTGTTCTACTTCAGCCCCGGCGACCAGGAGTACCCCGTCTACCGTCAGACGGAGATCCGCCGCGTGCTGGCCAACGCCGTGGTCTGGGCCCGCCCCGAGGACCGGCCCGCGGAGCCCGTGAAGATCGCCAACGCCCCGCGCGACTGGTTCCGCGGCGAGGGTCCGGAGGCGGTCACCCGTGTCATCTGATCTCGACATCACCGCGGGTCGCACCGCTGACCTCGCATCCGTCGATCCCACGGCCGCCGATCTCGCGGCCGCCGAGGGGACCGACACCGCCGCGGCCCCCACGCTCGCCCCGCACCTGACCGACTTCCCCCGTCTGCCGACGGACCGCCCGGCCCGGGTCGTCGTCGTCGGCGCCGGCGGGATGGGCAGCTGGTGGGCGCGCGAGGTGGCCGCCAGCGAGGTCGCCGAGCTGGTGGGCGTGGCGGACCTCGTCGAAGGTGCTCCGCAGAAGGTCATCGAGCAGTCCGGGGTCGCCGACCCGTCGGCCGTCGCGGCCGGCACCGACGGCGTCGACCTGGCCGTCGAGCTCGGTGCCGACCTGCTCATCGACCCGACCGTGCCCGTGGCCCACCACCCGGTCACCCTCAAGGCGCTGCACGCGGGGATCCCGGTGCTCGGGGAGAAGCCCGTCACCGAGACGCTGCCGGAGGCGCTGAGCCTGGTGGCGCACACCGAGCTGACCGGGGTGCCGTTCATGGTCTCCCAGTCCCGGCGCTTCTTCCGCCAGGTGCGCCAGCTGCGCAGCTTCGTCGCCGCCCATGGGCCGACGGTCCTGACCAGCGCCTTCTTCTCCCTCTTCACCGAGATGGAGGGGTATCGGCGCACGCAGCTGCACCCGCTGCTGCGGGACATGGGCATCCACGCCTTCGACACCGCCCGCTACGTCATGGATGCGGACCCGGTGGCGGTCACCGCCCGCGGCGCCCAGCCCGAGTGGAGCGTGTACAGCCACGACGCGACGGTCACGGCGACCTTCGAGATGTCCGACGGGTCGCTGTTCGTCTACAACGGCACCTGGAACGCCCGCGGTCTGCCGACCTACTGGAACAGCGAGTGGCGGATCGGGGCCCAGCAGGGCTCGGCCACCTGGGACGGCACGAACGCCCCGGTGCTCGGCACCGAGGACGCGGAGGAGACCGCTCGGCTGCAGGCCGCGGTCGACGCCGAATCGGACCCGGAGCCGGACCAGATCGCCGCCTCGCTCATCGAGTGCGTCAGCGCCCTGCGCGAGGGTCGCACGCCGATGTGCGAGGTCCACGAGAACCTGCTCAGCTTCGCCATGGTCGAGGCGGCCGTCGCCTCCGTCGACCGCGGCGAGCGGGTCGAGATCGACGACCTGCTCGAACAGGCCCGCGTCGAGGCGATCGCCGCCGAGACGGATCCACAGGCCCGTGACCTCATGCAGTCGTGGAGCTCGGTGCGGGAGGCGCTCGCCGCCGCGCAGTGAGACCGCGGGGCCCGGTCAGCGGCCCACCGCATACCCCTGGGCTCCCCGGGGATTCGCGGCGGCGCCGAGCACACCGGTGACCGGATCGCGCAGGACGCAGGACAGGCGCCCCAGCGACCAGTCACCGGCCCGGGTGATGCGGTGCCCACGGCGTTCGAGGGCGGTGATGACCTCCTCGCCGAGGCGGTCCTCGACCATCGCGCCGCCCGGCTCCCAGGTGCGCGGCCAGAACGAGCCGGCGACCGCGGTGCTGTGCAGGGCCGGCGCGTCGATCGCGGCCTGCGGGGTGAGGCCGCCCACCAGCAGGCGCAGGATCAGCAGCAGCTGCCACTGGTCCTGCTGGTCCCCGCCGGGGGAGCCGAGGGCGATCACCGGCTCGCCGTCGCGCAGGACCAGGGTCGGGGTCAAAGTGGTGCGGGGGCGACGTCCCGGGGCGAGCGTCGAGGGGGAGTCCTCCTCCAGCCAGGTCATCTGCAGCCGGGTGCCGAGGCAGAACCCGAGGCCGGGGATGGTGGGGGAGGACTGCAGCCAGCCGCCCGAGGGCGTCGCGGAGATCATGTTCCCGAACCGGTCGACGACGTCGAGGTGGCAGGTGTCCCCGTGCACGCTGCCCGCGGCATCCGCCCCGGGATCGTTTCCGCCGCCACCGCGCGCCGCCGGGACGGTGGGCTCCCCACCGCCGGCGGCCGCCGGGTCGTGCCCGGACCGCGCCGCCTGCTCGGCGGCCGTGCGCACCGTCGGGGTCCACCCGGGAGCTCCGTCGAGGCGGCCGGGTCGGAATTCATGAGATGCCCGGGGACCGATCAGGGCGCGGCGTCGGGCGGCGTAGTCCTCGCTCAGCAGCACCGCGAGGTCCACGTCCCGGGCATCGCCGTAATGGGTGTCGCGGTCGGCGCAGGCGAGCTTGAGGGCCTCCAGCACGGTGTGGGCGCCGAGCTCCGTGGAGGGATCGAGATGATCGTCGGGCAGGCCCTCGAGGATCTTCAGGGCCTGGAGCAGCACGGGCCCCTGCCCCCAGGGCCCGGTCTTGGCGATCGTGTGGCCGCGGAAGGTGACGGTGGTGGCGTCCTCGAAGGAGGCCGTGGACCCCGCGAAGTCGTCGGCGGTGATCACCCCGGCGTGGTCGGTGCCGTCGGAGTGCCGGTGCGGGGCGGCGCTGAAGTCAGCGGCCTCGTGCGCCACCCGGCCCGTGCGCCACTCGGTGCGAGCCGCGGCGACCCGGGCCGCCCGCGGGTCGGCGGCGTCCTCGCCGACGGGATCTCCTGCCGCGATCAGCTCCCGCAGCACCTGGGCGTACTCGGGGGCGGTGATCCGCTCCCCGGGCCGGGGCACGCGCCCGTCGGGCATCCAGCGCGCCGCCGAGGTGGGCCAGTGGGCGGTGAACAGCTCGGCGACCGCCGCGATCTGATCGCACACCCGCTCCAGGACCGGATGGCCGTCCTCGGCGTACTCGATCGCATAGGCGAGCACGTCGGCCACCTCCCAGGTCCCATGCTCGGCCAGCAGCAGCAACCACGCATCGACCGCGGCGGGCACGGCGGCGGCCAGGGCGCCGGCCCCGGGCACCAGGTCCAGTCCCTCCGCGCGGTAGTGCTCGAGGGTGGCACCGGCCGGGGCGGCGCCCTGCCCCATCAGCACCACGGGTCGGTCGGGCTCCTCACCGGTCGCGAACACACCGGTCATGTCCCCGCCGGGACCGTTGAGGTGGGGCTCGACCACGTGCAGCACGAAAGCGCCCGCCACGGCGGCGTCGAAGGCGTTCCCGCCCCGCTCGAGCACCGACTGCGCCGAGGAGGAGGCGAGCCAGTGGGTGGAGGCGACCATGCCGAAGGTCCCCCGGAGGGTGGGGCGGGTGGTGAACTCACCGGGCGCGGTGACGGCGGGCATCAGTGTCCTCCTGGGCTGCGGGGTCGAGGACATCGTAGGGGGTCCCTCCTGCGTGCCCCTCCGGGCTCTCCTGCTCGACCGGGCCGTCCTGTCCGGTCGGTCCGCCTACCCGGCCCGTCCCTCCGATTCCGCGGGGTCCGCGGATCCCTGCGGGGCGGGTCGGCCGACGGTGCGCACGCCGACGCGCTCCAGAGGGGGCAGCTCGCGATGCACGGCGGCCTCGGCCTCGGTCGCGATCGCGCTCGCCGCGGTGAGCGGGAGGTTCGCGGGAAGGTGCAGCCGCAGCTCGGCGTCGAGACGGTGGCCGATCCAGCGCGCCCGGATCTCGTCGGCCGCGAGCACACCGGGGACGGTCACGGCCGCGGTCTCGATCTGATCCAGCAGCTGCGGGTCGATGCCGTCCATCAGCCGTTCGACGACGGTGCGCATCGAGGCGATCAGCACGGCGACCACGACCGCGGCGATCAGCAGGCCGATGACCGGGTCGATCCACGGCAGTCCGAACCAGGCGCCGATCACGCCGATCGCCACGGCGAGTGAGGTCAGGGCGTCGGTGCGGGCGTGCTGTCCCTCGGCGATCAGGGCGGCGGAGCCGATGCGTCGGCCCGCACGGATGCGGTAGATCGCCACCAGCTCGTTCCCGGCGGCTCCGATCAGGGCGGCGGCGAGCACCCACCCCAGATGGGTCATGTCGCGGGTGCCGGCCAGCGCCCGCACGGATTCCCAGACGATCAGTCCGGCCGAGAGCGCGATGACAGCACCGATCAGCAGTCCCACCAGGTCCTCCGCCCGTCGGAAGCCATAGCTGTACCGGCGGGTCGGGGCTCGTCGGCCCAGGCGGAAGGCGATGATCAGCGGGATCGTCGTGGCGAGGTGGCCGAGGTTGTGCAGGGTGTCGGCGAGCAGCGCCACGGAGCCGCTGAGCGCGACGATGAGGATCTGCAGAGCCGCGGTGGCCCCCATGCCGACGAGGCTGATCCAGGCGGCCCGCAGGCCGATCGCACTGGCCTCCTCGGCAGTGCGGATGGCCTCGCCGTGATCGTGGCTGTGCGGGATCAGCGCGTGGCGCAGGCGACCCCCGAACCCTCGGTGCGCGTGGTCGTGGCCGTGCTCGTGCGTGGTCGCGTGCTCGTGCAGGGCCGGGGAATCATGCTCGTCCGCGCGTCCCGGGGAGCCCATGGGCTCATGGGTGTCGCCGGGTGCGGCCGGGCGGGTATCTGGGGTGCCGTTCACCGTAACAATGTATCTGCGCAAGCATGCAGATAGCAAGATCCCCGTACGATGTCGCCATGCATGAGCAGCCGGTACGAGCCGTTCCCGACGAGGAGCATGCGCAGATCGCCGCGAGCACCTTCCGCATGCTCTCGGATCCGACGAGGGTGAAGATCCTCTGGGCGCTGTTCCAGGAGGAGTCCAGCGTCAACGCGCTCGCCGACATCGTCGGGGCGACGCCTGCGGCGGTCAGCCAGCACCTGGCGAAGCTGCGGCTGTCGGGTCTGGTGGAGAGCCGCAAGGAGGGCACCTTCGCCTACTACCGCGCCGCGGACCAGCATGTGCGCCGCCTGCTGACCGAGACCCTCTCGCACGCCGAGCACGTCACGGGGGCGGCCGAGGAGAGGGACCCGCACAGCTACTGAGCGGCGGCGCCGTTCGTCCCGGGTCCGTGCGGCACCCGGGCTTCCGTCCGACGGGTCGCTTTGGGCCCCGCATCCGACACGTCGGACCGTACTCCCGCGCCTCCCACGCACGACGAAGCCCCTCACCGCACCGACTCGATGCTGTGAGGGGCTTCATCCACAAAAGTGCGCCCGGAGGGATTCGAACCCCCAACCTTCTGATCCGTAGTCAGATGCTCTATCCGTTAAGCTACGGGCGCTCGTCGGCGTTCCGACCTGATCGAGTCTAATGCTCGGCCCAGGTGGGCGCCAATCCAGGGGTCATGACCCTGCTCACACGGCCCTGGAGAGGCGCACCGACCCGGGGATCACTGCCCCGGAGGCTGGGGCGGACGGCTCCAGGGATCCTGCGGCGGCTGGCTGCCGCCGTCCTCCTGACCCGGCTGCGGCGGCTGGTTCCAGGGCTGTCCCTGGTCGCCCTGCGGCGCGGCAGGCGGAGACACCTGACCCCACTGCTGACCCTGGTCGCCCTGCTGACCGGGCTGCGGAGGCTGGTTCCACGGCTGGCCCTGCTGACCGGACTGCGGAGGCTGGTTCCACGGCTGGCCCTGCTGGCCCTGGTCGCCCTGCGGCGCGGCGGGCGGCGGGGTGGTCGGGCCCCACGGCTGGCCGCCCTGCGGGGTGGCCGGAGGAGCGTTGCCGGTGGACATCGAGGCCGCGCCGGCCGCACCGCCGAAGGCGGCCGGGGCGTTCACGCCGGGGGCGCCGGGGCCGGCGGATCCGCCCTTGTTCCGGCGGGCGCGGATCACGAAGAAGATGACCGCCGCGATCGCGAGCAGCAGGATGAAGCCGACGACCACCACGATGATGATCACGACGATCCAGGGGAAGCCGTCGGCCTCCGCGGTGATGTCCACGCCCTGGGAGAACTCGGTGACATCGGTGTAGGTGACGGTGTTGCCGTCGACGGTCCCGCCCTGGGACTCGATGACCTTGCCCGGGAAGGTGAAGGAGATCTCGAACTCGAAGGCCGAGACGTCGATGCCGTACAGGGAGCCCAGGGCGTCCAGGTCGGACTGGTTGATGCCCTCGGACCCGAGATCCAGGATGAGGTGGTACTCGCCGTCCTGCTCGGTCAGGTCGAGTCCCGAGCCGAAGTCCGCGCGGGTGCTGGTGCCGGAGATGCGGCAGCCCCAGATGTCGCCGTCCTCGTAGGCCTCGACCGGGGCGGACAGAAGATCCTCGTTCGCGTCCCCCATCAGGTCTTCGCACATCGCGTCGGGGGAATCGAAGCTCTCGCCCATCTTCTCGAGCACGTTCTTGTCCAGGCCGAAGTCCATCGACAGGGCGATGGTGTCGATGTCCTTGATGTCGAAGTCGGCGCTGAGACGCCCGCACCCGGACAGGAGCAGGACGAACGGCAGGACGAGTACGGCGATGAGCCGGCGCCGGGCCGAGATGGTGTTCATGGTTCCCCCGTCAGGTCAGGATGTGTGGACCGCGGCGCGCCCGGACTGCGGGCGACGACGGGCTCAGAGTACCTGGGCACGACGGAATCCGCGGTGGGGAGAACTCCCCATCGCGGAGGTATCGAGCGGCTACTTCCAGAACATGAGCATGCCGCCGCCGACGAGCATCACGCCGAAGCCCGCAGCGAGGTTCCAGTCCCCGATCGGCAGCGGCAGCGCCCCGGCGGAGAGGTAGAAGGCGACCAGGTAGACCAGGCCCACGATGAGGAGCACGACGGCGGTGGGGGCGAGCCAGGCGGGGTTCGGTGCCTCGGCGGCGACCCGTCGGCCGCTCGTGCGCGCCGATTCCGCGGCGGCGGCCTTCTTCGGGGAGTCGGCGCGAGTGGCATCCTTCGCCTTCTCGGTGACCTCGCTGCCCGACGTGCGGGTCGCGTCCCGGCCGGACGCCGTGGTCTTCGAGTTCTTGCCGGCGCCCGCCCGCTTTCCAGAACCTGAGTCTGTGCCGTTCGTCGCGACGGGGTCCTTGCCGGCGCTCTTCTTCCGCGCGACGGGATCCTTGCCGGAAGCGGGTGTCGAGCCCTCCGCCGCGGAGTCGGGGGAGAGGTCGTCGAGATCGTCCGTCCCGGGCTGGGCGGCCGTCGTCTGGGCCGTGGCCTTCGACGCGGCCTGCGCCGACGACTTCTTCCTGCTCTTGGCCATGAAACGGTGCTCCCTCGAAGCGGCCTGTCGTGCGGCGTGGCGCACGGGCCCGCCGGTGCGGGCCTTGGCCTAGGGTAATGGTCGTCGGACCAGCGCGCGAAGCGAGGAGTGAGCATGGACGAAGACGCCGGAGAGTCCCGCGGTCCCCGCCGCCGGGTCGGCGTCGCGCTCGTGATGGTGCTGTGCGGCGTGCTGTTCGCGACCACCGCCCGGATCTCCGGGGGAGAGTCCATCCGCGATGAGAGCGGCGACGTCGTCAGCGTGCTGACCGAGCGGGGGCGCACCATCGAGCAGCTGACCGACGAGGTGGCCGACAAGCGCGCCCAGATCGACGAGCTGTCCGCGGCCGGTGGGGACGCCCGTGTCCAGGAGCGGAGCACCCAGGTCGCCGAGGCCGTCGGCCTCCGCGAGGTCAGCGGCCCCGCCCTGGAGATCACCCTCACCGACGCCCCTGCGGGCACGCTCGGGACCATGGACGACGTCGAACCCGATGACCTCGTCGTCCATCAGCAGGACATGGAGTCCTACATCAACGCCCTCTGGGCCGGTGGGGCCGAGGCGATGATGCTGCAGGATCAGCGGGTCGTGGCCGGCAGCGCCTTCCGCTGCGCCGGCAACACCCTCCTGCTCGAGGGGCGTGTGTACTCCCCGCCCTTCGTCATCACCGTCATCGGACCCACCGAGCAGATGCTCGCCGCCCTCGATGACACCTCCGGCGTGCAGGTCTACCGCGAATGGGTCGACTACGTCGGCCTCGGCGAGCAGATCAGGACTCTCGAGGAGACCACCCTTCCCGCCTTCGAGGGCTCCCTGACCCTCGAGACGGCGCAGGCCGGATGATGGCCGCGCGCGCCGCCCACCGCGCCCGCTCCCGCGGTGCCACGGTCCTCGGCCGGGTGATCGGTGTCCTCGGCGAGCTGCTCATCACTCTCGGTGCCCTGCTGCTGCTCTTCCTCCTCTGGCAGCTGTGGTGGACCGACGTCGTGGCCGACCGCGAGCAGTCCGGCATCATCGCCGGCCTGGAGGACGAGTGGGGGAGCGTGGACGAGGAGAGGATCGCTCGCGCCCAGGACGGGCCGCCGCCGGTGCCCGACACGTTCGGGGACACGAAGGTCTGGGGCACGATGCACGTGCCCGCCTTCGACCGGGAGCGCTTCCCGCTCGCCGAAGGGGTGAGCCTGGAGCAGGTCCTGAACGTCAAGGGGGCCGGCCACTACCCCGAGACCGCCCTGCCCGGTCAGGTCGGGAACTTCTCCGTGGCCGGTCACCGCAACACCTACGGACGGGTGTTCGAGGACATCGCCGGTCTGGAATCCGGGGACCCGATCGTCGTCGAGACGGCCGACGCCTTCTACGTCTACGAGGTGACCGAATCCCTGATCGTGGATCCGGGCGCCGTCGAGGTGATCGCCCCGACGCCCGGGCAGATCGGGGTCGAGCCCACCGAGTCGATGATGACCCTGACCGCCTGCCATCCGATGTACTCCGCGCGCGAGCGCTACATCGTCCACGCCGAGTTCGCCTACTGGACGGACCGCGCCGACGGCATCCCCGAAGCGCTCGCCTCGACGGAGGAGGACTGATGTACGCCTGGCTGTTCCGTCACCTGCCCGGCCCGCTGTGGGCGCGGATCCTGCTGGTCGTGGTCGTGCTGGCCGCGATCGTCGTGGTGCTGTTCGGCTGGGTGTTCCCCGCCATCGCCCCGTTGATGCCGTTCAACGACGGCCTGGTCGGCGGCTCGGAGGTCGGGACGCCGACGCCCTGACGGGGGCGGAGCACGGGGTCGCCTCCCGGTATTGCGCGCCCTGCTTCCACGATGGGAAGCACAGCGCGCAACGGCGGATGTGGGGTGCCTGGTCGGCGACCAGGGTGGCGGTATTGCGCGCCCTGCTTCCATGATGGGAAGCACAGCGCGCAACGGCGGATGTGGGGTGCCCGGTCGGCGACCAGAGTGGCGGTATTGCGCGCCCTGCTTCCACGATGGGAAGCACAGCGCACAACGGCGGATGTGGGGTGCCTGGTCGGCGACCAGGGCGGCGGTATTGCGCGGCCTGCTTCCATGATGGGAAGCACAGCGCACAACAGTGGAGGTGGTGGGGTGCCCGGTCGGCTCAGCCTGCGGTCATCAGGGGCACGAGGCCTGCGGAGCGCTCGACGGCGTCGCGGCCGTCGCACAGCTCGAGGAAGTGCGCGAGCATCAGGTGACCGTTCTCCGTCAGCACCGACTCCGGGTGGAACTGCACGCCGTGCAGCGGCAGCTCGCGGTGCGCGAGCCCCATGATCATCCCGTCGGCGGTCCGGGCGGTGACCTCGAGGCAGGCCGGGATCGTGGCCGGGTCGACCGTGAGCGAGTGGTAGCGCGTCGCGATCATCGGCGAGGGAGCGGCGGCGAACACGCTGGCGCCGTCGTGCGTGAGCTCGCTGGTGCGGCCATGCATGAGCTGCGGCGCATGGCCCACCGTGGCCCCGAAGAACTGGCCGAGCGCCTGGTGGCCCAGGCACACCCCGAGCAGCGGCACCGCACCCTCGGCGCAGGCACCGATCACTTCGAGCGAGCGACCGGCGGTGCTCGGGGTGCCGGGCCCCGGGGAGACCAGCACCCCGTCGAACCCGCTCAGGTCCACGGCCCCAGCACCGTCCTCGGGCACCTCGTCGTTGCGCACCACCGTGGTGTCAGCGCCCATCTGCTGCAGGTAGCCGACGATCGTGTAGACGAAGCTGTCGTAGTTGTCGATCACCAGGACGCGCGCGCCGGCGGCAGGGCGTCCGTGCATGCTCGTCCTCGCCCCGTCGGGAGCGGGCGTCGCCGAATCAGCCATTCCCGTTCCCCGTCCCGCGGTCGTCCGCATTGCCGTTCGCGTTGCCGTTCGTCGTGCCGTCCGCGTTGCCGTTCGCGGTGCCGTCCGCGGTGCTGTTCGCCGTGCTGTTCGCGTTCGCGTTGCCGTTCCCGTCGCCCCCGTCATCGCTGGGAGGATCACTGGGCTCGTCCGACGGGGTTTCGCTGGACGAGGGGCTCTCGCTCGGCGACTCACTGGGCGAATCGCTCGGCGACTCGCTGGGGGAATCGCTCGGCGACTCGGTCGGCGTCGGGGACTCCTCCGGTCCGCTGGAGACCACGATCACCACCGTCGAGCCACGATCGGCCTTCTCGTTCGCGCCGGGCTCGGTGCGGATCACGCGACCCTTCTCCACGGAGTCGGAGGCCTCGTTCTCGGTGTCGAGCCCGAAGCCGGCGTCGCCGAGGGTCTTCTGGGCCTCGGAGAGGGTGTGTCCGGTGACGTTCGGGACGGTCACCGGGCCCGGAGCCGCCGCCACCACGAGGGAGACGGTGGAGCCGTAGGAGGCCGTGCCGCTGTCGGCGGTCGGGGTCTGGCTGAGCACCGTGCCGGGATCGGCGTCGGTGGTCTCCTTCTCGGTGGGCTCGGGCACTTCGAAGCCGGAGTCCTCGAGGGTCTCGGTGGCGCTGTCGATCTGGGTCCCCTCGACATTGGGGACCTCGACGTCGCCCGAGGCGAAGCGCACCTCGACCTCGGCGCCCTTCTCCGCGGTGGCGCCGCCCTGCGGGGAGGAGCTGGTGACGGTGCCCTTCTCCTGCGGGGCGTCCTCCGGATCCCCCTCGACCATCACCAGGCCGACGTCCCCGAGCGCCGTCTCGGCCTCGTCGCGGGTCATGCCCACCAGGTCGTCGGGGACGGTCACCGCCTCCGGACCGGCCGAGACGGTCACCTCGACGGTGGAGCCGACCTCGACCTCCTCGCCCTCGCCGGGGGAGGACTCGATGACCACGCCCTCGTCGACGTCCTGCGACTCGGCCTGGGTGAAATCCCCCTCGAGGCCGGCGTCCTCGAGCAAGGCGCTCGCGTCCTGCTCGGTCTGCCCGGCCAGTTCCGGGACCGGCACCGTCTCGGGCCCGGTGTCCCAGGGTCGGAGGACGGCCAGTGCGGTGCCGATCAGGGCCAGCGCGGCGATGATCACCAGGATGATCAGCCACCAGGGGCGCTTGCGCCCGGGCTCCTGTCCGACTTCTTCGGAGGAGTGCGGCGACACCGGCCCGGAGGCGATCGGCGTCGGGTCGGTGGACCACTCGGAGGCCCGCGCCCCGGCCCCCGCGGCGCCGGCGCCCGCCATGGCCGGCAGCGCCTCGGTGGCGTCGTCCATCGGGTTCAGCACGGTCGTCGGCTGCCCGTCGGCCCCGGCCGGGACCGCTCCGCCGACGAGGGCCGGGGTGCGCCCGGCGACCACGGCGGCGATGTCCCGCGAGAAGGCGACCGCGCTCGGGTAGCGCTGCTCGCGGTCCTTGGCGAGCCCGGTGAGGATCACGGCGTCCAGCGCCGGGGTGATCGCGGGGTTGTACGCCGACGGGGGCTGCGGCTCCTCCCGCACGTGCTGGTAGGCGATGGAGACCGGGGTGTCGCCGGTGAACGGCGGGCGTCCCGTCATCAGCTCGTACATCACGCACGCGGCGGAGTAGATGTCGGAGCGGGCGTCGACCAGCTGGCCGCGGGCCTGCTCGGGGGAGAGGTACTGGGCGGTGCCCATGACGGCCTGGGTGGCGGTCATGGCGCTGGTGGCGTCCGCGATCGCCCGGGCGATGCCGAAGTCCATCACCTTGACCGCGCCGGCGTCGTTGATCATCACGTTGCCGGGCTTGATGTCGCGGTGGACGATCCCGGCTCGGTGCGAGTACTCCAGGGCGCTCAGCAGCGCGACCATGATCTCGCCGGCCTTGCGGGCCTCCATCGGGTCCTCGGGATCGATGTGCTCGCGCAGGGTGGTGCCGTGCACGTACTCCATGACGATGTACGGGATCGTGACATCCGCGCCGGTGACGGTCCTCTGATGCTCCTCGCCGGTGTCGTAGACCGCGACGATGGAGGGATGGTTCAGGGCGGCGGCGCTGTGGGCCTCGCGGCGGAACCGCTCCTGGAAGTTCGCGTCACGGGCGAGGTCGGAGCGCAGCACCTTGACGGCGACCGTGCGGTGCAGGCGGGTGTCCTCCGCCAGGAACACCTCGGCCATGCCGCCGGTCCCGAGGATCTTCCCCAGGGTGTAGCGGCCCTGCAGGACCACGTTCTCTTCGCTCACTGAACACCTGTCCTCGTGCCGTGGTCGACACCGACCGATTCGATCATCGTACGTGCTGGAACCGTCTCCCCCGTGCCGGGGTGATCGATGCCCAGCGCCCCCAGGGGCAGCCATCCCAGACCGCCCGCCACGGCCACCGCGATCACCAGCACCAGCAGGATCAGCAGCACCAGGCCGGGCAGGGTGAACGGGCCGAGGGTGCGGCCCGTCGACGTCCCGCGCACCGTGCGCGTCGAGGCCGAGGTGTCCACGTCACGCAGTCCGCCGGGTGCCGCGGACCGCTCCGGGCCGCCGTCCGCGGGGCGTCGGGGCCCCGCCGCGGGACGGGAGGCGGAGTGCTCCGCGGAGGCCGTGCGCGAGGAGCGGGGCGGCGGGGCCGGAGAGGCGGCCGACCGCGCCGAGGGGGCCGACGGGCCCGACAGCGCCGATCGCGCCGAGCCGCCGGAGGCGGCCGAGGCGCCCGAGCGGTGGCGGACGCCCCGTCCGCGGCCCGACATCGGCAGCGGCATGGCGGCCGTCCCGGTCCCCGTCGGGGAGGCTCCCGGGCGCTCGTTCCCGCCGGTGGACCCGCTGGACCCGGCAGAGCCGCCGGACCCTCCGGGCCGCACCGCGTTCTCCCCGGTCCAGTCGTGGTCCTCGACGCGCGTGAGGGGGACCGCCCCGGTGGTGAAGCGGGGCTCGACGCCGCGCTGGATCGCCTCGAGGATCCGGGCCACCGCCGCCGCCGAGCGGGGACGGTTCGCAGGCGCCTTGGCCAGAGTCATCATCACCAGCTGGCGCAGATCGGCGGTGAGCGTCTCCGGCAGTTCCGGCGGCTGCTGCTTGACCTGGGCCATCGCGATCTCGACCTGGCTGGAGCCCGTGAAGGGACGGTGCCCCACCAGCATCTCGTAGGCCACGATCCCCAGCGCGTAGATGTCCGACAGCGAGGTCGCCTGCTTGCCCATCGCCTGCTCGGGGGAGAGGTACTGGGCCGTGCCCATCACGAGACCGGTCTTGGTCAGCCGCGCCTGGTCCTTGCTGCGGGCGATCCCGAAGTCGGTGATCTTCATGGACCAGTCGTTCTCCTCGTCGACCAGCACGTTCTCCGGCTTCACATCGCGGTGGACGACGCCCTTGGAGTGGGCGGCGTCCAGCGCCCGGGCCAGCTCGATGAGGATGGAGACGACCCGCTTCTCGGGCAGTCCGGCGGTGTTCTCCTCGATGATGTCCGACAGCGGGCGTCCCGGGCAGAGCTCCATGACGATGTAGGCGCGCCCGTCGAGCTCCCCGTAGTCGTACAGGGCCGCGATCGCGTCGTGCGAGAGGGCCGCGGTATGGCGGGCCTCCGCCCGGAACCGCTTGAGGAAGCCTTCGTCGCCCGCATACTCCTCGCGCAGCACCTTGATGGCCACGTCGCGCTCCAGCTCCTGGTCGCGGCCCTTCCAGACCTGCCCCATGCCGCCGGTGGCGATCAGGGACGTGAGTTCGTAGCGCCCTTCGAGCACCAGCCCCGCCTCGGTCCTCATTGCGTGAACACCGCCTCCATGACGTCGCGGGAGATCGGAGCCGCCGTGCGCGACCCGTATCCGCCCTCTTCGACCAGGACCGCGACGGCGATCTTCTGGTCGTCCTGCTGCCCGTACCCGACGAACCACGAATGCGGCGCCCGGTCCTCGCCCCACTCGGCGGTGCCGGTCTTCCCGCCGACCTCGACGCCGTCGATCGCGGCGGCCGTGCCGGTGCCGTCCTCGACCACGCCGACCATCATCTCGCGCATCTGCGCTGCGTTCGAGGCGCTCAGCGGCTGGCCCAGCTCGGTCGGGCTCAGCTCCGCCACCGTCGACAGATCGTTGGTGCGCACCGCGCTGACCAGCTGCGGTTCCATCACCACGCCGTCGTTGGCCATCGCCCCGGCCACCATCGCCATCTGCAGCGGCGTGACCCGGTCCTCGTACTGTCCGATCGAGGTGGTCGCCAGCTGGGCGTCGTCCAGATCGCTGCCGATCGAGGACGGGGTCACCGACAGCGGGATCTCCAGGCGCTGGCCGAAGCCGAACTCCTGCGCGGTCTGCGTCAGCTGCTGTTCGCCGATGGACACCCCGAGCTTGGCGAAGGAGGTGTTGCAGGACTGGCGCAGCGCCTCGGCGAGGGTGGACTCGTCGTCCGGCCCGCAGGGCTCGGTGCCGCCTGCGGCGTGGTTGTTCATCACCGCCGAGGAGTTCGGCAGCTGGTAGGTGCCGGGGCCGGGGATGACCGTCTCGGCCGTGTAGTCCCCGGTCTCGAGCGCGGCCGCGGCCGTGACCAGCTTGAACGCCGAACCCGGGGGGTACAGGTCCCCGCCGATCGCCCGGTTGGTCAGGGGACGGTCGGGATCGTCGTTCAGCTCCGACCAGGCGTCCTGCACCGCAGCGGTGTCGTGCGAGGCCAGCCGGTTGGGGTCGTAGCTGGGGGAGGAGACCATGGCCAGGACCGCACCTGTGTCCGGATCCAGGGCGACGACGGAGCCGCGGCGGCCGTCCAGGGCGTCCCAGGCGGCCTCCTGCGCGGCGGAGTCGAGGGTGAGCTCGACGGTCGCGCCCCGTCCCTGCTCGCCCGAGAGGATCGCGGAGATCCGGTGGTAGAACAGGGCGTCGGCCTCACCGGAGAGGGTGTCGTTCAACGCCCGCTCGATCCCGGAGAACCCGTAGACCACCGAGTAGTAGCCGGTCACCGGTGCGTACATCGCGCCGGGATCGTAGCTGCGCAGGTAGCCGTAGGTGTCTCCGGATGCGGTGGAGGTGGCGATCGGGTCCCCGTCCACGACGATCGGTCCGCGGTGGCGGCCGTACTCGTTGTAGGTGGTGCGCAGGTTCTGGCTGTTGGCGTTGAGCCGATCCTGGGCGATGACCTGGAAGTACGTGGTCGAGGTGAACAGCAGCACGAAGAGCACGCTGACCACCAGCCACACATGGCGCAGAGGCTTGTTCATGCCGTCACCTCCGAGGTCGGCCGGCCGGTGCCGCCCACGCCGCCGCCGCCCACGCCGCCGATGCCACCGCCACCGGCGGCGCTGCCGGGCACCTGCCGGGCGGCGGGCCGACGGGCGGCGTCCGAGAGCCGCACCAGGATGCCGGCGATGATCCAGTTGCACACCAGCGAGCTGCCGCCGGCGGCGAGGAACGGCAGCGTCAGACCGGTCAGCGGGATCACCCGGGTGACGCCGCCGACGACGACGAACACCTGCAGGGCGATGACGAAGCCGAGACCGCCCGCCAACAGGGTGCCGAAGCCGTCGGAGATGCCGACGGCCGCGCGCACCGCGCGCTGGACCAGCAGCAGGTACAGCAGCAGCAGGGCGAAGGCCCCCACCATGCCGAGCTCCTCGGCGAAGGAGGTGAAGATGAAGTCGGACTCCGCGTGGGGCACCACGTCCGGGCGTCCCTCACCCAGCCCCGCCCCGGTCAGACCACCGTTGGCGAGGCCGAACAGGCCCTGGTTGATCTGCCCGCAGGCGGCGAAGTTCTCGCTCGACAGCGGATCCAGCCAGCAGGTGATGCGGGTGCGGACATGGCCCATCTGGGTGGCCGCGAACACCGCCGGGGGGAGGAACATGACCGCCCCGATCACCAGCCAGCTGAGCCGGTCGGTGGCCACGTACAGCATCACCACGAACAGGCCGAAGAACATCAGCGAGGTGCCGAGGTCGGTCTGGAACACCAGCACCGCCATGGCGAAGCCCCAGGCCACCAGGATGGGTCCGAAGTCCGACCAGCGCGGCAGGTGGATGCCGAGCACCTTGGGGCCGGCCAGGGCCAGGGTGTCGCGGCGCGCGACCAGGTACCCGGCGAAGAAGATCGCGAAGGCGATCTTCGCCAGCTCCGCGGGCTGGAAGCTGTTGCCGGCGATGGAGATCCAGATCCGCGAGCCGTTGCGGGCGGAGCCGAGCCCGGGCACCAGCGGCATCAGCAGCAGGATCGCGCCGATCACGGCGCTGATCCAGGTGTAGCGGCGCAGCCAGCGGTGGTCGCGCAGCAGCACCACCACCGCGATGCACAGCAGCGCCCCGATGATCGCCCACAGCATCTGGCGGTCCGCGCTGGCGGAGGTGCGCAGCCCGTAGATCTCGTTCGCGGCGTGCACGCTCTCGATCACGGCGATGCCCAGCAGGTTCAGCAGCACCACCAGGGGGAGGATCACCGGATCCGCATAGGGGGTGCGCCACATCACCGCCACCTGCAGCGCCAGGGCGAGCACCGCCGCGCCGATGCCGTACTGCATCAGGTTCTCCGGCAGCTCGTCGAAGCGACCCAGGTGCACCAGCGCATAGGCGCCCACGCCGATGACCACGGCGAACGCCAGCAGCACCGCCTGCATGATGCGGCGCGGGCGGGCGGTGTAGGAGACGATCGTGGCCACTAGGAGTCCTCGCCCTCATCCGGGGGAGTGGCCGTGCGCTCGGGCCGTTCGGACAGGCCGCCGCCGTCGGAGGGCTCGGACGCACCCGCCCCGCCGCCGTCGGAGGGCTCGCCCCCGCCGTCGGACGGCGCCGGATCGGTGGCCTCCGGGGGCCGGCTCGCCAGGGCCGCCTGGTCCAGGCGCTCGATGATCGCCTCCGCGGACTCTCGGTCGTCGGCGGAGATGGTCCGTTCCACCTGCTGCTGGGTGACCTCGGGGAGGTCCTCGAGGGAGATGTCGGTGACCTCGACCGGCTCCGACAGCGAGATCGGGCCCAGGTCCTGGGACAGCCCCTGGTAGAGCACCACGTTGGTGCCGTCGGTGCCGACGAAGAACTGGCGCTGCGACCAGGCGTAGCCGGCCCACAGGATCCCGCCGAGCAGGGCCACCAGCAATGCCACGGCCACCAGCGCGGGCCAGGGGCTGCGGCGCGGCGGCTCGTCCTCGGAGAAGTCCTCGTCCTGGTAGGGGGCCTCGGGCTCCTCGCGCGTCAGCGCCGCGGCCTTCGCGGCCGGGCCGGAGGCGGAGGTCGGCTGGTGCCGGGAGCGGGCCGCCGAACCCACGATCTGCGGGGTCGTGGAAGGGGCCGCCTCGCCGCGGGGCAGCTCGTCGAGGTCGACGACGTCGGCGATCAGGCACGTGATGTTGTCGGGCCCGCCGCCCTTCAACGCCAGCTGGATCAGCTCGTCGGCGCACTCGCCGGGGTCCTCGAAGGTCTTCAGCGTCGCGTCGATGGTGTCCAGCGAGACCAGGCCCGACAGACCGTCCGAGCACAGCATCCACCGGTCGCCCGGATGGGCGGGGCGCAGCGAGAGGTCCAGCTCCGGATCGGCGTCGACGTCGCCGAGCACCCGCATCAGCACCGAGCGCTGGGGGTGGCGCTCGGCCTCCTCCTCGGTCAGCCGTCCTTCGTCCAGCAGGCGCTGGACGAAGGTGTGGTCCTTGGTGACCTGGACGGTCTCCTCCTCGCGCAGCAGATAGGCGCGGGAGTCCCCGATGTGGGCGAGGGCGAACTTGCCCTCTGCGCGCAGCATCGCGGTGATGGTGGTGCCCAGGCCCCGCAGCTGGGGCTCGTCGCGGGCACGGCGCAGGATCTCCTGGTTGGCGTCGAGCACCGTCTCCTCGAGGGTGGCGACGATGTCCGAGGCCGGGGTCTCCGAGTCCAGCCGCGCCAGGCGGCCGATCGCCACGGAGGAGGCGACGTCGCCGCCGGCGTGGCCGCCCATGCCGTCGGCCACGACCAGCAGATGACTGCCCGCGTAGCCGGAGTCCTGGTTGTTGGACCGTACGAGGCCGACGTCGGAGCGGGCGGCGTACCGCAGGGCGATGCTCATCGCGGACCTCGTCTCAGCTCGATCTCGGTGCGGCCGATCCGCACCTGCGCGCCGGGCCGGAACGGCACGGCGCCCTCGATCCGTCGACCCGACACCAGGGTGCCGTTGGTGGATCCGAGGTCTTCGACGATCCACTCGCCCTCGCGCTGGAACACGCGCGCGTGGCGGTTGGAGGCGTAGTCGTCATCGAGCACGAGGGTGCACTCGGGGGCGCGGCCGATGAGGATCGGGGTGGAGCCCAGGGTCAGGGAGGTGCCGCGCAGCGGGCCCGCCGTGACCACCATCGCCGTGGCGGTGACCTCGGGGTCCGTGCGCAGCGCGGCCGGGTCGGTGCCGGGCGATCCGGCGGCCCCGCCGACCGGCCCCGAGGCGGGACGCCGATCGCGGCGGGGGTCCTTGCTGGACCGGTTGACCACGGTGGTGCCGAACAGGTCGTTGCGCAGCACCAGGACCACCACGATCACGAACACCCACAGCGCCAGGACGAATCCCAGGCGGAGCGCGACGAGGGTCAGTTCGCTCATCGGGCGCTCACCAGCTGACCGGGCCGGCCGCGGGGAGCAGCACGGTCAGGCGGGTGCGGCCGATCTTGATCAGGGAGCGGTCCTGCAGGGCCACCGGCGTGGTGATGCGCTCGCCGTCGACGAAGGTGCCGTTGGTGGAGCCGAGGTCGGTGGCCATCAGCCGTCCGGCGGGCTCGCCGCCGGACGGGGCGCCGGTGGGGTCCGTGCGCAGCTCGAGGTGGTGGCGGGAGACCCCGGTGTCCTCGAGGATGATGTCCGCGTCGCCGCCGCGACCGATCACGGTCACGGGGCCGGTCAGGAGGTACTGCTGGCCGTCGATCTCGACGATCGGGCTGCCGCCGGACTCGGAGCGGGCCGCGCCCGTCGCGGGGGCCACGCTGCCGCGCTCGGTGCGGGACTCGGTCTCGAACCGGCCCGCGCGCACCTCGTCGTCGGCCGCGAGGTCCACGTGGACCCCGCCGACGAACATGTAGCGCTGCTTCTCCGCATGCTCCATGAGCACGCGCTGGAGCTCGTCGAGCAGGGTGTCCTGCCAGGACGAGAAGCGCTCGTGGTCCTGGGAGTGCAGGTAGATGGTGTAGACGTTCGGGGCCAGGGTCCGGGTGCGGTCCAGCACCTGGATCTGGTCATCGCATTCGCGCTTGAGCCCCTGTGCGAGGTCGAGCGGCTTCAGCTGACCACGACCGGGCGAGAACATGCTCGTCACGCCGCGGTCGAGTCCGCGCTCGATCCGATCCAAGATCCCCACGGTGGTCCTTCGCTCTCGCAGTGGCTGACAGGTTGCGTGAGCCCCCGTCGGACACGGTTCGGCGACGAGGCTGCTCGCCCCAGATCGTATCGCGGGAGCAGGTCGATCCCGGGACGGTCGGGCGGGGAGGCGGCGAGGGATTCGTGCAGGGGTCGTGAAGAGGCGGCGGCGGACGCGCCGGTCCGCCGCCGTCCCCCTCGGGGTCCGGGGTCAGTAGATGAGCACCCGGCGTCCCTCGACGAACCAGCCGCGGCCCGACCACAGCAGGTCGGTGGCGGCGACGGAGATCCGGCAGCAGCCGTGGGACGCCGGGTAGGCGGGGATCGAGTTCGAGCCGTGGATGGCCCACCCGCGGTCGTAGTAGCCCGGCCGGTAGAGGCTGCCCAGCGGGCCGGACTGCCAGCCGCCGCTGTACAGGCGGTACATCGAGAAGTCGCCGGTGGGGGTGGTCGCGGTCTTCCAGCGGCCTCCCGAGTAGTAGCGCTTCCCGCTGCCGGTCGAGGTGTTGAAGACGTGGGCCAGCTCGCCACGGTTGGTCGCGATGAGTATCTGCCGCGACAGGTCGATCTCGAAGCCGACGCTGCTGGTCATCCGCCGGTCGGGCTGGATGTCGTCGTCGAGCGCCCCGTAGGTGTCGGGGCCGACGACGCCGTCGCGCCCGAGGCGGGCCGTCTTCTGCAGGGCGAACACGGCCTGCTCGGTCAGGTGGCCGAAGACGCCGTCGGCGGTGCCGCACCAGTACGCCGATCGCGACAGGCGTTTCTGCAGCGAGGTCACCGCGGAGCCGCGGTCGCCCCGGCGGAGCTTCGGTGGGGCGGCGTCGGCGCCGCTGGTGCCGAGTGCCAGGCCGGTGCCCAGCGTGCCTGCCCCGAGCAGCAGGGTGCGCCGCGACGGTGCGGCGACGGGCAGCTGCGCTCCGTCGGGGCGCCTCGGTCTCTCCGTGATCGTCATATCCATCGTCCTTCATCCCTTCGTGGGTGCCGGCGGCTCGGTCGAGCCGGTGATCCGGGACGCCCGGCGGTGGACGCCCCGATCATCATGCGATCCCCAAGGGATGGTAAACAACAGGAAAAAACCGCAGATCAGTATGTTTCTTGTGAGTAGACCAAAAAGGCCCAGGTCACACTGGGCAAATCGGACAAGTCACGAAATGGTCTCAGGTCCTGCGGAGCGGGGCAAGGGGTGCTGCGGATCGCCGGCACGGCCGCTGCTCGCCCGCCGGTACGGCCGCTGCTCGCCCGCCCGCGGCCGCCGCGAACGGCGCCCCGTGGTCCCGCCCCCGGACCGTGTGCCATATTTGACGGCGTGGAGAGCGAGACCCTGCCCGAGATCCCCGTCGACGTCACGTTCGCGCATGCCCTGGGGGTCTCCGACGCCGAGCGCACGCTGCGCATCCAGGGGGAGCCGGATCGGATCTGGGACCTGGCCAGCGTCTCCAAGCCGCTGGCCGCTCTCGGGGTGCTGGTCGCCGTGGACCGCGGACTGGTCGACCTCGCCGAACCCGCCGGCCCCGCCGGCGCCACCGTGCGCCACCTGCTGGCGCACACCGCCGGGTACCCCTTCGACGGTCAGGAGCCCGTCAGCGCCGTCGGCGCCCGCCGCATCTACTCCAACACGGGCTTCGAGGTGCTCGCCGCGCATCTGGAGGAGGCCACCGGGTACGAGTTCGAGGACTGGATGGAGCAGACGGTGGTCCAGGGCCTCGCGCTGCGCGACGTCGAGGTGACCGGTTCCCCGGCGGCCGGGTACCGCGGCAGCATCCGCGACCTGCTCGCCGTCGGCCGCGAGCTGCTCGAGCCCACCCTGATCTCCTCCGAGCTCTGGCGCGAGGCGACCAGCGTGCAGTTCCGGGGACGGGACGGCATCCTGCCCGGCTACGGCCGCCAGCAGCCCAACGACTGGGGCCTCGGGTTCGAGATCCGCGACGGCAAGTCGCCCCACTGGACCGGCCAGGGCTCGAGCCCGCGCACCTTCGGACACTTCGGGCAGTCCGGCTCCTTCCTCTGGGTTGACCCCGAGGCCGGGCTGACCGCCGCCTTCCTCGGCGCCGAGCCCTTCGGGAAGACCCACGTGCGGATCTGGCCCGGCCTCACCGACGCGATCCTCGAGCGCCATCGCGACGGGGTGGGCGGCTCGGTGCGATGAGCGCTCTCGAGCTGCTCGACGAGCTCGGCTTCGAGGCCTGCGCGATGGTGCTGGGCCCCGAGGGTGTGCGCGAGCAGCGCGGGGACGTCGACCTGCCCCGGCCCTGGCGCTCGGTCACCAAGACCCTCACCGGCTTCGCGAGCGCCGTCGCCCTGCAGGAGGGGCGCGTCGGCCTCGACGACCCGGCCGGCCCCGAGGGCTCCACGCTGCGGCACCTGCTCGCCCACGCCTCCGGCTACTTCTACGAGTCCTCCCGGACTCTGCAGGCCCCCGGCCTGCGCCGCCACTACTCCAACTACGGCATCGACGAGGCCGCCCGCCACCTCGAGCGCGCCACCGGCTACGACATCGGCGACTGGGTCCAGGAGAAGGTCGCCGACCCGCTGGGGATGAGCCGCCTGGAATGGGGCGGTTCGCCATCGGTCGGCGCCGTCGGCCCCGTCGCGGATCTCGCCCTGCTCGCCGCCGAAGTGCTGCGGCCGACGCTGCTTCGGCCGCCGTGGTCCCGGGAGCTGACCAGCGTCCAGTTCCCCGAGCTGGTGGGCATCATGCCCGGCTTCGGCAAGCAGACCCCGAATCCCTTCGCGCTGGGGTTCGAGGTGCGCGGGACCAAGTCCCCGCACTGGACCGGGGCGCACAACTCCCCGGGGACCGTCGGCCACTTCGGCATGCGCGGGACCGCGTTCTGGGTCGATCCCGAAGCGGACCTCGCCCTGGTGATCGGCAGCGCCCACGACTTCTGCGACGCCCACCGCGACGTCCTGCCCCGCCTGGGCGATGCGGTGCTGGAGTCGCACGCCCGGTGCACCCCGTCCTGACGTGACGAGTGCCTCACGGCTCTATACAGTCAGGACGACGGGGCCGATCCGTCGCCTGCGACCCAGCCGTCGGGCCTCGACCCGCCGACCGGACCGATCGACCCCGACCAGTCCGACGAACGCCGCGCCACGAGCGCCCGAGGAGCCGCCCAGATGTTCGATGACAGGGAACTGACCGAGTCCCGGATCCGCCGCTTCACCCAGGACCACCTGGTCCCGCGGATCTACCAGGAGACGGCCCCGGTGCGCATCACCGCGCACCGGGTCCCCGGGGAGCCGATCCCGCCCCGGGAGGCGATCATCGAGCGCGCCGCGCAGTATGCAGAGCTCGAGGTGGGAGCGCCGCTGGGGCGTCCCTGGTCCACCACCTGGCTGCACGTGACCGGCACCGTCCCCGCCGACTGGGCGCTCGATGAGTCCTCCGCCCCGGAGCTGCTGGTCGACCTCGCCTTCACCGGCCAGCCCGGCTTCCAGGCCGAGGCGCTGGTGTTCACCCCCGACGGGGTGCCGCTGAAGGCCATCAACCCCTGCAACCGCTATCTCCCCGTCACCCCGGGCGAGGAGCTGGACGTCTACCTCGAATGCGCCGCGAACCCGCTGGTCGCCGGCGGATGGACCTTCGAACCCACCCCGCTCGGCGATCTCGCCACCATTCCCGACGAGGAGCTGTACTCGATCCGGGAGCTCCACCTCGCCCGCCGCGACGTGCGGATCTGGGAGCTCGCCGAGGATTTCCGGGCGCTGGGCGGACTGATGCTCGAGCTGCCCGCGACCAGCGCGCGCCGCCACGAGATCCTGCGCGCCCTGGAGACCGCCTGCGACGTCGCCGATCCCGACGACATGCCCGGCACCGCCGAGGCCGCCCGGGAGGTGCTGCGCCCGGCCCTTCAGCGCCCGGCCAACCGCTCCGCGCTCACCGTGCTGGCCACGGGGCACGCCCATATCGACTCGGCCTGGCTGTGGCCGGTGCGGGAGACCGTCCGCAAGGTGGCCCGCACCTTCTCCAACGCCGCCACGCTGATCGAGAACGACCCCGATGTCACCTTCTCCGCCTCCTCCGCGCAGCAGTACGCCTGGCTGAAGGACCACTACCCGGAGCTGTTCGAGCGGATCCGGGGCCACGTCGCCGACGGCCGCTTCGTGCCGGTGGGCGGCATGTGGGTCGAGTCCGATACCAACATGCCCGGCTCCGAGGCGATGGCCCGCCAGTTCATCGCCGGCAAGCGGTTCTTCCTGGAGAACTTCGGGGTCGAGACGCGCGAGACCTGGCTGCCGGATTCCTTCGGCTACTCCGCCGCCCTGCCGCAGATCGCGGCCCTGGCCGGTCAGGAGTTCTTCCTGACCCAGAAGGTCTCCTGGAACCAGGTCAACACCTTTCCCCACCACACCTTCCGCTGGGAGGGCATCGACGGCACCAGCGTGTTCACCCACTTCCCACCTGCCGACACCTACAACGGGATGCTCTCGGGCGAGGAGCTGGCCCACTTCGAGCGCAACTTCAAGGAGAAGGGGCGCTCCTCGATCGGCCTGGACCTGTTCGGCTGGGGCGAGGGCGGCGGCGGACCGACCCGCGAGATGATGGCCGCCGGGCGCCGAGCCGCCGATCTCGAGGGGTCCCCGAAGGTCGAGTTCGGCACCGCCGAGGACTTCTTCGAACGGGCCCGGGACGAGTACGAGAACCCTCCGGTGTTCAACGGCGAGCTGTACCTCGAGCTGCACCGCGGCACCTATTCCGCGCAGCTCGGCACCAAGCAGGGCAACCGACGCAGCGAGCACGTGCTGCACGAGGCCGAGTTCCTGGCCTCCCTGGCCGCGATCCGCGCCGATCTCGAATACCCGCACGAGGAGCTCGAGGCCCTGTGGGGCAACGCTCTGCTGGGTCAGTTCCACGACATCCTGCCCGGCTCCTCGATCGCCTGGGTGCACCGCGAGGCCGAACAGGGCCATGCCGCGACCGCCGAGCGCGCCGAGGCGATCATCGCCGAGGCGCTCGCCGCGCTCGGGGAGACCCGCGGTGAGATCACGGGGGAGACGAGCCGGACGGCGGCCGACGGCTGCGATCCCCCCGTGCTGCTGAACACCGCCCCGGTGCCGCGCCGCGGGGTGCCCGCCTACGCGGGCGGCACGGTCAGCGCCGGTCCCGAGGGGGTGGTGGTGTTCCGCGAGGGCGACACCATCACCGTCGAGAACGCCGCGCTGCGCGCCGTGCTCGACGCCTCCGGAGCGATCACCTCGCTGGTGGACCGCACCAGCGGACGCGACGCCATCGCCCCCGGCTCCCGCGGCGCCCTGCTGCAGCTGCACCGCGACACCCCCAACGCCTGGGACGCCTGGGACATCGACGAGTTCTACCGCCACGTGGTGCGCGACCTCGACGCCCCCACCGATGTCGAGGTCAGCGAGGTGGGGGCCGGGGTGCGGGTCGCCTTCACCTACACCACCGCCCAGGACGAGGGCGCTGCGACCTCCGGGGTCACCGGGGCCGGGTCCACGATCGTGAAGACCTACGTGCTGCGCCCGGGCGACGAGTCCCTCGAGATCGACCACGACATCGACTGGCGCGAACGCAAGAAGGTGCTCAAGCTCGCGTTCGGCCTGGACGTGCGCGCGCCCCACCTCAGCAGCGAGATCCAGTTCGGCCACATCGACCGCCCGATCCCCGTGAACACCTCCTGGGACGCCGCCCGGTTCGAGACCTGCGCGCACCGCTGGGTGCACCTGGCCGAGGGCGGCTACGGCATCGCGATCGCCAACGACTCCACCTACGGGCACGACGTGCTGCGCACCGTGCGCGGGTCCGACGGCGGCACCACCACCACGACACGCCTGACCCTGGTGCGCGCGCCCGAGTACCCGGACCCCGGCGCCGACCACGGCCGCTACGCGCTGCGGGTGGCGGTGCGGCCCGGGACCGGCATCGCCGGGGCCATCGAGGAGGGCTACCGGATCAACCTGCCCGAGCGGCGGGTGAGCGCCGCCGTCGCCGACGCCGTCGCGCAGCCGCTGGTCAGCGTTCAGTCCCCGAGCGTGCTGGTGGAGACCGTGAAGCTCGCCGAGGACCGCTCCGGCGATCTCGTGGCGCGCCTGTACGAGTCGCAGGGGGTCCGCTCCCGCGCGACCGTCCGCCTCGATGCGGCGCTGGACGAGGGAGAGGTCACCGTGGTGGACCTGCTCGAGCGACCCTTCGCCGACGACGCGCCGGACCACCTGTCCGCCGTCGGCCGCGCGGAGGACGGCGCGGCACGGCTGACCTTCCGGCTCTTCGAGATCAAGACCCTGCGCATCGCCCGCCGCTGAACCGCTCACATGTTGTGGATCAGCGGGCCGGCGGGCTCGCGCCACCCGGCAAGGATCTCGAGCATGCGCACCATGCGCACGGTGGCGGCGACGTCGTGGACCCGCAGGATGCGGGCGCCCTGGTGCATGGCCCAGGCGGCTGCGGCGAGCGAGCCCTCCAGCCGCTCCTCCTTGGCCAGGCCCAGCGACTCGCCGATCACGTCCTTGCGGGACAGCGCCGCCAGCACCGGCAGCCCGAGGGAGGTGTACTCGGACCAGTCACGCAGCAGCTCCAGAGTCTGCAGCGTGTTCTTGTTGAGGTCCGGTCCGGGGTCCAGGACGATCCTCTCGCGCGGGATGTCGGCTTCGAGCGCCCGCTCCAGGCGGGCGGCGAGGAAGTCCCGCACCTCCTCGACGACGTCCTCGTACCGCGGCCGGGGATACTCCCGCCGAGGGTGGGCCAGCGAGTGCGTGATCACCAGCGAAGCCCCCGTGCGGGCGACGGTCGAGGCCATGTCGGGGTCCCACAGCCCGGTGGTGTCGTTGATCAGATCCGCCCCCACCTCGATGCTCGCCGCGGCGACGGAGGCATGGAAGGTGTCCACCGACAGCAGCACGTGCGCAGGCAGCTCGCGGCGCAGCGCCCGGAGCACCGGGACCACGCGGTCGATCTCCTCGGTCGCCGGCAGCGGCGCGCCCGGGGCGAACTTCACGCCGCCCACGTCGATGATGTCGGCGCCCGCCGCAGCGGCCTCGAGGCCTGCGGTGACGGCGGTCTCCAGGGCCCAGGTGCGTCCTTCGTCGAAGAAGGAGTCCTGGGTGCGGTTGACGATGCCCATCACCAGCACGCGCGTGGCGGTGTCCGGCAGCGGACGAGGGGTCGCGGCGGTCGTGGCGGCCACCGCGGTATCAGCCGTGCGGGCTAGAGTGGCGTCCGCCGCGAGCGAGCACTGCGGCGAGCTGTCGTCGTAGGCGTTCGTCATGGCGGGTTCCTTCGCTGTTCACGCGGGCGTTCCTCATCTTTGAGCGGCACCCGACCTGCACTATCGTGAGATGCACACGAAACTACACGATCCGGATGCGGTGACTCTCCGCAGGCCGGTACCCGGACCCCTCGAGAGGACTCACCCCATGAAGATCGTCGTCGCCGGTGGAGATGGATTCTGCGGTTGGCCCACTGCTCTGTACCTCTCGCAGAAGGGCCATGACGTCACCATCATGGACAACCTGGTGCGACGCGAGATCGACGAGGAGCTGGGAAGCAACTCGGTGACCCCGATCCTCTCGCTCCAGGACCGCGTCGCGGCGTGGAAGGAGGTCTCCGGCAAGGACATCGCGGTCGAGATCGCCGACCTCACCGATTACGACGCCGTCGCGAAGGTCTTCCAGGAGGTCCAGCCGGAGTCGTACGTCCACTTCGCCGAGCACCGCTCCGCCCCGTACTCGATGATCGACCGCGAGCACGCGATCGAGAACCACCGCAACAACGTCGAGGGCACGCTGAACGTGCTGTGGGCGATCAAGGACTTCGCCCCGGACTGCCACCTCGTCAAGCTCGGCACCATGGGCGAGTACGGCCAGCCGAACATCGACATCGAGGAGGGCTGGATCGAGGTCGAGCACAAGGGGCGCACGGACCGCCTGCCCTTCCCCAAGCAGCCGGGGTCCTTCTACCACCTCACCAAGGTGCACGACAGCGACAACATCATGTTCGCCTGCAAGATCTGGGGCATCCGCGCCACGGACCTCAACCAGGGCGTCGTCTACGGTCTGGAGACCGACGAGACCCGACTCGACCCCCGTCTGGTCAACCGCTTCGACTACGACGCGGTGTTCGGCACGGCCATGAACCGCTTCATCATCCAGGCCGCCATCGGCCATGACCTCACCGTCTACGGCAACGGCTCCCAGACCCGCGGCTACCTGGACATCCAGGACACGGTGCGCTGCATCGAGATCGCCTGCGAGAACCCGGCCGATCGCGGCGAGTTCCGCGTCTACAACCAGTTCACCGAGCAGTTCTCGGTCAAGGAGCTGGCCGAGAAGGTGCAGAAGGTGGGCCGCGACCTCGGCCTGGACGTCGAGCTGGCCACCACCGAGAACCCGCGCGTGGAGAAGTACGACCACTACTACAACGCGGTCAACACCAACCTGCTGGACCTGGGCCTGCAGCCGCACCTGCTGACCGACGAGCACCTCGCCGAGGTCCTCAAGGTCGCGATGAACAACACCGACCGGGTCAAGCGCGAGCTGGTCATGCCCACCGTCACCTGGAAGTGAGAACCCTTCCGTGAAGATCGCGATCGTCACGGAGACCTTCGTGCCCTCCGTCGACGGCGTGGTGACGCGCCTGCGCCACGCCGTCGACCGGTTCACCGACCTCGGACACGAGGTCATGGTGATCGCCCCCGAGCTCGGCGTGTCCGAGTACCACGGGGCCAGGGTGGTGGGCATCCGTCCGGTGACGCTGCCGTTCTACAAGCATCGCCGTTTCACCCTGCCCAATCCCACCGTCGACGGCATCGTCCGCGGCTTCCACCCGGACGTGGTGCACGCGGCCCAGCCGCTGCTGCTGGCCTCTTCGGGGGCGTTCGCCGCGCACCGGCAGCGGGTCCCGCTGGTGGCGAGCTATCACACGCACATCCCGCGCTACCTGGACCTGTACAAGGCCTACCGCTGGGGGAAGCGTCCCGTGTGGTGGCAGATCAAGCGCAACCACGCGCTGGCCGACGTCAACATCGCCACCTCCGAGACGATGCGCGCGGAGCTCGCCGAGAAGGGGCTGCGCAACCTGCACGTCGTCCGGCGCGGGGTGGACACCGAGACCTTCCACCCCCACTTCGCCTCGGAGGCCATGCGCGAGCGCCTCACCCAGGGGCACCCGGAGAAGAAGCTGCTGGTCTTCGTGGGTCGCCTGGCCGCGGAGAAGGAGATCCACACCCTGCGGCCGATGATGGAGCGGCGTGACGACGTGGCCCTGGCGATCGTGGGCGACGGCCCCTACCGCGCGGAGCTCGAGCGCCACTTCGCCGGCACCGCGACGCTGTTCCCCGGCTTCATGGAGGGCGAGGAGCTCGCCAGCGCCTTCGCCAGCTCCGACGCCTTCGTGTTCCCCTCGGTCACCGAGACCCTGGGCCTGGTGATCCTCGAGGGCATGGCCTCCGGGCTCCCGGTGGTCGCCGCCCGCTCGGGGCCGACGATGGAGCAGGTCACCGATGGGGAGAACGGGCTGCTGTTCGATTCCGGGGACGAGGCGAGCCTGGATGCGGCGCTGACCCGGCTCGGGGACGGCGCGCTGCGCGGACGCATCCGCGAGGCCGCCCGCGCCGAGGCGGAGAAGTTCTCCTGGGAGAACGCCTCCGACGATCTGCTGCGCTACTACGAGATGGCGATCGAGAAGCACCGATGAGCACCAGTGCCTCGTCCCCCGCCCCGATCCCCACCACGGCCTCCGTCCCCACCGGCGCGATGGACCAGCCCCGCGGGTTGGTCCTCGAGAACGATCGGGTGCGGCTCGAGCCGCTCGGACCGCAGCACGTCGAGGGTCTGCGCGAGGTCGTGGCCGACGGGGAGATCTGGCGGATCCCCTATGCGCCTCATGTCCCCTCGCCCGAGCAGGTCGCCGACACGGTCGCGGCCCAGCGCGCCTCGGACGATGCGGGCAGGACGGTCTCCTGGGCGGTGATCGACCGCGGCAGCGATCGCGTCGTCGGCCACACCACGTTCCTGAACCTCTCCCTGCGCGACCGGCGCCTCGAACTGGGCACGACGTACATGGCCGGATCGACCCACGGCACCGGGCTGAACGCGGCGACCAAACTGGTGCTGCTGACCCACGCCTTCGAACAGCTCACCTGCCTCGGCGTGGAGTTCCGGGTCCATCACCTGAACATCGCCTCGCGCCGCGCCGTGGAGCGCCTCGGCGCCCAGCAGGACGGCATCCTGCGCGCCCATCGGATCATGCCCGACGGGACGCTGCGCCACACCGTCGTCTACTCGATCCTCGCGGACGAGTGGACGGGCGTGAAGGCGTCCCTGGAGCACCGCCTGCGCGGCTGACGGCGCGGTGGCCGCCGCGGTGGCCACCGCGCCGGGCACGGACGAGGCCCGGCCCCGCATGCTGCGGGACCGGGCCTCGGTGGTGCGGCCACGACGGGCCGGACGGGATCGATCAGCGGTAGGTGACGAACCCGGTCGGGCTGCCCCAGATGTCGCGCTCGACGACCTCCTGCTGGGAGCCGGACGCGTCGATGATCTTGCCGTCGCCGGCGTAGATCGCGACGTGGCCCGGGTAGGTCACGAGGTCGCCGGGCTGGGCCTCGGCCTCGGAGATGCTGCGTCCCTGCTCGGCCTGTGCGCCGGAGGTGCGCGGCACGTCGATGCCGGCGGCCTCGTACGCGTAGGCGACCAGGCCGGAGCAGTCCATGCCGCTCATCGAGGCGCCGCCCCAGGAGTACGGGGTGCCGATCGCCGAGCGGGCGGCGTCGACGACCGAGCTGCTGCTGTCGGCCGTCGGCACCGAGGTCGCGCCCGGTGCGGAGGTCCCGCCCGGGGCGGCGGACTCGGAGGAGTCCCCGTCGAGCGCGCCGTGGGTCTCGGTTCCCACCACGCCGTCGATCTCCAGGCCCTGCTCGGACTGGAAGCTCGTGACCGCGTCGTGCGTCATGGAGCCGAAGTACCCGGTCTCGGGCAGATCGGCGCCCTCCGCGTTGAGCGCGGCCTGCAGCGCCTCGACGGCCTCGCCGGAGTCGCCCTGGCGCAGGGTCTCCTGCCCGGCGTCGGAGGTCTCCTGCGCGGGAGCGGACTGGGTGGTGCTGGGTGCCTCGTCGCCGCCGGCGAGGCCCTGGTCGTTCGCCATCGCGGCGGAGCCGCCGGTGAAGGCCGTGCCGACGAGGACGGCGCCGAGGACGGCGCTTCCGCCGAGACCGCGGGCGGCGCGGTGGCTGGTGGCGAGGGGGGTGACGGCGCGGCCGTCGGCGCGATGAGTGTTCAGACGTGCCATGGGTGCGAATCGTTCCTTTCGATCTCGTGCGGGGAGATCGAGCTGTGATCGGTGGTCCGTGCATCCCGCGGCGAGGGCCGGTGCGGGCGATGCGGGATCCACCGTAGGAGTCGCCCCCGAGGCCTGAGGACCGCTTTGAACGAGTCCGGCGTCGGGATTTGCTGAGCATTGACGTCTGGGAGGACGTGGGTCACGGAATCGGGGTTCGTTTGACCTTCCGGCATGGCCCGCGCCACGTAGGGAGGATCTGCTTCACGTCGTCGGACGCCGCGGGCCGACGGACCGATCCACGTTCCTGTGAGCTGCCTCTCGCCTCGTCCGGGCCACAGCGGTGCTTCTGGCCGTGAATGTTTCGGCATATGACGGTGTGCTGGCGTGCAGCGCCTCGTCCGCAGAATGATGCCGACATGACCAGCACGGTGTCTGCGCAGCCCGCCCCCGACACGCGCTCCGCCGCCCCGGAGCGCCCCGGAGGGCTGCCTCCGCGCCCGCACGGCGTGCGTCTGGACGAGGTCGCCCGCTCCTTCGATTCCCCGCAGGGACGCCACGACGTGCTGCGCGGACTCGACGTGGAGCTCGGCTCGGGGGAGATCCTCGCCGTGGTCGGCCCCTCCGGTTGCGGGAAGTCCACCCTGCTGCGCCTGGTCGCCGGCCTGGACCGGCCCAGCGGCGGCGAGATCCGCATCGGCGCCACGGCGATCCGCGGCACCGACGAGCGCACCGCGGTCGCCTTCCAGGAACCGCGCCTGCTGCCCTGGCGCACCCTCGAGCAGAACGTCGCCCTCGGCCTGCCCCGCGGCACCGGAAAGCGCGAGGGCCGGGAGCGGGTGCGGCATCTGCTGCAGCTCGTCGGCCTCGAGCACGCCGCCGCCCAACGACCCCGCGAGGTCTCGGGCGGCATGGCCCAGCGCACATCGCTGGCCCGGGCGCTGGCCCGCAGCCCCGAGGTGCTCCTGCTGGACGAGCCCTTCGGCGCCCTGGACGCCCTGACCCGCCTGCGCATGCAGGACCTGCTGCTGGAGATCCACGCCGCCGAGCCCACCACCGTCGTGGTGGTCACCCACGACGTGGAGGAGGCGCTCTACCTCGCCGACCGCGTGCTGCTGCTGCGAACCCTGCGTGAGGCCGGCCCCGACGCGGGCTCCCTCGTCCGCACCGTCGACGTGCCCGGCTCCCGCCCCCGCGACCGCGCCGACCGCGCCCTGGCCGCCCTCCGCGTCGAGCTGCTGGCCGGTCTCGGCGTGCAGGCCCACCAGCCCACCCCCACCGCAGCCACCCCCACTGCGTCCACCCCCACCGCAGCCACCCCCACTGCGTCCACCCCCACCGCAGCCACCATCACGGAGAACCTCTCATGACCCACCGGATCAGCCGCCGCACCGCCACCGCCCTGGGACTGACGGCCGCGGCCGGGATGGGCCTGGCCGCCTGTGTGCCCGGCGAGGGCTCCGAGACCACCGGCGGCAGCGCGGGGGAGTGGTCCACCGGCGAGCTCACCATCGACTGGGCCACCTACAACCCGCTCAGCCTGGTGATCCGCGACCAGCAGCTGCTCGAGACCGCCCTGGGCGAGTCGGTGACCGTGTCGTGGGTGCAGTCGGCCGGCTCCAACAAGGCCAACGAGCTGCTGCGCTCGGGATCGGCCGACGTCGCCTCCACGGCCGGATCGGCCGCGCTGCTGGCCCGCGCCAACGGCTCCCCGATCAAGGTCATCGACATCTACTCCCAGCCGGAGTGGTCGGCGCTGGTCGTCGGCCCCGACAGCGACATCACCGGCCCGGCCGACCTCGCCGGCCGCTCCGTCGCCGCCACCAAGGGCACCGACCCGTACTTCTTCCTGGTCCAGGCCCTGGCCGAGGCCGGCCTCACCGTGGACGACGTCACGATCCAGCTGCTCCAGCACGCCGACGGACGGGCCGCGCTGGACGGCGGCTCCGTCCAGGCCTGGGCCGGGCTGGACCCGATCATGGCCGCCGCCGAGGTGGAATCCGGCGACCAGCTGGTCTACCGCAACGTCGACTTCAACACCTACGGGTTCCTCAACGCCACCGAGGACTTCATCGAGGACCACGCCGATGTCGCCCAGGTGGTGGTCGACGCCTATGAGCAGGCCCGCACCTGGGCGCTGGAGAACCTCGACGCCACCGCGCAGCTGCTGGCCGACGCGGCCGGGATCGACCTCGAGATCGCCACCACCGTGATCCAGCAGCGCTCCAACCTCGAGGTCAGCGGCGTTCCGGGCGACGATCAGCGGGCGGTGCTCGAGGCGATCTCCCCGATGCTCGCCGACTCCGGGGACGTCGCGGGCGGGGCCGACGCCCTGGCCGACGCGGTCTCCTCGATCGTCCACCCCGACTTCGCGAACGCCGCGGTGGAGCAGCAGTGACTGCCGCCCTCGACCCCGACGTGACCCGCACGCCGGCGAGCACTCCCGCACCGGCGGGGCCCACCGCGCCGGACGGGGCCGTCGGACGCCGCGCCGCCGTGTGGGAGCGCCCCGGTGCCCGCCTCGCCGCCGGGGCCGTGCTGCCGCTGCTGATCCTGATCGCCTGGCAGGTCTCCACCGCCACCGGCCTGGTCCCCGCCTACCGCCTGCCCGGTCCGCTGGCCGTGGTCCGCGCCGGGGCGCAGCTGATCGAGCAGGGCGAGCTCGGCCTGCACATCGCCATCTCCGTCCAGCGCGTGCTGATCGGCTTCGCGGCCGGGGCCGTCGCCGGTCTCGCGGTCGCCGCGGTGGTGGGCCTGTCGCGGGCGGGCGATGCGCTGCTGAACCCGACCCTGTCCGCCCTGCGTGCGGTGCCGTCGCTGGCATGGGTGCCGCTGCTGATCCTGTGGCTGCAGATCGGCGAGGAATCGAAGGTCACGCTGATCGCGATCGGCGCCTTCTTCCCCGTGTTCACCACCGTCGCCGCCGCCCTGCGCCACATCGACCCCCACCTGGTGGAGGCCGGGCGCTGCTTCGGCCTGCGCGGCTGGTCCCTCTTCCGCACCATCCAGCTGCCCGCCGTGGTGCCCTCGGTCGTCTCCGGGCTGCGCCTGGCACTGGCCCAGGCCTGGCTGTTCCTGGTCGCCGCCGAGCTGATCGCCTCCTCGATGGGCCTGGGCTTCCTGCTCAACGATTCCCAGACCACCGGCCGCGTGGACCGGATCCTGCTGACCATCGTGCTGCTGGCCCTGCTGGGCTCGGTGAGCAACGCCCTGCTGGGCCTGGCCGAGAAGAAGCTGCTGAGGAGGTGGACATGAGCGTCACCGCCGGCCCCGAGGCCCGCCTGATCGAGTCCCGCACCTACCCGCCGCCTCCCGCCGTCACCGCGCGGGCGAACGTGGACGCGAGCATCTACCGGGCGGCGTCGGACGATCCGATCGCCTTCTGGGAGGACGCCGCGCGGCGCCTGCAGTGGCGCACCCCGTGGCACACCGCCCACGAGTGGGACCCGCCGACCCCCGATGCCGCGACCGGCGCGCTGAGCGTGCCCGCCGCCCGCTGGTTCGTCGGCGGCCGGCTGAACGTCGCCGAGAACTGCGTGGACCGTCACGTGCGCGCCGGCAACGGCGCCCGGGTCGCTCTCCACATCGAGGGCGAGAGAGGCGACCGCGAGTCCGTCACCTACGCGGACCTCCAGCGGCGCGTGTCCCAGGCCGCCAATGCGCTGATCGACCTCGGGATCGGCCCCGGCGACCGCGTCGTCGTCTACCTCCCGGTGCTGGTCGAGACCATCGTCATCACGCTGGCCTGCGCCCGGATCGGCGCCGTGCACTCGCTGGTCTTCGGCGGCTTCAGCGCCGAGGCGGTGCGCTTCCGTCTGCAGGACACCCGCGCGAAGCTCCTGGTCACCTCCGACGGGCAGTTCCGCCGGGGCCGGGCCGCGGAGGTGAAGTCCGCCGCCGATACAGCCGCCTGCGGCCTCGACCACCTCGAGCACGTGCTGGTGGTGCGCCGGACGGGGGACGACATCGCCTGGACCGAGGGCCGCGACGTGTGGTGGCACGAGAGCGTCGGCGTCGCCTCCGCGGACCACGTGCCGGAGGCCTTCGACGCCGAGCACCCGCTGTTCATCATCTACACCTCCGGCACCACCGGGAAGCCCAAGGGCCTGGTCCACACCTCGGGCGGCTACCTCGCCCACACCTCCTGGGCGCACTGGGCGCACTTCGACGCGAAGCCCGACGACGTCCACTGGTGCACCGCGGACCTCGCCTGGGTCACCGCCCACACCTACGAGATCTACGGCCCGCTCTCCAACGGCCTCACCCAGGTGATCTACGAGGGCACCCCGGGCGAACCCTCCCGCGAGCGGCACCTGGAGATCATCGAGCGCTACGGCGTCACCGTCTACTACACGGCCCCCACCCTGATCCGCACCTTCATGTCCTGGTTCGGGGACGAGCTGCCCACCGGGCACGACCTGTCCTCGCTGCGGCTGCTGGGCACCGTCGGCGAGGCCATCAACCCCGAGGCCTGGGCGTGGTTCCACCGCACCTTCGGCCGCGGCGAGCTGCCGATCATCGACACCTGGTGGCAGTCCGAGACCGGCGCCGCCATGCTCGCCCCGCTGCCGGGCGTGACCACGCTGAAGCCCGGATCGGCGACCGTGCCGCTGCCCGGCATCGACCTGGCCGTCGTCGACGAGACCGGTGCCGAGCAGCCCCCCGGGGTGGCCGGCACGCTGGTGGCCCGTCGGCCCTGGCCCGGCATGGCCCGCACCGTGTGGGGCGACCCCGAGCGCTACCGTGACTCGTACTGGGCGGACTACGCCGGCCGCGGCGAGCACGGCGGCTTCTACGTCGCCGGGGACTCCGCGACGGTCGACGCCGACGGGTGCTTCTGGATCCTCGGCCGCCTCGACGACGTCGTGAACGTCTCCGGGCACCGTCTGTCCACCATCGAGATCGAATCCGCCCTGGTCGCGGACCCGTCGGTCGCCGAAGCCGGCGCCGCCGGGGTGGACGACGCCCTGACCGGCCAGGCCGTGGCCGTGTTCGTCATGCCGAGCGGCGGAGACGGGGCGCTGCGGAGCGGGACGGTGCCGGACTCCGCGGCGCTGGATCCCGCCGCGCTGCGCGCCCGGGTGGCCCGCGAGATCGGCCCGATCGCCAGGCCGAAGCACATGATCGAGGTGCCGGATCTGCCGAGGACCCGCTCCGGCAAGATCATGCGCCGCCTGCTCGCCCAGCTGGTCCACGCCGAGCGAGACCGTCGCGCCGGCCGCGCGCCGCAGCCGCTGGGGGACATCACCTCCCTGCAGAACCCCGAGGCCGTCGACGCCGTCGCCGCAGCCCTCACCGCTCTGGCGGCGCACGACCCCGCCGTCGCCCCGCCGGGCTGACAGAGCCCACCGCACGACCCTGACCGACCGATCGATCCAGGAGGACCCATGACCACCACCGTCCCCACCTCGAGCTTCGAGACCCCGCTGAAGTTCGCCTACTGGGTGCCGAACGTCTCCGGCGGCCTCGTCGTCTCCACCATCGAGCAGCGCACCGACTGGCAGCTGCCCTACAACTCGCGCCTCGCCCAGATCGCCGAGAACTCCGGCTTCGAGTACGCGCTGACCCAGACCCGCTACGCGGCCAGCTACGGCGCGGACAGGCAGCACGAGGCCTCCGCCTTCTCCCTCGCCCTGCTCGCGGCCACCCAGCGCCTGCGCGTGATCGCCGCCTTCCACCCCGGCATGTGGCATCCCGGGGTGCTCGCCAAGTGGCTGATCACCGCCGACCACCTCTCCGACGGTCGCGCCGCCGTCAACATCGTCTCCGGCTGGCTGAAGGACGAGTTCACCAAGTTCGGCCTGCCCTGGCTGGAGCACGACGAGCGCTACGTGCGCACCGAGGAGTTCATCCGCGCCCTGCGCGGCCTGCTCACCGAGAACGGCTACAGCCAGGACGGCGACTACTACTCGATCGACGACTTCACCCTGAACCCGGGGCCCGTCGACGTCCCCGGCCGCCCGCACCCGGAGATCTTCTTCGGCGGCAACTCCACCGCCGCGCAGGGCGCGGCCGGCCGCGTCGCCGACTGGTACTTCTCCAACGGTCGGACCCTCGAGGGCTACGAGGAGAACGTCGCGGGGGTGCTGGCCTCCGCGCAGCAGGCCGGCCGGCAGCCGAGGTTCGGCCTGAACGGCTTCGTCATCGCCCGCGAATCCCGGAAGGAGGCGGAGGAGACCCTGCGCGAGATCGTCGCCAAGGCGCACCGCCCCGCCGTCGAGGGCTTCCAGAAGTCCGTCCAGGAGGCCGGCGCCTCCACGAAGGACGGCAAGGGCATGTGGGCCGGCTCCTCCTTCGAGGACCTCGTCCAGTACAACGACGGCTTCAAGACCCGCCTCATCGGCACCCCCGAGGAGATCGCCGACCGCATCATCGAGTACAAGAAGGTGGGTGTGAACCTCATGCTGACCTGCTACCTCCATTTCCAGGAGGAGGTCGCCGCCTTCGGCCGCGACGTGCTGCCGATCGTGCGGGAGAAGGAGGCGGACCTCGCCCGCGCCCGCGGCACCGAGCTGAACACCGAGCTGCTGCCCGTCGCCCCCGGCGTCAGCGCCGAGGAGGCCGCGGCCGCGACCGTCGAGACCCTGCCGGCGGACCACCCGGCGAAGGCAGGGGCGGCGGCATGAACGAGCAGACTCCGTCGGCCCCGGAGCGCAGCTTCGGCTTCCGCACCCGCGCGCTGCACGCGGGCGGCACCCCCGACGCCGTCCACGGTGCCCGGGCGGTCCCGATCTACCAGACCACCTCCTTCGTCTTCGACGACGCGGCCGACGCGGCGAACCTCTTCGCGCTGCAGAAGTACGGGAACATCTACTCGCGCATCGGCAACCCGACCGTCGCGGCCTTCGAGGAGCGCATCGCCTCGCTCGAGGGCGGCATCGGCGCGGTCGCGACCGCCTCGGGGATGAGCGCCGAGTTCATCACCTTCGCGGCGCTGGTCGGCGCCGGAGACCACGTGGTCTCCTCGGCCCAGCTGTACGGCGGCACCGTCACCCAGCTCGACGTGACCCTGCGCCGGTTCGGGGTGGAGACCAGCTTCGTCGCCTCCTCGGACCCGGAGGACTTCCGCGCGGCCTTCCGCGAGGAGACCAAGGTGCTCTACGTCGAGGTGATCGGCAACCCCTCCGGCGAGATCGCCGACCTCGAGGGCCTCGCCGCGGTGGCGCACGAGCACGGCGTGCCGCTGGTGGTCGACGCGACGCTCGCGACCCCCTACCTGGTGCGGCCGCTCGAGCACGGGGCGGACATCGTCATCCACTCGGCCACCAAGTTCCTGGGCGGTCACGGCACCACCCTCGGCGGCGTGGTCGTCGAGTCAGGCCGCTTCGACTGGGGCAGCGGGAAGTTCCCCTCGATGACCGAGCCGGTCGCCTCCTACGGCGACATCCGCTGGTGGGACAACTTCGGCGAGTACGGCTTCCTCACCAAGCTGCGCTCCGAGCAGCTGCGCGACATCGGCCCCTCGCTGTCCGCGCAGGCCGCCTTCCAGCTGCTGCAGGGCGTCGAGACGCTCCCGCAGCGCATGGACGCCCACCTCGCCGGGGCGAAGGCGGTGGCGCAGTGGCTCGAGGCGGATCCGCGCGTGTCCTACGTGACCTGGGCCGGGCTCGACTCGCATCCGCATCATGAGCGGGCCGCGCGGTACCTGCCGCTGGGCCCCGGCGCCGTCTTCGCCTTCGGGGTGCAGCCGGTCGGCGAGTTCGCGAGCGAGACGGAGCAGGCCGCCGCGGCCCGCGCCACCGGTGAGGCGGTGATGGAGAACCTGCAGCTGGCCTCGCACCTGGCGAACATCGGCGATGCCCGCACGCTGGTGATCCACCCGGCCTCGACCACCCACCAGCAGCTCTCCGAGCAGCAGCTGATCGAGGGCGGGGTGCGTCCGGACCTGATCCGGATCTCGGTGGGCCTCGAGGACATCGAGGACATCCTGTGGGATCTCGACCAGGCGATCACGGCGGCGACGGGAGTGCAGCGATGACGGACACGGCACAGCAGACCCAGCGGACCTGGCAGGGCCCGTCGGCCCCGGAGCGGCTCGGCATCCTGCGGCGCGCGCGCTCGATCGCGATCGTCGGCGCCTCGGCGAACCCGACGCGGGCCAGCTACTTCGTGGCGACCTACCTGCTGGCCAGCTCGCCCTACGAGGTGTACTTCGTCAATCCCCGGGCCGAGGCCATCCTGGGCAGGCCCGCCTACGACTCGCTCGCCGACCTCCCCGTGGTCCCCGACCTGGTGGACGTGTTCCGCAAGGACGCCGACCTGCCGGGCGTGGCGCAGGAGGCCGTGGACGTCGGCGCCGCGGCGCTGTGGCTGCAGCTCGGCTCGTGGAACGAGGAGGCCGCCGCGCTCGCCGAGGGTGCGGGTCTGGACGTGGTGATGGACCGCTGCGTGAAGATCGAGCACGCCCGCTTCCACGGCGGACTGCATCTGGCGGGCTTCAACACCGGCGAGATCAGTTCCAAGAAGCAGCGGGTCAGCGGCCGCCGCTGAGCGTACGATCACGCATCAGGCGCGGGTCGGGGATCACCTCGGCCCGCGTTCTGCTGCGCGGGGGCGGTGACAGTCACTCCAGCGGGCGGGAGAAATCGATCGTGATGCCGGGGGCGGCGGCGATCCGCACGCACGCCGAGCGCTCCCCGAAGTCCATGTCCGTCGGCTCTCGAACAGCAGCGGCGCCCCGGGAGACAGCCTGATCGAACGCCGCGTCGACGTCTTCGCACACCATGTGGACAACGACCCCGCGCGAGGGCTCCTCGCCGTCGCTCGGGGCGTTGAGCCACAGCGGGATGCTGCGCGGTGCGGTCAGCGAGGCGAAACTGCCGAAGTCGGCCTCGATGCTCCAGCCCGCGACGTCGCGCAGGGCGATCGCGGCGGCGGACGGGTCCTCAAGGACGAGGGTGAGGGCACGGATCCCGGTCATCGGGCGACTCCTTCGTCGGGGTATGAGATCGGGGCCAGAGTAGTACGGAGTACGTGAGGCCGGGCCGAGCTGTGGAACGATCTGCCCTCTGCGGATCACGGCCGACGAATCAGCAGCAGTCCTCCACGCACTGATCGAGACACTGCTCATGAGGAGGTCGTTCACCCCTCCATCTGGATCCCGAGATGACTCGCGAAGGCCGGAGCCAGCGCCGTGACCTGCTGGGCGTCGAGCGTCGCCCCTTTCATGCCCTCGAGGTTGCCGATCGCTCCCATCTCGAGTCCTCGCAGATCCACGTCCGCCAGCCGCGCGTGGGCGAGGGAGACGCTGCCGGCGCGGCAGTTCACGAAGGCGACGCGGGCGGCGGTCGCCCCGGTGAGGTCGAGCTCCTCGATCACGCAGTCCTCGAACAGCACGTCCTCGAGGGTGGAGGCGCGCAGATTCAGCCAGTCGAGCTTGCTGCCGACGACGCGGGTCGAGCGGATCTCCGTGTCGTCGATGTCCAGCGCACCGATCCGGGAGCCGGTCAGCTCCACGTCCCTCCAGGTGGAGCGCGTGGCGTTCAGGACCGGCGCATTCAGCCGATCGATCCGGGACTCGATCAGCCGGGCGTGCCGCAGGACCGTCTCGTGGGCGGTGACGCCGAGCAGCTCGCACTCCGTGAAGGTGGCCCCGGTCAGATCGCGGCCGGAGAGATCCCTGCCGGAGACCCGCACGGCGTCGTACGTGTCCTGGGCGCGCAGCTCGTCGGCCTCGAGATCCTGCAGCTCGGGCAGCACCAGCCGCTCGAGGACGGGCCGACGGGTGGTGGAGCGGGTGCGCATGGGACTCCTCGGGGAGGTCGGGCGTGCGAGTCTGTGACGATGGAGCCTCGATCCTCTCAGCCCCCTCCGTCGGCCGACGGCGGAACCTGCGTGTTCTGCGCGCTGCTGGAGGGGCGCGGGACCGCTGCGTGGATCCACCACGGGGACCGGGCGTCGGCGCTGCTTCCGCTGCCGGACAGCAGTCTGGCTCCGGGACACTGCCTGGTGATCCCCCAGGCGCATGTCGTCGGGATGCAGGATGCTCCGGCCGACGTGCTGCAGGCTGTCACCTCGTGTGCCCAGGATCTCGCCCGAGGCATGCAGACGGCTCTCGGAGCGCACGGCGTCAATGTCCTCCATGCCAGCGGAGCGGCAGCGGGGCAGTCCGTGGGTCATCTGCACCTGCACGTCGTCCCGCGCTGGGAAGGAGATGGGCTCGAGACGTGGCCGGAAGGACGATCGGCGCACGTGGCCCCGGCGGAATGGCTCCCTGCGCTGCGGGCCGAGGTCGCGCGGTGAGCCCGCTCGCGCTGGTCGACGCGACGACCGACGACATCGGCGCGCTGGAGCAGGGAGAACGATCGGGCGCGGCGACTGTATGAGGCCCTGGGGTTCTCGGACTCGGGATGCGGGGACGAGCAGGGAGCGGTGCTGGTGCGGAGCACGGCGAACGGCCCGAGTTGAGTGACGACCCGTGACCCGTGGGGGCACTGCCGATCACCCGGCGACGCTCCGGCAGGATTCGAACCTGCGGCCCACTCCTTATGGGGGAGATGCTCTACCGGGCTGAGCTACGGAGCGATGCGTCGATCGCTGGCGACGCGACTCCATCGTCGAGGCTCGGGCCGACCGCTGTCGAGCGTCCTGTCATCAACGGACGCATGCGGACGCGGGGCGTCGAGAACGGTCATCGGGGGTCGCGGGGGTCGCGGAGGTCGCGGCGGTCGCGGAGGTCGCGGGGGTCGCGGAGACCGCGGGGGACGCAGTGCGAACCTTCCTCCACACAGGGTCGTTATCCACAATGCGCTGGTGGCGGGGGAGCGGAGTTCAACAATGTCTTCGGACATGAACACGTTGCCGTGCCCGAAGTGCGCAAGCACCATCATTGATCATGCCTTTCCTCCACAGGGGGTGGTTATCCACATTCGGCAGCTGATGAGCAGCGTCTGCCACGACCGGACCGTCGATCGTGCGACCCGCTCGCGCGGTGACGAGTGCTGCGACCTGCGGAGATAGGGAGGATCGCGTGCTTCCAGGGGGAGCGGTCGACTGGAGGTGCGACCTCGGATGGAGGGCAGATGACAGGCTGCGTCGCGACGGTCGAGTCTCGACAGTCGCACGCCGAAGGTCGGACTCGACATCGTCATCTTTCCTCCCCGCAAGAGGGTTTTCCACATTCGCTCTCGCGGGCTTCGATTGTCAGTGCCTGAGCGCATCATGGAGGCATGAACGATTTCGCGCAGGAATTCGATGCAGCGGGGGCCGAGGATCCGACCCGGCAGCTGCTCGATGCTGTGCGCGGAACCGGACCGGCCGCACTCGCCGAGCTGCTCGGAGACCAGGGCTTCCTGCTCGCCGAACTGGCCACCGATCCGGGTGGCCTCTTCACGACCCCCGGAGCCACGTCGGACCAGTACTCCGCCGTGATCAAGCGCCTGCAGGAACAGCGCGCCGCGATGGACGCCCTGGAGATGCGAGCCATGGTCGGCCACGCCGATGCGACGCGCGCCGAGCTCCGCGCCGAAGCACTGGCCGAAGCCGCGCAGGAGACCGATGCCGCCGAGTCGGAGGCGATGACCGAGATCCGGGCCGAGAACTCCACCGCCCGCGACGTCTCGATGAGCACCCGGCGGGCACCGGCCACCGCGAGCCGTACTCTCGCCGCGGCACGCCGTCTGGTCGACTCGATGCCGGAGATGCTCACGGCGATGGCGACCGGGCGACTCACCGCCACCGGCGCCCGATCCACCGCCACCTCGCTCGGACCGCTCACGCCTGTTCAGCGCGAGCACGTCGATGCGATCCTCGGCGCCCGACTCGCGGAGCTGGACAGCTGCGGGTCCGAGCAATGGAACGGCGCCGTCGCCGCCGCGATCGCCGAGGCCGATCCCGACGGGGAGGCGAAGCGCCATCACCACGCCCGGCGGCATCGCAGCGTGACCATGCGGCGCGGGCAGAACGGCATGGCGTCCATCCGCGCTCACGTGCCCGCCCTGGCGGCGAACACGATCCGCAAGCGACTCTCCCTCGAAGCGGAGCGACTCCGTGCGACGGGGGATCGGCGCGGGCATCAGCAGATCCAGGCGGATGCCTTCGTCGACACCCTCCTCGGCGCGGAGGACGGGATGGACCGCACCGACCTGGACATCGGCGTGATCATGACCGATCGCGCCCTGCTCGATCCGCAGCGCGGGGACCTGGCACACATCGAGGGGTACGGCCCGGTTCCCGCCGAGGCCGTCCGGGAGGACCTCCGCGGTCCCCTGCGCGCACTCAGCAACCAGGCCGCCGACGAGCTCGGCGGGGACGACGGAGCCGCCGCCCGCCTGGCGTTGCGACGGCTGTACACCCACCCCACCACCGGAGAGCTGGTCGCCGTCGAGTCGGTCGCGCGCGAGTTCCCGAATGGGCTGGCGCGCTTCATCCGCTGGCGGGACCAGATCTGCCGTGGGCCGCACTGCGATGCGCCCATCCGCCAGAGCGATCACATCCGCCCCCACGCGGCCGGCGGCCACACCTTCCTCGACAACGGGCAGGGTCTGTGCGCCTTCTGCAACGACAAGGAGAACCAGACCAGCTCCGTCGAGCGTGATCGGAGCAAGCCCGGCCACCGGGTGCGCTGGACCAGCCGCAACGGCACCACGCGGACCACCGGTGCCGCACGCTTCACGGCGCCCATCGAGATACCGGCCGCCCCCGACGCGACACCGGCCGCCCCCGACGCGACACCGACGGCCTCCGACGAGACAGCACCGGGCCCCGTCCAGTCAGCACCCGGCCCCGTCGAGACGACGACCTCCCCGGCGGAAACTCCCGAGGCAGGGCCCACCGACGGAACACCCGGTGCTGCGTCCGAGGCCGCTGGCGGGGGTCCCACCACGGAGCCGGCGGTCACCGCAGGGGGATCGATCGTCACCGAGCCGGTCCCCAGCGTCGACCTCGGCCCGCGATACGGCGAGGACCCCACTCCCACGCTGGAGAGCGACGACCACGGTCACACGTCCGTGCCCACCTCAGGGCCCGACCAGTGCGACGGTCCGGCAGCACCGGGCACCCGCTCGGTCACCCGACGTCCGTCAGCACCCTGCCCTCGGCCCGGTATCCGGCGCCGATCACACACCGGCCGGGCGCGGGCCCCGCCGGGTCAGGCCGACGCGGCGGCCTTCGCAGCACCCGGCAGCGCGTCGGCGATCCGGTCCAGCACCTCCGGGGTGTGGGCGGTCGAGACGAACCAGGCCTCGAAGGCCGACGGCGGCAGGTACACACCGGCATCCAGCATTGCGTGGAAGAACCGGGTGAACGCCTCGGTGTCCTGCATCTTCGCATCGTCGTAGCCGGTCACCGGCTGCTCGCGGAAGAACACGGAGAACAGGGTCCCGGCATTCTGGATCACATGGGGAACGCCTGCTGTGGTCAGCGCATCGGCGACCATCTGCTGCAGAGCCCGCGAGGTCGAGGCCAAGGTCGCGTACGCCGTCTCGTCCAGCTCGGCGAAGGTGGCCAGACCCGCGGCCGTCGCCAGCGGATTCCCCGACAGCGTGCCCGCTTGATAGACGGGTCCGGCCGGAGCCAGCAGACCCATCAGATCCTTCCGTCCCCCGAAAGCGCCGACCGGCAGGCCGCCGCCGATCACCTTGCCGAAGGTCATCAGATCCGGCGTCCAGCCCTCACCGTCGACCCCGTAGTAGCCCTCGCGGCTCGCCCGGAATCCGGTGAGCACCTCGTCGCTGATCAGCAGGGCGCCGCTGGCGTGTGCGGTCTCGGCCAGGAAGCGGTTGAAGCCGATCCCGTCCTCCTCGCGCGGCGGCACGACGCCCATGTTCGCCGGCGCCGCCTCGGTGATCACCGCGGCGATCTCCCCGCCCCGCGCAGCGAACAGGGCCGAGACGGCCGCGCGGTCCCCGTAGGGGAGCACGACGGTGTCGCGGGCGGTCGCGGCGGTCACCCCGGCCGAGCCGGGCATCGCGAAGGTCGCCACGCCGCTGCCGGCCTCGGCCAGCAGAGCATCGACATGCCCGTGATAGCAGCCGGCGAACTTCACGACCACATCACGGTCGGTCGCGGCCCGCGCCACCCGCAGTGCGCTCATCGTCGCCTCGGTCCCGGAGTTGACCAGGCGCAGCTGCTCGACCGGCGCGATCCGGGAGACGACCTCCTCGGCGAGAGCGACCTCCCCGGACTGCGGGGCGCCGAAGGACAGCCCGCGCCCCGCGGCGTCGCGCACCGCCTCGACGACCGGCTCATGAGCGTGGCCGAGGATCATCGGCCCCCACGACCCGACCAGATCCACGTAGTCGCGGCCGTCGGCATCGTGCAGCAGCGCGCCCTGCGCGGAGGTGAGGAACGGCGGGGTGCCGCCGACGGAGCCGAAGGCCCGCACCGGTGAGTTCACGCCCGAGGGGATCACCTGCTGGGCGCGGGAGAAGAGATCGGCGGAGACGGTGGTGGCATCGGCGGGGGTCATCGGGTGCTCCTCGGGTCGTCGGGTCGGGCAGTCTCGGGTCGAAAGATCTGGGGGTGAGAGCTGGTCAGGCCGGAGATCGTGAGGCCAGAGGTCGTCAGGCCGGAGATCGTCGGGGCGAGTGTCACAGGAACTCGCGCAGGTGGTCGGGCAGGCCGTCGCAGTACCAGCTCGCGACCTCGCTGGCGTAGTAGGTCAGCACCGTCGAGGCACCCGCGCGGCGGAAGGCCAGCAGCGACTCCAGCACGGTGCGGTCCCGGTCGATCCAGCCGTTCGCGGCCGCCGCCTCGATCATCGCGTATTCGCCGGAGACCTGGTAGGCCCCCACCGGCACGGGCGAGGCCGCGGCGATCTCCTTCAGCACGTCGAGATAGGGCAGGCCGGGCTTGACCATCGCGAGGTCCGCGCCCTCGGCCAGATCCAGCTCCAGCTCGCGCAGCGCCTCCTGACCATTGGCGGGATCCTGCTGGTAGGTGCGTCGATCACCCTGCAGCGAGGAATCGACCGCCTCGCGGAAGGGTCCGTAGAACGCCGAGGAGTACTTCGCGGTGTAGGCGTAGACCGCGGTCTCCAGATGCCCGGCGGCGTCGAGGGCGTCGCGGATCGCGGCGATCTGACCATCCATCATCCCCGAGGGGCCCAGCAGGTGGGCACCCGCCTCGGCCTGAGCCAGCGCCATCTCGCGGTACCGCAGCAGCGTCGCGTCGTTGTCGACGCGCCCGTCGGTATCGAGCACCCCGCAGTGGCCGTGGTCGGTGAACTCATCCAGGCACAGGTCCGCCATGATCACCGTGTCATCGCCCAGCTCGGAGCGCAGACGGGCCAGCGCCCGATTCAGGATGCCGTCCGGATCCGTCGCCCCCGAGCCGACGGCGTCCTTGTGCTCGGGCACGCCGAACAGCATCACCCCGCCGACGCCGCGCTCGCTCGCCTCGGTCGCCGCGCGCACCAGGGAGTCCATCGTGTGCTGGACGACGCCGGGCATGGAGGACACCGGCGTGTTCTCCGTCGCTCCCTCCCGCACGAACATCGGCAGCACCAGGTCCGCAGGTCGCACGGTGTGCTCTCGCACCAGCGAGCGCATCGCGGGGGTGGATCGCAGCCGACGGGGGCGGTCGATCGGGGTGGGGCCGAGGCGGTCCGGGACGGTCATGAGGAACTCCTTCGCACGGAGGGGCGGGGTGGGCGGGTCGGGCAGGGGGAGGAGCGACGAGAGAGCGCAGGATGGTTCAGGAGCAGGATGGTTCAGCAGCAGGGTGGTTCAGGATTTGCGGGAGGACAGCGCGGACAGCACCGCGCCGACGAGCGCGTCATCGGTCGGGGCCTCGGCCTGCACGGGGGCGGGGAGGCCGGCCGCGCGAGCGGCTCCATCGGTGGGTGCGCCGATCGTGACCACGGCGGTCGACTCGTGCACCCCGACGGAGGCCGCGGCGCGGGCGATCATCGGACTGGTCAGCACGATCGCGGCGTACTCGCCGCGGCGCAGGGCATCGGCGGTCGCGGCCGGCAGGGGCACGGTCTCGGGGCGGTACGCGATGACCTGCTCGAGGCGATAGCCCTTCGCCGCCAGCCCCTCGGGAACGGTCGGGGAGGCGGCGGCCGAGGCGGGCAGCAGCACCTCGCCCGTCCCGTCGGCCACCGGAGGCATCGCCCCCACCAGCGCCGCGCCGGACCCGTCCGCGACCAGGGAGGCCGGGGCGCCGGCGGCGGCGAGAGCCTCCGCGGTGCCGGTGCCGACGGCGACGACCTGGGTGGTCGCCGGGACGACGAGACGCGGCGCGCTCCCCGCGTCCGACGCGGCCAGGAGCGCCTCGACCGTCGTGCGGGAGGTGACCACCAGATGCGTGTACGCCCCGGCGGCGAGCCGCTGGCAGGCACCGGCCAGCTCCGTCCCGCCCTCGAGCGTGAGATGGACGAGCGGCCGATGCTCGACGCCCAGGCCCTGCCGCTGGAGCAGGGTCACCAGGGCGTCCGCACGCCCGGCCGGTCGGGTGACCAGCACGGGGCGGGGCGGCGTCGGCATCGGGGCGCTCATCGGCTGATCAGTCCTTCGCCTCGGCCAGGATCTGCCCGGCGCCGCGCTCGAGCAGATCGTCGGCGAGCTCGGTGCCGAGCCGGAAGGGCAGCGAGTCCTGCCCGGAGGCGGCGTCCTCGGCCGGGTCGAAGGCGACGCGCGCGGAGCCCTCGACCACGTGGGAGCCGTCGGGCCGGATCGCGAGCGCCCGCAGCCGCAGCTCATCCCCGAGGATCTCGCCGTAGGCGCCGACCGGGGCGGAGCAGCCCGCCTCCAGCGCCCGCAGCAGCGCCCGCTCCGCGGTGACCGCGGCGCGGGTGACCGGGTCGTCCACGGCGGCCATCCGCGGCCCGAACCAGGCCGGGGCGGTATCCGCCGTGGCGCCGTCCAGCGCGGCGACCGTGGCCTCGACCGCCAGCGCACCCTGGGCCGGAGCGGGGAGCATGATCTCCACCGGCAGCAGCTGGCTGATCACCGCCTCGCGGCCCACCCGCTGCAGGCCGGAGGCGGCCAGCACCACGGCGTCGAGGTCCGCGTCCTCGCCGAGGGCCCGGGCGAGGCGGGTCTCGACGTTGCCGCGGATCGCCCGCACGTCCAGATCCGGGCGGGCGCGCAGCAGCTGCGCGGCACGGCGCGGGGAGCCGGTGCCGACGCTCGCGCCCTCGGGCAGCTCATCGAGACTCAGTCCGTCGCGGGCGCAGAGGGCATCGCGCGGGTCCTCCCGGGGCGGGATGCATGCCATGCGGATGTCCTCCAGCTCCGCGGTGGGCAGGTCCTTGCAGGAATGGACCACCACATCGACCGTGCCGTCCAGCAGCGCCTGGCGCACGGCCGTGACGAACACGCCCGTGCCGCCGATCTGGGCGAGCGGACTGGTGCGGTCGATGTCGCCGTGGGTGCTCACGTGCACCAGCTCGACCTCCCGGCCCGTGCTCTCCACCAGGGCCTCGCCCACCTGTCCCGACTGGGTCAGGGCGAGGGCGGAGGCGCGGGTGCCGATCCGCAGCGGGGCCAGGCCTCGCGGGTCCTCGGTGTGCTCCTGTGTCGTCATGAGGACACTCCCGCCGGGGCCGCCTCCCGCTCGCGCAGGTGCGCCGCGATCTCGACGAGGGTGTTCACGCTCTGCTCGGCCGGCACCGCCCTGCCGGCGTCGACCTGACAGCAGTTGTGCCCGCACACGTCCTCGACCGCCCCGAGCTCGGTGACCGCGACCCGCTCCCGCGAGGGGTCGAGGTGCTCGGCGACGATGTCCCCCAGCGCGGCGATGAAGCGCGGATCGGTGCCGGAGGTGGCGACGCGGCGGAAGGCCAGCTGCTTCTGCTCGGCGGTCTCCTTCGCCTCGGTGTCGAGGTCCCAGATCACCTCGACGTGGTCGGTGACGAAACCGATCGGCACCACGACCACCGCCTCGGCGGAGCCGTCCTCGGCGACGCGCTCGATGACGTCGTTGACGTCGGGCTCGAGCCACGGGGTGCGCGGGGAACCCGAGCGGGACTGGTAGACCAGCTCCCACTCCGGCTCGACGGGCAGATCGTCGTGCAGCTGGTCCATGACGTAGCGGCAGGCGGCCAGGTGCTGGCGCACGTACCAGTCGCCCTGCTCCTGGTCGCCCGGGGTGACCGGTCCGGAGGCGTCGTTCATGGCCGTGGGGATCGAGTGGGTCGAGAACAGCACGCGCACCTGGTCCGTGTCGTGGCCGGCGCGCTCGAGATCGCTCAGCGCCGTCCGCACCCCGTCGACGACCGGGGCCAGGAAGCCGGGGTGGTTGAAGTAGGAGCGGGACGTATCGATGGTGACCTCGTCCAGCAGGTCGGCCTCGTCCAGTCGCCGCGCGAAGTCCTCGCGGTACTGGCGGCACCCGGAATAGGAGGAGTAGGCGCTGGTGAGCAGGGCGAGCACGCGGCGGTGCCCGTCGGCGTGCAGCGAGGAGAGCGCATCGGCCGTGTACGGCTCCCAGTTGCGGTTGCCGAAGTAGATCGGCAGATCGATCTCGCGGGAGGCGAGCTCCGTCCGGAGCGCCGCGATCATCGCGCGGTTCTGCGCGGTGATGGGGGAGCGGCCGCCGAGGGCGCGGTAGTGGCCGGCGACCTCCTCGAGGCGCTCATCGGGCACGCCGCGGCCGGCGGTGACGTTGCGCAGGAACGGGATCACGTCGTCCTGCCCCTCGGGGCCGCCGAAGGAGGCGAAGAGGATCGCGTCGTACTGGGTCGTATCGAGCGGGGGGATGGTCATCGGTGGTGTTCCTCCGGGAACGGGTGGGTGGCGGCAGGGGGCTCGGGCGAGCAGAGGTTCAGGCGAGCAGCTCGGCGACGTCCTCGTGGCTCCCGAGCCGGCGTCCGGTGTGGAAAGGCAGCTCGTCGCGCACGTGCAGACGGGCGTCGGAGTAGCGCAGGTGGCGCATCATGTCGACCAGGTCGTGGAGGTCATCCGCCTCGAAGGAGAGCAGCCACTCGTAGTCGCCGAGGGCGAAGGCCGCCACCGTGTTGGCGTTGACCTGCGGGTACTCACGGCCCAGCATCCCGTGCTCGCGCAGCATGCGATGGCGCTCGTCGTCGGGCAGGAGGTACCAGTCGTAGCTGCGCACGAAGGGGTAGACGGTGATCCACTGCTTCCGCTCGCTGCCCGGCACCATGTAGGAGGGCACGTGGCCGCGGGCGAACTCCGCCATCCGGTGCACGCCGACGCCGGCCCACTCGCGATGCAGCCAGGTGCCCGGCAGGGACCGCTCGAACTCGCGCAGCGCGGACTGCAGGGCGGCCGGCTCGTCGGCGGCGAGCCAGAGCATCAGATCGGCCTCGGCCCGGAAGCCGGAGACGTCGTAGAAGCCCAGGATCTCGGCCCCCTCCGCGTCCATCAGTCCGGTGACGTCGCCGAGGGCGGCGGTGATCTGCGCGGCGGTGACCTCGCCGTCCTCGGTCAGGCCGGAGATCCGGCGGAAGACGGTGTAGCTGGTGTAGCGGGTGGTCGTCGCGAGCTCTTCGGGGGAGGTCATGAGCGGGGTCCTTCCGTGGTGGATGAGTCCGGAGCGGATGGGTCGATGGCGGCGGAGTCGGCGCGGACGATCGCGTCGATGCCGGTGCCGGCCCGCCAGGAGCCGACGAGTTCTAGGGTGCGGGCGGACGGGAGCGCGGTGAGCAGCTCGCCGAGGGTCTCGAGGGCGGCGCGATGGCCGGGCCGGGCCTGGCGCATCGCCCGGTCCCAGTCGATCACACGCGCGGCGCGCAGCTGCTCGGGACCCAGCTCGGTGCCGAGGATCCGGGAGGCGTCGGCGAGGGCGAGGTCGACGATCTCCTCGCGCGGGGGCAGCTCCTCCCCGGGTCGACCGTAGGACAGCCGCACCACGTGCGGGCTCGCGGCCGACGGCAGAGCCGTTCGGGCCAGGCGCTGGACGTGGGTCCACTTGGCGCTCGCGTGGGTCAGGGCCTTCGCCCGGATCCCCGCGGTGCCCGGCGCGACCAGGGCGCCGGTGCCGGAGGGGAAGGCGTCCAGCGCCGGGGCGTCGAGCACCAGCACGGCCAGTCGCACGGCGGCCGACGGGGCCTGCGGGATCGCCTCGGCGATCGCCCGGAGGTCTCCGCCGGCGGGCGCCAGCAGGTCATGGGCGGTATCGGGCGGGCAGGCGAGGACCAGGCGGTCCGCCGTGAGGCTCTCGTCGCGATCGGTGCGCACCACCCAGCCGGCCTCCGAACGCTCCACGGCGCGTGCCGTGACGGAGGTGCGGACGATGCCGCCGGCTGCGAGGATCTGCTCCCGCAGCGCCTCGGGCAGGGCGGCGAGGGTGGGGGCGAGGGAGTGGACGCGGGTGCCGGCGCTCGCGGTGCTGCCGCCGCGCAGGCGGCGCACGGCCGCGGTCAGCGAGCCGTGCTCGGCCAGACCCGCGCTGAGCGGAGGGGACGCGGCGGCGAACTCGAGACGCGCGGGATCGGAGGAGTGCACCCCGCCGACGATCGGGGCGACCAGGCGCTCGAGCACCGCGGGCCCGAGCCGCCGGGCGACCACCTCGGCGACGGTCGCACCGGGCCGGGCGCCGATGGAGGCGGGCAGGAACCGCTCCAGGCTCGCGCGCAGGGCGGCCCGGGTGCCGAGCACGGCCCGGACGTCGGTGGCCAGCGGATCGCCCGGGATGCCGAGGACCGATCCGCCCGGGGCGGGGTGCACCCCGGCGTCGGAGACCACGCGGCTGCCCAGGCCCTCCCGCGGGGCGACGACGAGCTCGGCCAGGCCCAGCTCCGCCACCAGGGCGTCGACCGCTCCGGAGCCGGTCGCGTACGCCTCCGCACCCGCGTTCAGCGCGAGGTCCGCGGCGGCGTCCTCGCCCGGGAGCTCGACCGGTGCGATCGCGCCGCCGATGGTGCCGGTGGCCTCGAGCAGCACCACCCGGTGCCCGGCGCGCTGATGACGACGCGCGGCGAGCAGCCCCGCGAGGCCGCCGCCGACGACGAGGGTGCGCTCGCTCATGCCCGGTGCGCGTCCTGCTCGTGCAGGAAGCTCACCAGGTCGGTCAGGACCTGCGGATCGGTGTCCGGCGGGACGCCGTGGCCGAGGTTGACCACGTGGCCGCTCGCCCGGGAGCCGGCCGCCAGCACGGAGCGGGCCTCGTCGAAGCGGGCCTGCTCGGAGGTGAACAGCACGGCGGGGTCGATGTTGCCCTGGATCGGGGCCCCCGCGGGGAGGACGTCGAGCGCCTGGTCCAGACGCAGACGATGGTCCACGCCCATCACGGTCGCCCCGGCCTCCCACATCTGGGGCAGCAGATGCGCGGCGCCCACCCCGAAGTGGATGCGCGGCACCGGCAGATCGGCGACGCGGGCGAGGGCCGCGGCCGAATGCGGCTGGACGTGAGCGGTGTACATGTCGGCGCCGAGCGCGCCCACCCAGGAGTCGAACAGCTGCACCGCGGAGGCCCCGGCCAGCACCTGGGCGCGCAGGAAGCGGCCCGAGAGCTCGGAGACCCAGCGCGCCAGGCGCTCCCACACCTCGGGCCGCGAGCGCATCAGGGCGCGGGTGCGCAGGTGGTCTCGGCTGGGACCGCCCTCGACCATGTAGCTGGCCACGGTGAAGGGAGCACCGGCGAAGCCGATCAGCGGCGTGGTGCCGAGCTCGGCGACCGTCAGCCGCACGGCCTCCCGGATCGGGTCGAGCGCCGCCTCGTAGGCGTCGTCGAGCGGGGGCAGGGCGTCGACGTCGGCCTCGGTGCGGATCGGGTGGTCGAAGACGGGGCCGACACCGGGCGTGATCTCGACGCCGAGGCCCGCCTGACGGGCGGGGACCACGATGTCGGAGAAGAAGATGCCGGCGTCGACGCGATGGCGGCGCACGGGCTGGAGGGTGATCTCCGAGGCCATCTCGGGGCGCACGCAGGAATCCAGCATCGTGGTGCCCTCCCGCAGGGCCCGGTACTCCGGCAGGGAGCGACCGGCCTGTCGCATGAACCACACGCTGGGGGTGTCTGCTCGGTCACCTCTGAGCTCTCGCAGGAGCGAGGCGTCGGCCACACCGCCCTCGCCGACGGGTCGCGCGGCGGGGTGCCCGGGAGGCAGCGCGGAGGCGCCGTCGGGGGCTGCATCGAGGGTCGAGGAGGCGGCCGCTGCGGAGTCGTCAGGAGTGCTGCCACCGCGTGGGCCTGCGGCGATCCCGGGTTCTGACACGCGTCGCGAACTATCTGACGCAATGTCGGCAAAAGGTGGCTCTGACGTGCTGTTCTGTGTCATGACGCACCCATTGTGCACATGCTTCCCGAGAGGTCGAGCCGGCCCCTTCGGCGCTGCGGCGGGCGGGCCTAGACTGCGATCATGCTCGCCGCTCTCCGTGCCACCCATGAGCATCTCGATCTCGAGGTGCTCGACGCCCTGACCCGGGATGCAGGCACCCTTCCGGCGGTCATCGAGCAGCTCCAGACCGAGCGGGCGGAGGCGAGCGGCGCCGCCCCGGTGGTGGCCGGCCAGGTGGTGGTCAGCACCTGCAACCGCCTCGAGGTCTACCTCGACGTGGACCGCTTCCACGAGGGCATCGATCTCGTGATCGACGCGATCGCCCGCACCAGCGGGCTCGAGCGCGACGTGGTCTCGCTGTGCTTCGACGCCGCGATGGACGCCCCCGTCCCCCAGCACCTGTACGAGGTCACCTCCGGACTGCGCTCCCTGGTGCTCGGCGAGGCCGAGATCGCCGGTCAGGTGCGCCAGTCCTACGAGGCCGCCCGTCGCGACGGCCGCACCACCTCGATGCTCCACGACCTCTTCCAGCACGGTTTCCGCTGCGCGAAGCGGGTCGCGACCCAGGCTCCCGTCGGCGCCGCCGGACGCTCCGGCGCGGCGGTCGCGGTGCAGCGGGCCGGTGTCGAGCTCGGCGGCTTCGAGTCCCGCACCGTGCTGATCGTCGGCACCGGGGCCTACGCCCGTCTGGGGCTGGCCGAGCTGGCCCGGCGCGGCGTCACGGATCTGCGGGTGTACTCCCCCTCGGGGCGCGCCGCCGGCTTCGCCGAGCGCCATGGCGCCGAGGTCGTCGCCGCGGACGGCCTGGATCGGGCGCTGCGCGAGGCGGACCTGGTGCTGGCCTGCTCCGGCCGCGGCACCTCGCTGTTCCCCGAGCAGTTCCTCGGCGCCGGACGCACCATCGTGCTGGACCTCGCCCTGCACTCCGACCTCCACCCCCTGGTCAGCCACCTCAAGGGCGTGACCGTGCTGGGGCTCGGCGATCTCGCGGTCGGGATCGGGGCCGGCGACGACCCGGCGCTGACCGCGGCGCGCGAGATCGTCGAGGAGACCGCAGAGGCCTTCCGCGCCCAGCAGGAGGTGCGCCGCATCGATCCCGCGATGGCCGCCATGCGCCGCGAGGTGGCCGACGCCGCCGACGAGGAGATCGACCGGCTGCGCCGCGACGTCGCGGGAGAGACCGCCGACGTGCTCGACCGCAGCGTGCGCAGGATCCTCGCCAAGGTCATGCACCACCCGGCCGAGCGAGCCCGGCACCTGGCCGAGGCCGGCTTCGCCGATGCCTACGTCGAGGCCTTCCACACCATCTTCGGGATCGACATCTCCTCCGGGGCCACGGGCGACGGCACCAGCGGGCCCGTCGGCACCAGCGGGCCCGACGGCACGAGCGGGCCCGACGGCGTCGTCCCGGCCGGGTGGATGCGGGTGGACCGCACGGTTCCGCCGCAGCTGACCGGCCAGGAGCTGGGGACGGATGCCCCGCGGATCGATGATCTGCGCGCGCAGGCTCCGGCGACGGTCCCCGTCGCGACCCTCGCCCGCCTCGCGCTGCGCGAGGGGCACTGCCCGGCCGGGTTCGGCCCGGGCGACGCCGATCCCGGCACCGGCGGGCGCGTCAGTCCCGACGCCTGAACAGGCCCCGACGCGGGGGTCGGTCCTGCTCGGTGCGGCGGGTGCGCTCCAGGGGTGCGGTCCCCGGTGACGGCTCGGCCTCGGCCTCGGCCTCGTGCTCGTCGATCTCGATCCGCAGCCCGTCCTCGTCCACCCAGTCGTCGGTCCAGCCGACGTCGGACTCGTCGCGCGGGCGGTAGCGGCGGCGCGGGCCGAGGACGCCCTCGACGTCCGCCGGCTCGATCTCTTCCGGGGCGGAGACCTCCTCCCCGCGATGCGGGACCGGGCAGGTCCAGAAGTACGGGCATCCCGGGCAGCCGGCGGTCTCCTCGTCCGGGGTCGCCTCGCGTTGTATCTGCACGCCGTCGAACTGCTGCAGCATGCGCAGACGCGACTCGTAGGGATTGATCTCCATGGCCTGCCCAGACTACTGCCCGTGGGCGCAGGAGCGGCCCGTAGGATCAGGTCCGTCCCCTCCTCCCCGTCCCCGCAGGAGCCCCGATGAGTTCCCTGAGTCAACCTCTATGCCGCGAGGTCGGTGGTTTGGTGTGTTCTGTCCGTTCTGCGGGTCTCGTGGGTGAGGGGGTCGTAGCAGGCACCGTCGCGCCAGCAGGCGTAGATGATCCGCAGCCAGGAGCGGGCGAGGATCCGCACGGCGTGGGGGTGTCGTTTGTTCTGTTCGCGGGCGGTGTCGTAGATGTTTCTCGCCCAGGGCGAGTCGTGTCGGGAGTTGTCGGCCCAGCGGACCAGGGCTTGCCGCGCGCGACGGTTGGTGGCGTAGCGGAACACGACCGCGCGGGACTTGCCCGAGGCGCGGGTGACGGGCACGACGCCGGCCTCGGCGGCGAGCTGGTCCGCGCTGGCGGCGTGCTCGAGCAGCGGGCCGACCTCGCCGATGATCTGGGCGAGGTTGACGGTCCCCACTCGGGGCAGGGCCTCGATCAACGCTGCCCAGGGGTGGGCGGCCAGAGCGGTGTCGATCTGGGTCTCGAGGTCGTCGATAGCGGTCTTGAGGGCACGGATGACCGCGACCTGTGCCTGCACCAGCGCGGCGATCGTCTCCTCGCCGAGCCGCGAGGCGGGCGCGGGTGCCCCGCGGAGTCTGGCCACCAGGTCAGTGGGATCGACCCGTCCCGAGTAGTGCTGTCGGGCCAGCCAGTCCCGCATCCTCGCCGGCGCCAGGTGCCGGGCCCTGGAGGGGGTGGGGAATCGGTCGCAGAAAGCCAGCGCGATGTCGGAGTCCAGGCTGGAGAACACCGCGCCGGCGCCGGGCCAGTGCTCGGCCAGCAGGGCGTCGAGCTGGTTGGTCGCCGCGACGCGGGCGGTGACTTGATCCTCGCGGGCGCGCACCAGCGCCTGCAGTTCAAGCGTCGCCTGCTCGATCGGGCGCAGGGTCCGCAAGCGGTGCCCGTCGGTGCGGAGGTAGTCGGCGAGCTTGAACGCGTCGCCGGGATCGTCCTTCGCGCGGGCCGCGCCCCAGCGGGGCCGGACCGCGTTGAACGCATTGGGGTGGACCGGGACGACCGGGTGCCCGGCGCCCAGGAGCCGGTCGACGGTCAGTCCGCGGGTGGTCTCAATCGCGACCGGCAGCTCGCTGGGCGTGTCGTGGGTGGCCAGGCGGGCGAAGGTGGCTCGAAAACCTTCCTCGGTGTGCTGGCAGGGCCAGCGATCGATCATGTGGCCCTGATCATCGATGACGGCGACCGCGTGGGTGGTGTTGCCCCAGTCCCATCCGACATACATGCGCGTACTCCAGAACTCTCGAAGGAGCACCGCTCGGTGGAGGCCACCTGCCGGAAGCTCACTGCTCGGCCCTCGAAGGGGCATGTTCCTGACGCCGATCAGATGGCCTCGGCCCGGCGGGGCCGGCAGAACTCATCGCGGCCGTCGAACGGCTCGCACTCTTGGCCGTGCACCCACCGGGACCGAGTGGCCACGACCCTACCGAACAAGGCCGCACTAAGGATGGTGCACCAGTGAGCACCCCGCAGCAGCGCATCCACGCGGCCACCCGTCGCCTGCTAGACCTGCTCGAATCCGGCGAGTCCCTCTCCCCGGAGGCGGTCGAGCTGCGGGCCGAGCTCGGCGAGGCGACCGCCGAGGCGGGGCACCTCGAGGACGCCTTCTACCAGGTCGACGAGCTGCTGAAGGACGCCCAGCGGGAGCACGGGCCCGACCACGGGACCGTCACCCGGGCCCGCGCCGCCGTGGCCGCGGTCGAGGAGATCGCGCGGCGCAGCGTCGAGGGATCCTGACCCGCCGTCCCCGTGCTCGGTCCGGTGCGGTTCACCAGGTGAAGCCGCCCGCGGCCAGCTGGGCATCGACGCCGTCCTGCATCGTGGCGGCGTAGGTGCCGGTGAGGTGGTCGCCGTCGAGGAAGACCATCACCTTCCCGATGACCGGGGAGCAGGTCCCGTTCGGACAGACCAGGGGGACCGGATCGACCGGCACCGCCGCCTCACCGACCGTGCTCAGCAGCTCGGCGTCGGGCCGGGACTCGGTCAGCGGCGCGGGCAGCGGGACCTCGCAGGAGGCGGCGTCGGCGCCGTGCTCGGCCGCGCACCCGGCGGGATCGTCCTCGAAGCGCGGCAGGGCGCGCACGGCCAGCACGGTGGTCCCGCGCCCGGTGATCGTGGGCAGGGTCGTATCCATCCCCGGGGTGAGCGTCTCGGCCCCGTCGTGGCCGAAGGTGGTGGTGGCCAGGGCCACGGTGTCGGGGTCCACGCGGTCGAGGTAGTCGGCGGCGGCCCGGGAGAAGGCGTCGCAGTCGGGGCTGATCTCGGCGTCCGGCGCGAAGGTGCAGCCGCCCTTCCACAGCGTCACCAGGGTCCAGCCCTCCCGCTGCGCGAGCTCGATCAAGGAGGCGGAGAACTGCTCCATGCGGGAATCACCGACGCTGACGATCACCGGGGCGTCCGCGCTCGCCCCGGGCACGACGCGGCACAGGGCACCGAGCTGCTCGGTCTCCGACCCACGGGGCGCCAGCTGCCCGGAGCACTCCTCCTCGCCGCTGACCCAGTCCTCGCCGACCAGGGCGGCCGTGGGGATCACGGCGGCCGACGGGTCCGCTCCGGGTGCGGGCTCGTAGTCCGTCTCCAGCACCCGGGCGCCGGGGTTGTCCGCCACCGCCTGCGTCTCCGCGGCGCGCTGCCCGGCCAGCAGGTACTGCTGGGCGCCGATCACCGGGGCGAGGCCGATCACCAGGGTGGCCATGGCGACGAGTCCGGAGCGTCGGGCGCGGGCGCCCGCCCAGGGCCAGCGTCGGATCGGGGTGTCCACCAGGGACGTCAGCAGCCACGCGATCGCGAGCGAGACCAGGATCAGCACCAGGCCGTCGAGCAGTCCGGCGCGCGGCTTCCCGGTGTGGGCCAGGTACAGGGTCAGCAGCGGCCAGTGCACCAGGTACAGGGCGTAGGAGATGTCCCCGAGCACCTTCGCGGGGCCGGTGGCCAGCAGATGGTCCACGGACAGCCGATGCCCCGTGGTGCCGACGATGAGCACCAGGGCCGCGGCGGCCAGGGGCCAGGCGGCGATCCACCCGGGGAAGGCCCCCTGGACGTCGATCAGCAGCCCGCAGGAGACCAGACCGGCGATCCCCAGCCAGCCCGCCACCACGCGCGGTGCCACAGCCGCACCGGTTCTCGCGCGGCGTCGGCCCCGTCGGTATCGTCGGTCTCGTCGGGCGGCGCTGCGGGACTCCCACCAGGGCAGCAGCAGGCCCAGCAGGCTGCCGGCGGCGAACTCCCACAGCCGGGTGAAGGTGTCGAAGTACGCGATCTGCTGCTGGGTGGCGGTCGAGTGCACCGACCAGGCGAAGGAGGCCACCAGCACCGCTGCGAACGCCACGGCCAGCACCGGCCGCACAGGGCGGCGCAGCAGCCGCGCCACCACCACGGCCAGGGCGATCAGCAGCGGCCAGGCCAGGAACACCTGCCCCTGGATGGACAGCGACCAGAAGTGCTGGAAGGGGGAGGGGCCGGCCGCGTCGGCCGCGTAGTAGTCCACCCCGCGTCGGATCAGCACCCAGTTCTGCACGTGCAGCAGGGATCCGGCCGCATCGGTCAGGGCGGGCATCCAGCGCTGCGGCGGCAGGATCAGCCAGACCCCGGCCAGGGTCGCCAGCGAGACCACCGCCGTCGGCGGCAGCAGCCGCTTGAAGGTGCGTGCCCAGTAGGCGAGCGGTCTCGTCGCCCCGCCCCGGTCGATGACCCGCAGGAACGTTCCGACCAGCAGGAACGAGGAGATGAACAGGAACACGTCGACCCCGCCGGAGACCCGGTCGAACCACACGTGGTACAGCACGACCAGGCCGATCGCCAGGCCGCGCAGCCCGTGCAGCTCCGGCCGGAATCGTCCGGCGTGGGTCGCGGCGGTGCCCGGGACGTCGGGACTCATCAGGGCGCGGGCCGGTCAGCCGCGCAGGAACGCGGCGGCCGCCTGCTGCAGCAGCAGCGGGTCGGCCGTCGCGCACATCTCTCGGGCCGAATGCATCGACAGCAGGGCGAGGCCGACGTCGATGGTGGTCATACCCAGCCGGGTCGCGGTGATCGGTCCGATGGTGGATCCGCAGGGCATCGCGTTGTTCGACACGAAGGTCTGGTGGGGCACCCCAGCGCTCCCGCAGGCGGCGACGAAGGCCGCGATCCCCACGGCGTCGGTGGCATAGCGCTGCTGGGCGTTGATCTTCAGCATCGGCCCCTCACCGAGGCGCGGCCGCGTGACGGGGTCGTGGCGCTCGGGATAGTTGGGGTGGGCGGCGTGGCCGGCGTCGGCCGAGAGCACCATCGAGGAGGCGAGCACCTGGCGGCGGGAGGCCTCGTCGCCGCCGAGGGCCGCGTGCATCCGCACCAGCACGTCCTCGAGGAAGGGGCCGCCGGCGCCGGAGCGGGAGGAGGAGCCGACCTCCTCGTGGTCGTTGGCCACCATCAGCGCGATCGGCGCCGGTCCCGGGGACGTCGCCGAGGTGGTCCCGTCGCCGGCGGCGACGGCGATCAGCGCCTGCAGCCCGGCGTGGACGGAGGTGAGGTTGTCGAGCCGGCCGGAGGCCAGGAACTCCTCGTGAGCGCCGAACAGCGCCGGGGCCTGGGAGTCGACCGTGACGATGTCGAAGCCGACGATGTCCGCGGCGCGGACGCCGGCCTCCGCGGCCAGCAGCTCCATCACATCGGCCTCGCCGAGGGCGAGGATCGGCTGCAGGTGGCGCTGCGGATCCAGGCGCAGCCCCTCCTGGTTCACGGCACGGTCCAGGTGCACGGCGAGCTGGGGGACGCGCAGGATCCCGGGCGTGGCCACCAGGGTCGTGGTGCCGTCGGCCAGGGCGAGCCGCCCGGCCAGGCGCAGCTCGCGGTCCAGCCAGGAGTTCAGCAGCGGGCCGCCGTAGATCTCGACGCCCACCTGGGCCAGACCCTCGGCGCCCAGCTCCGGGTTCGGCTTCAGCTTCAGGGCGGGGGAGTCGGTGTGGGAGCCGACGATCCGCCAGGGGGTGGTGGCATCGGCGGAGGTCGGGGTCGACCAGGCGATCAGGGAGCCGTCACGGACCACGTAGCGGTCCCCGGCGACGTCGGCCGCGGACCAGGGGGCGGTCTCCTCCAGCGCGGTGAAGCCGGCCTGCCCGAGCCGCCGGACGCTCTCGCGGACGGCGTGGAAGCTCGAGGGAGAGGCGGTGACGAAGTCCCCGAGGTCTGCGGCGGTGGTGCGGGCACGGGGTGAGGGCGCGGCGGCGGAGAACGGAGTCACGCGTTCATTGAACCATCACCGCAGCGCTCTCAGCAGGTGTCGATCTCGTACAGGCGCACGTCACCGACCCGGTGGACGAGGTCGAAGCCGGGGGTGTCCTCGGTGATGCCCTCGAAGCCCAGGTAGCCGGAGTCCTCGATCTTGTTGCCGCCGAGGCGGTGCTCCTCGAGGTCCAGGTAGTACAGCGGCTGGTCCGCGGGCAGGGCCGCGCAGACCCGGGGGTCGGAGGCGATGTCCTGGAAGTGCGCGTCGACGTACTTCTCCTCGGGGGTGCGCTTGACGGTCATGTAGATGCGGGAGACCTCGCGGTCGCCGAAGGCGTAGGCCAGACCGCCGCCCTCCCAGGGGTCGGTGATGACATAGCCGTCCTCGGGCACGTGCTCCGACAGGTCCTCGAACATGGCGAACTCGGGCCCGGAGACCAGATCGGCGAACTCCCAGGTGCGGTAGGCATCCGAGACGGTCTCGAAGCGCGCCTGGACGTGCGGGTCGCTCGAGACGTGCCAGGACAGCGCGGTCGAGGCCAGCACCCCGACCACCAGGGCGGCCGCGGTGGGAAGCGCCGTCGGGGTGCTCTCCCCCTCGGTCCGACGCGCCCGCCGGGCCGTGACCAGGCGACGCAGCCCCCGCAGCAGCGTCTCGACACCCGCCACGACCAGCGGCACGGCCACCAGGGTCACGACCGCGGAGGTGCGGAAGTTGTCGCGGTACAGGAAGCCGGACAGCAGGTTGCGCCAGAAGACGTCCTGTGCCGCCGAGGAGGCCCAGTAGACGGCCACCGGGCCCAGCATCGCCGGCAGCACCAGGGAATCGCGGCCCCGTCCGAGCAGGGCGCCGAGCAGCCCCAGGGTGCTGAGCACCACGATCAGCGGAAGCGTGAAGCGCTCCATCGCCCCGCCGAGGAAGGCCTCGCCGAGGGCCTGCGGGGTGGACTGGAACGCCGTCCAGGGGGCGGTGTCGGTGCTCGGGGCCATCGTCGCCCACACGGCCATGATGCCGACCGCCACCACCATCAGCACGGCGGCCCGGCCCAGGTCCATGGCGGGGACGGTCCGCAGGGACCAGCCGCGGGAGGCGTGGCGCGATCTCGAGCCGGCGGGTCGGCGCAGGGAGTCCAGCACCGGGCCCCGAAGCTGCCGGACCAGGGCGAGGACCGTGATCGGCAGCGCGATGATCAGCCCGGCCAGCGCCGCGCCCGGGTGGGCGATGCCCACGCCGATGCCCATCACCGCGATGATCGCCGCGATCCGCACGGGGGAGGCCAGCAGCGAGCGGTCGAGGGCGAGATGGATCAGGACCGCCGCCAGGGCGGGCGCGGCGGCGAGGCCGAGGATCGTCGGGTACACCAGCCCCCAGTCCAGCAGCACCAGGGGGAAGCCGGCGAAGGCGAGGGACAGCGGACCGGTGACCAGACGGGCCACGATCCCGGGGCGCACGAGCACCTCGATGAGCAGCCACACCGACAGCGGCCAGACGCCGAGCACCGTCACCAGGGTCAGGGCGTGGACGGTCTGGGCGAGCCCGAGCCCGCTGAGCTCCTGGACCAGCGCGGCGGCGGTGTGCCAGCTGTTGGGGTACACGGCACCGCGCAGCAGCTGCCCGGTGTCGAAGGGGGTCGCCTCACCGGTGCGGACGATCGACTCGATGGCGTTGAGGTGGAAGGCGTTGTCGTACCGCTGGGCGATCGTGGTCGGCGCGACGAAGGCCGTCAGGAACAGCGGCACCAGGAAGAGCAGGGCGATGACCTGGCCGATCAGATACTGCCCTGCCGCCGCCGCGGACAGCGGCGACCAGCGCGCGGTCCGCCGGCCCCAGGGGGTCGCGAAGGACCACACCGCGCAGACCCCGGCACCGAGCACGGTGGTCGCCAGCATCCACAGTGGACCCCAGGAGGAGTCGACCACGGCGGCCAGCAGGGTCGAGATCGCCAGCAGCGCCAGCGACACGGGCGGGGCGGCGACCAGCGCCGTCGGCCACGAGACGCGGCAGCACAGCAGGGCCGCTGCCCCGGGTGCCACCAGCAGCGCGACGGCGACGAGCACCCCGGGGATCACGTCGGTCCACATATCTGCTCATCCTGTCATGCGGCGGGGGCGGGAAAACTCTCGGTGAGCTGCTCGGTCACGGGGGTGACGAGGACGCTCTCGACGAAGGTGCGGGTGAGGTGGTCGTCGTCCATGTAGACATAGGACTCGCCCAGGATCGGGGAGCACCGACCCTGCGGGCAGATCGACGCGCCGAGGTCGACCAGGGCGAGACGATCCTCGGCCCCGGGGAGCTCGGCGAGGGCGGCGGCGGGGTTCGTCGGGGCCAGCTTGTCCGCGGCGTCGGCCCCGCAGGCGGCGTCGGCATCGGAGGGAGCGCCGCCCTCCTCGATCACCGCCTCCGCGCAGGCGAACTGGTCCTGCTCCCAGCGCGGGGTGTCGCGCACGCCGATCACGCGCACCTCCCGCTCCAGCAGGGCCCGGACCGCGGGCGCGGTGCCCTCGGGCATCCTCTCGTCGCTCTCGCCGCCGCCGTCCCCGAGCCCGGTCCGGGTGACGGTGGTCAGCACGAGCTCGGGGGAGTGGGCCTCGACGTAGTCCAGGACGTACTGGTCATAGCCCTGGCAGTACGGGCTGTGCTCCACCTCGGTGGTGAATCCGCAGGCGTCCATGGAGAGGTTCACGATCTGCAGGTCGTGCTCGGTCGCGTACGGGATCAGAGCGGGGATGAACTGTCGGGCGTGGGAGCTGCCGACGACCACGATCGTGCCGTCGGCGGAGGCGTCGGCGGGCAGCAGCTGCTGGCAGTTGACGTTGTGGAAGTCCTCCGCCGGGGCCCAGGGCCCGCCGCAGCGCTCGGGCAGGTCGGGCCACTGCGCGCCGAGCTGCCAGCCGTGGGGGAGGATCTCGGGCGGGGCCTCGGTGGCGACCTCGGTCGCGGCCTCGGTGGAGGGCAGGTCCTGCGCGGCGGCCACCGGCGTCGACGGTTCGGCGCGGTTCAGCCCGATCCACCAGCCGCCGGCGGCGACGGCCACCAGCGCGAAGCTCGCCGCGACCGCGGTCAGCGCCCGACGGGGCCGGGCCTCGAGCCAGACCGAGCGGCGCACCGGCGCGTCGACCGCACGGGTGATCAGCCAGGCCAGCAGCACCGAGCCGGCCAGCACCGCGAGCCCGTCCAGCAGCCCGGCGCGCTGCTGTCCGCTGCGGTGCAGCCACATCACCAGCACCGGCCAGTGCACCAGGTACAGGGCGTAGGAGATGTCCCCGACGAAGGCGGCCGGTCTGGTCGAGAGCAGGGCGTCCACGCCCCAGCGACGCCCGGAGTGCCCGGCGACCACCACGGCCCCGGCGGCGGCCAGCGGCACGATGGCGATCCAGCCGGGGAACATGGTCGAGACGTCCAGCACGATGCCGCAGGCCAGCAGGGCGGCGATGCCCGCCCAGCCGAGCAGGGCGCGCCCGGTGCGCAGCCGTGGCGCCTGCCCCTCCTCGGGCCGACGGGCACCGGTGAGGCGGTCGATCGTCGGCAGCGCGAGGGCGAGCAGGGACCCGGCCGCGAACTCCCACAGCCGGGCGGCGGTGTCGAAGTAGGCCACCTGCTGATGGGTCTGGGTGGTGATGATCGACCAGGTCAGCGACGCCGCACCGATCACGAGCAGCAGGGCGATCAGCGGGCGGCGCACGCTGCGGCCACGACGCGCCCGGCGCACCACGAGCAGGAACAGCAGCGGCCACACCACGAAGGCCTGGCCCTGCACGCTGAGGGACCAGAAGTGCTGCAGCGGCGAGGCGCCGCCGGCGTCGCGGGCGTGGTAATCGACCTGCAGGAACACCAGCAGGGCGTTCTGCACGTAGGCGGCCGAGGCCACGGCCTCCTGCATCACCGTGGGCCACAGCGAGGAGGGCAGGAAGGCGGCGGACCCGGCGAGGGTCAGCAGGATCGTCACCGCCGCGGGCGGCATCAGGCGCTTGAAGGTGTGCAGCCAGTAGCGCGGCACCCCGAGAGGACGTCCGCTGTCCAGACGGCGCACGAAGGTGCCGGTGAGGAAGAAGGCGGAGAGGAACAGGAAGACGTCGACGCCGCCGGAGACCCGGCCGAGCCAGATGTGGTAGATCGCCACCAGGCCCAGGGCCACGGCGCGCAGGCCGTGCAGCTCGTGGCGGAAGACGGGACGGGTCCGCGGCGGTGCCGGCGCGGATTCCGGGGCGCCGGGCGCCGCGGACTCCGAGCCGGCGGCAGCGGAGGTCCCCGGGCCCGCATCGCGGACGGGTCGCCAGGTGCCGGAGACGGAGTCGGCGGTGGACCAGGCGTCCTCGGCCTCCCGCTCGGCGTGGGCCTCCCGCGGCCCCTGCAGCCAGTCGTCGAGGGAGGAGGCGGTCGAGGGCAGGGGACCGGCGGTCCACGCGGCCAGGCCGGAGCGGGCCGGGGGCGCGGACGGGTGCGCCGATGATTCGGAGGCGAGGTCGGGCTCCGGGTCCTGGGTCCAGTCCTCGAGATCGTCGGCGAGCGGTGCGGCCGGCTGCTCCCAGGGCGAGGCGTCGGGCGCGAGGGCGCGCTCCAGGGCGCGCTGACGGGCCAGCTCCTCCTCGCTCAGCGGACGTGCGCGACGGCCCGCGCGGGGCGCGTCGGCGCCGCGGGCGGGGGAGCGGCCGGAGTGCGGGTCGGGGGGATCACCGGGCGAGCTGATCGTGGTCCCCTCCCGTCGATGTCGGCCCTGCCGCCGAGGGAACGGTCTCGTGGAATCCTCCCGGCGCTGCGCTGGATCCTAGTGGATCGAGGTGGATGCGGAGGTCTCGAGCGGGACCGTGGGACCATGTCCCGGTGACCGCTCAGAGTGCCGATCCCGCCCGCCCTGCCGACCCCGTCGATCCTGTCGACCCCCGGCCGGCCCCCTCGGGAGCGGGCTTCGAGATCTCCGCCCGCCATGGCCGCTCGGCCCGCGCCGGCGTGATCTCCACCCCGCACGGACAGATCGCCACGCCCGCCTTCGTGCCCGTGGGCACCAAGGCCACCGTCAAGGCGGTGCTGCCGGAGTCGATGAGCGAGCTGGGAGCGCAGGCGCTGCTGGCCAACGCCTATCACCTGTATCTCCAGCCGGGGCACGAGCTGATCGACGCGGCCGGCGGGCTCGGCGCCTTCATGAACTGGCCCGGCCCCACCTTCACCGACTCCGGCGGCTTCCAGGTGATGAGCCTCGGTGCGGGCTTCAAGAAGGTGCTGTCCAGCGAGTTCTCCGGAGGCGAGAAGGCCCGCACCTCCTCCGGGGAGGACGACGCGGTCGCCGAGGGCAAGGAGCGCCTGGCGCACGTGGACGACGACGGCGTCACCTTCCGCTCCTTCCTCAACGGCGACGTGCACCGCTTCACGCCCGAGGTCTCGATGCAGATCCAGCACGGGCTGGGGGCGGACATCATGTTCGCCTTCGACGAGCTGACCACGCTGATGAACTCCCGCGGCTACCAGGAGCAGGCGCTCGAGCGCACCCGACGCTGGGCGATCCGCTGCCTGGCCGAGCACGCCCGGCTGACCGAGGAGCGCACCCACCGCCCCTACCAGCAGCTGTGGGGCGTCATCCAGGGCGCCCAGTACGAGGACCTGCGCCGACGGGCCGCCCGTGACCTCTCAGCGATGGACTCGGGCGGGCAGGTCTTCGACGGCTTCGGCATCGGCGGGGCGCTGGAGAAGGAGAATCTCGCCGCCATCGTCGGCTGGGTCACCGAGGAGCTGCCCGAGGACCGACCCCGCCACCTGCTGGGCATCAGCGAGGTCGACGACCTGTTCGTCGCGATCGCCGCCGGCGCCGACACCTTCGACTGCGTCTCCCCGTCCCGGGTGGCGCGCAACAGCGCCGTCTACACCGCCACCGGGCGCGTGAACCTCACCGGCTCGCGGTACCGCCGCCGGTTCGCGCCGATCGACGAGACCTGCGACTGCTACACCTGCACCCACTACACCGCCGCCTACGTCCACCACCTGTTCCGCGCCAAGGAGATGCTCTCGGCGACCTTATGCACCATCCACAACGAACGGTTCGTGGTGCGCCTGGTGGACCGGATCCGCGCCTCCCTGCTCAGCGGCGACTTCGACGCGCTGCGGGAGGAGACCACCGGCGCCTACTACGGCTCCCCGCGGTGAGCCCGTGGTGAGCACGCGATGAGCGAGACGTCGGCCGCGACGCCGGACCCCGAGACGTCCTCCGCGGCGCCGGGAGCCGAGGGCCCGGACACCACCACGGCGATCGGGCTCGCCGTCGTGCTGCTGGCGCTGGCCGGGATCGCCGCGCTGGTGGGCGGTCAGTTCCTGATCGGGGCGCTGCGCCTGGCCGCCGGGATCCTGGCCGGCGCCGGAGCGGGTCCGGTGCTGCTGGTGCTGCTCGGCGCGCGCGGGCGCCGAGGATCGCGCCGCCTGCTCGCGGGCGCACTCGCGCTCGCCCTCGCCCTGGCCCTGACCGTCCCCGCCGTGATGGCCACCCGCGTCCCGCCGCTCGGGGAGGCCGCCTCGGCGAGCATCCCGGCGCTCGCCGAGGGGGACACGGTCCACTCCGTGCCCGCCGCCGACGCCCCGGTGCTCGTGCGCCGCGGCGACGGCACCGCCCAGCTGCTGCACCGGGGCACCGTGCACGAGGTCGACGCGAGCGCGGCGGACGTGCTCGCCCTCTCCGCCGACGGCACCCGGCTCATCGAGGTGACCGGCGGGCGGACCGTCGTCTCCGACCTCACCGGCTCGGGCCGCACCGGATCCGGCCCGGAGGAGATCGCCGCCGTCACGGGGATCCCGCTCGCCCTGAGCGAGGACCTGCTGGTCGTGCGCGAGTGCGAGGAGACCGACGCCGAAGCGTGCACCCTCAGCGGCTACGACCTCACCGCCGGCGACCAGCCGCGATGGACGCTCTCCGCCCCCGGGACCCACGAAGCCCGGGGCATCGACCCCGCCGGCGTCGAGGTGGCTGCCCGACCGGATGCGGCCCCGGGCCTGCTCGACGCCGTGCGCGCCACCGGCGTGCTGCCCGCGGTCCCGCTGCACTTCGATCCCGCCCAAGGATGGATCCAGCTCGACGCCGCGACCGGATTCCCCGTCGGCCGCGTGCTGGCCGACCCGGATCAGCCCTGCCGTGTGAGCGTGAACGGTCCGACCCCGCGCACCGACGCCCCCGTCGTGGTCACCGTCTGCTCCGCCCCCGACGGGGCCCTCACCGCCACCGCCCACGTCCGCGGGGAGGTGCTGTGGACCTCCGAACCGTCGCCGGCCGGGCAGTGGGCCGTGCACATCGACCACGGCCGGGTGCTCGCCACCGGCACCGAGGAGGACACCGGGATCAGCGGCGAGATCGTCGCGTCCGAGCACCGCGCGGCGTGGACCGAGCCCGGGGCGGGGGCGCTGGACGAGGCCGTCGAGGCCACCGTCCGGCTCGGGATCGACGGGGCCCGGATGGTTCGGGCCAACACCTCCGGACAGCTGGTCGCCTACGACACCGCCGACGGCACGAACATCTGGACGCTGCCGCTGTCGGCCCCCGAGGCCCCGGTCCACGGGACCCTCGAGAGCGATACCGCCGTGGTGCTCGACCCCACCGAGCGCACCCGCTCCCTGCAGCCGCGCGGCGCACAGCGACTGCGCGTCGTCGACGCCACCACCGGCACGGTCACCGCCGATGCCGTCGTGACCGATCCGGTGCGGTCCGTCCACGGGGCCGGGAACGGTCGAGCGCTGGTCACCGTCGGCGAGCAGACCCTGCTGCTGGGCTGATCGACGGTCCGGTCAGTCGGCCTGTTTGACCCACCGGCGAGCCATGGTGGATCCGACGATGAGTGCCGCTGAGACGACGAGCCAGTGCAGGGCCATCACGACGTATTCGATGATGGCGATGGTCATGAGGGCGTCACTGTCGAACTGCGCGCCGTTCTGGGCGATCAGACCGATGACGCGGGCGACCAGGTAGATCGCGAAGGAGAGCACGACCGTCGACCCGACGACGATCGCTCCGACTCGGCCTCGGCCCGCCGCTTTCACGGCCGCGATGATCGCGAGGACGAGCAGTGCCAGAGATACGAGGGTGACCAGTCCCAGGAAGAGCAGGAGCGCGAGCATGCTGATCCCGGCCGTCGCAGCGAGGGCATCCGGATCGGTGACCGAATCGGCGAGACCGACGATGAAGACCGAGACGATGACATTGCTCAACAGGTAGACGCCGCGGAGCGCCACGACGGCGATCGCGCCGATGAACATCCACTTCACCAGGCCGGCGGCCGCCGTCTTCCGCGAGACGGGGCTCACCGGAGGCGAGGAGAAAGCCCCCGCCGCTGGATCACCGGGGTAGCCGGCGCCCGGTGCCGGGGAGGACTGGCCCCACGGCGAGGCGGGGGCCGGGCTGGCCTGTCCCCACTGCGAGGGGGACTGCGGCTGTGGTGCGCTCTGCTGCGGGCTGGCGCCCCACTGCGGCGCCGCGGGCTGTTCGTCCTGCGGGCTCTGGCCCCACGGGGGCTGCGCGTTCGGGTCGCCCTGGCCCCACTGCCCCTGCTGTCCGTCGTGCGGTCCGTACCCCTGCGTCATGAGTCTCCCTCTGCCCTGCGTCGCGAGGTGCCGCGCGGCACCCCGGACCAGGCTACCGGTCCGACGTGCCGCACCTCGGGTGGGGTCCTGGCCGTGGCCGAGCGATCGTCCGCTCACCCCTGGGCTGTCGCCCACCGACGTACCATCACGGCGCCGACGATCAGCGCGGCGACGACGAGGAGGGTGCGGAGCACCTCGAAGATCGCATGGGCGAGGGACGAGTCGCCGTAGAACGCGGGGTCTCCGGCATCGCCCGTGACGAGGGTGGAGATCACGGAGCCGATCAGGTACAGCAGCGGCGAGAGCACCAGCGCGACGACGAGGATGATCGCCCCGATACGGCCACGGCCCGCAGCCTTGACGGTGGTCCAGATCGCGAGCACCAGCAGAGCCCCGGACAGCAGCCCGTTGACCGTTTGGAACAGGAGGTTCATGATGGCGCCGCCGGCGACGAGGACCACCCCGTCGTCGAACGTGCCGCTGCTGATCATCGCCGGGGCAGCGATCGCGGCGGCGACGCCGATCGCCGCGTCCAGCAGACGCACCACGATCACGATGATCACGGTGATCAGCATCCACGTGGTCAGCGTCACCATCGTGGAGGAGCGTCGCGTGTCGACCGGGGCGAACGCGAAGCCGCCATCCGTCGGCCCGGGCCCCGTGCGGGCCGCGGTGGTCCGTGACCAGGCCGGTGGCTCCTCGTGCGGCCCCTTCCCCTGCGTCATCCGTCGTCTCCCCCGTGCTGCGGATCGGCGCCGTGCGGCACCCCGGACCAGCGTACCGACCCGGAATGCCGCGCGGCGGGGGAGTGCGACCTCAGAGGGTCGCAGCCTCCAGGCGGAAGGAGAAGGTCTCCTCGCGGGCGGGGAGGACGTACTGCGGCAGCGGCAGCGGACCGCAGGCCGCCGAGCCCACGCCGTGCAGCGCCGCGGAGAGCGTCACCCAGGTGCGGCCGTCGGGGCGCAGGGCCCCGTCGTGCGCCCGGGCGTCGAGCTCGGCGGTGGACCAGGGGCGCACCGCCAGGCCCAGCCCGGCCGGCGCTCGCAGCCCCAGCGAGGGTCCGGAGCCGCCGGTCAGCTGCGCACGGACCATGCCCGCCCGGTTGCCGTTCTCCTGCGGGAACACGTAGGGAACCTGCAGATCGGCGAGAGAGGAGCGCCAGGTGGCGAAGGTGGTGCCGCCGCCGGTGTCGGGGTAGGACTCGTGCGGCCCGTACCCGGCGTACTCCACCTGGTCCGGCCGCGAGGGCAGGGCGAGGGTCCACCCGATCCGCGGCAGCGGCAGGTCCTCGGGCCAGAAGGCCGACGGGGTCACCGTCACCTGGACCTCCACCCCGGCAGCGTCCCCGCGGAAGCGTTCGGTGACGTCCGCGCCGAGCGCCGATCCGTCCAGGCCGATCCGGGTGCGGACCACCAGGGCGTCTCCGTCGGCGCCGATCTCCACCAGGCGGCGCCGGGCCACGTCGAGCCCGATCCGCTTCCAGCGCGCCTCGAGCGGGTTGCGGGTGCGGGCGCGCTCGTTGTCGACCGGGGCGCGATACAGATCCACCCCGGCCTGCTCGAGATCCAGCTCGCCCAGCCCGACCAGGCGACCCAGGTCGTCGAGGCGGGCCGGGCCGAGGGTCCAGCTGCCGTCCTCGAGGCGCTGCGGGACGAGGGCGGCACCGGCCGACGGGGCGGTGGCGGAACGCAGGCGTTCGGCGTCCACGTGGTCCGCGGCGACGACCAGGTGGCCGGCGGGGACCGGGCCCTGGGCCTCGCGGGTCCGCAGCCGCACCGTGGTGGTCGGTCCGTCGTGCATCGGCAGCGCCACCTCGGCGACCTCGCCGGGCGCGAGAGCGGGCAGCTCGAGCTCCTGCCAGCTCTCCTGGGCGTCCCCGGACACCTCGCCGCGCAGACCGGTCAGATCCGAGAAGGCGTAGCGGTTGGTGATCCGCACGCTGGTGGGGGAGACCTCGAGCCCGACGGGGGAGTAGTGGTGCTTGGCATCCAGCAGCGCCGGGGACGGGGTGCGATCGGGCAGCACCAGTCCGTCGGCGACGAAGTTCGAATCGTGCAGGCGCTCGCCGAAGTCCCCGCCGTAGCCGTAGATGCGGTTGCCCTCGGCGTCGGTGGTCTCCAGGCCGTGGTCGATCCACTCCCAGATGAAGCCGCCGTGCAGCGCCGGGTACTGCTCCGTGAGCTCCATGTACTCCTCCAGGGAGCCGGCGCCGTTGCCCATGGCGTGGGCGTACTCGATCCACACGAAGGGCTTGGTCAGCGCGGGCGGATCGGCGAAGTGACCCTCCGGCACGTCGAGCGCGAAGCTGCGCAGCATGGCGGTGAGCTTGTCCTGGTACTCGGGGGACAGCTCCCGCCTGCCGATCTGCTCGGTCTCCTCCACCGTGGAGTACATCAGGGAGAACACGTCGACGTACTCCGCGGCGTAGTCCTGCTCGTAGATCACGGGACGCGTGGCGTCGGTGGCGCGGACGGCGGCGACCATCGCCTCGGTGACCGGGCCGCTGGCCGCCTCGTTGCCGATCGACCACATCACGATCGAGGCATGGTTGCGGTCGCGGCGTACGAAGCGGTCCGAGCGCTCCACCAGCGACTCCTCGAACAGCAGGTTCTGCGCGGGCCCCTCCGCGGCGCCGGTGCCGTCCTCTCCCCCGGTGGAATCGGCGTGGAAGCCGTGGGTCTCGAAGTCGCCCTCGCAGATCACGTACAGTCCCGCCTCGTCGCACACCTCGAGGAACCGCTGGTGGGGCGGGTAGTGGGAGGTGCGCACCGCGTTGAGATTGTGCTGCTTCATCAGGGCGACGTCCAGATCCTGGTTCGCCAGCTGCTGGGCGCGGCCGACGACGGGATCCGCCTCGTGGCGGTTCACCCCGCGGAAGACGATGCGCTCGCCGTTGATGCGGAAGATCTCCCCGTCCACCTCCACGCGCCGGAAGCCCACGCGCAGGGTCACGGTCTCGGAGTCGGTGCGCACGGTGACGTCGTACAGCTGGGGGTCCTCGGCGGACCAGGGCCGCACCTCGCCCACGTCGGTCGCGTCCTGACCGGTGGCGGCGGACAGGTCGAGCCCGGGGACCTCGAGCGTGGCCGCGAGCGGGGAGCCGTCCGCGGCGTACGCGCTCGCGCGCAGGCTCCCGCGGCCGGTGGCGGGGTCGTAGTCGGCGACGGTGACCAGGTCATGGATGCCGCCGGTGGGGCGCAGCAGCAGATCCACGCTGCGGAAGATGCCCGAGGCCCACCACATGTCCTGGTCCTCGACGTAGGTGTTCACCGACCACTGCACCACGCGCACGTCGAGCCGGTGCTCGCCGGGAGCCGCCAGGGCGTCGGTGACGTCGAACTCCTGGGTCAGGCGCGACCCGGCGGTCACGCCGATCTCGGCGCCGTCGATCCAGACCTTCGCCGCCGAGTCCACGCCCTGGAAGCGCAGCAGCACGCGCGCCCCTGCGGCGAGCTCGGCGGCCCAGTCCGCGGGAACCTGCACGCTGCGCCCGTAGTGGCCCGTGGGGTTCTCGTCGGGCACGTGGGGGACGTCGCGGGGGATCGGGTAGATGACGTTGGTGTACTGCGGGGCGCCGTAGCCCTGCAGCTGCCACAGCCCGGGCACCTCGATCTCGGCGCTCTCGCCCAGGTCGGAGCCGTCGGCCCGGGTGCCGTAGCGGAACTGCCAGGTCCCGTCGAGGCTCAGCTCGGGCGCGTCGGAATGCAGGTGGGCGCGACCGCGCAGGCGGTTCCTGCCGGCGGGGAGCTCCTCCCACCAGCGGACGGTCGGATCGGCGGGCGGCAGCGGGGTGCTCATCGGTGAGGCGTCTCCTGGGCTCGAGACCGGTCGTGGACCGGATACGTGAACGTTCACGTGGAAGCTTACCCGGACCGCGGGGCTTCAGCCAGGGAGCGGGGCTCTCGGCGCTGTCGGGGTCTCAAGTCCCGGGTGCGGCGTCGGCGGGGCCCGGGGGAGACCAGTGCCGGACCCGCGCCAGCGGCAGGCAGGCCAGTGCCGCCACTCCCGCCGCGACGAGCAGGGCCGCGAGGGGGGACGTGGCCGCGATGATTAGGCCGCCGAGGACGCTGGCCAGCGGCATCACCCCGATCGTGAGCAGCCGGATCGCCGCGAACGCCCGGCCGAGGTGGCTCTGCGGGACCAAGCGCGCGGGCACGTCGGAGCCGATGATCATCGAGATGGTCGCGCACAGGGCGACCATCAGCTCGCCGACCCCGATCAGAACCGACTGTCCGGTGGGTACCAGCAGCGCGGCCGGGGCGAGCAGACTGGAGAGTGCTACGCCGGTCGTGGCCAGCAGCTTCGCGGCGCCGGTGGGAAGGTGCGTGCGCAGTGGCCGGGACCCGGCCGCGCCGAGGAGCGCGCCGAGCGCCCCGGCTGCCGCGAACAGCGCGACCATCGCCGGGGGCAGCCCCAGGGTCTCGAGTGCGAAGAGCACCAGCGCAGTGCCCGAGATCATCGCCGCCGCATTCAGGAGCGTGGTGGCCAGGGTGAGGTGACCGAGCCCGCGGGTGGTCAGCACCCTGCGCACCGTCCACTCCGTGAGCTCGGGGGTCGGAGCAGAAGCGGACGCGGCGGCAGGGGCGGGGCCCGCTGCCTCCGGTCGTGGCAGGGTTGCGAGGGTTGACAGGCTGAGCAGGTAGGCCACGACCCCGAGCGCCAGGGCGGCGGCGGGGGCGGCGACGCGCAGCAGTGCCGAGACCGCCGCCGGCCCGGAGACCCGCGCGATGGCGCTGACGGCCTCGATCCGCTGATAGCAATCCGCGGTGCGTTCGCGGCCGACGATCGCGGGGACCATGGCGCTATGCCCGGTGGTGAACAGCGCATCGCCCAGCCCGAGCAGCGCGGCGACGACGAGCAGCACCGGCGCCGAGAGGTGGCCGACGGCCAGCAGGAGGATCAGAGCCCCCACGGTGAGGATTCGCAGGCCGTTGCCGAGCATGATCGCGCGCCGGTGCCCGAGCGCGTCGACCGACGCGCCGATCTGGCGATGGGCGCACAGGTACCAGAGGAAGGGCAGAGCATTCAGCAGACCTAGGAGCCCACCCCCGACCCCGAGGATGGTGACCGCGATCAGCGGCAGCAGGGTTCGGACGGCGTCGTCGCCCGTGGATTCGCCGACCGTGGCGATCAGGATCCTGCGCATGGTCACCGTCGCTTCCGGGGTGGGGGCGGGTCGACCTCGGCCGCCCGCCCCCAGGCCTGCGTCAGGGTGCCTTGACATCTCAGGTGTCAGGATACCCTGACAGATGGGAGGTGTCGAACAGTCGTCGCGGCGCGAGCGGGTTCGTCGGGAGCGGGGCCTTGGGGGCACCCCTAGACTCGGAGCATGCACGGACCGAACGGGATCTCCGAGATGCGTTGCGGCTTCTGCGGTCTCCCGGGCGTCAAGGGTCGCCCGCTCCTCGGCGGGCTCGGCGTGATGATCTGCGGTGACTGCGCCCGCGAGGCAGCACGCTCCTTCGACGAGGGCACCGAGACGGCCACGGCCGCCTTCGAGGCGCACACCGAGGAAGAACTGGTGCGAATGCTCCGCGGCGTCACCGGGCAGCGCCCGCAGCTCGAAAGATTCCAGCGCGACCTCGTGACCTATATGCGCTCGCGCGGGACGTCATGGGGGTCCATCGGCGAGGGTCTCGGTGTGACCCGCCAATCTGCCTGGGAGAGGTTCCGGCACGTCGACGGGCAGTGACCGGCCGGGCGAAATCATCGCCTTTCCTGCATGTCGTGGCTCTGGTATGGCCCGGCTCCTCACTCCTCAGGTCAATGCACTCTCGTGTCAGACGACTGACATGGCGTGGTGGAGGAACGGGCACGTCGACGCTCCGACTCTCGTGTGTCATCGGTGCGGCATGCGTTGTGAACAGGCGTGCCGAGGTTGGTCCCTTCAGGCGCTCTGTTCGTCCCCCGGGCCATGGCTGCGCCGGTAGACTCCCTCGTCGTGACCACGACCGAGCCGAACCGGTGGACCGACCGCCGCAGCGACGCCGTGTCCGCGCGCAAGGAGGCCTACGAGCAGCTGCGCCGGGCCAGCACCTGGCGCCTGCTCGCCGCGACCAAGGCCCCTGCCGTCCTGGCGATCCTGCAGTCCGTCTTCCCCGCCGGCGATCGACGCCTGCCGCGCAGCGAGCTCGTCGCCCGCGTGGGGGCCCATCTATCGCTGCTGCACGACGAGGATCCCGCCTCCGCGGATGTCGTCGACGACGATGACGAGAGCACGGAGGGTCGCAGCGGCCGCAGCGCCGCCGAATACGTGGACGGCTGGGTGCGCGAGGGCTATCTGACCCGTCGCGACGACCCGCAGCGCACCGAGACCACCTTCGAGCCCTCGCCCGCCACGATCGACGCGATCCAGTTCATCGCCTCCCTCGAGGAGCACCGGCCCACCACCACCGAGTCGCGCCTGACCCTGGTGGTCCAGCAGTTCGAGCGCCTGGCGCACGAGACCGAGACCGACCGCGACGTGCGCCTGGCGGACCTGCAGCGTCAGCGCGAGAGCGTCGAGGCGCAGATCCGCGAGCTCGCCGAGGGTGAGCTCATGCTGCCCAGCGAGGAAGCCTCCACCGACCGGCTGCGCGACATCCTGCAGATCGCCTCCGAGCTCTCCGGCGACTTCCTCCAGTATCGCGAGGACCTGCGTGCGGTCGATCTGCATCTGCGCGAGCAGATCCTCTCCCCGGAGACCTCTCGCGGCGAGATCCTCGAGCAGCTGCTGGCCGGGGACGACCTGCTGGGCCAGTCCAGCGTCGGCCGCACCTTCACCGCGTTCTTCCGGATGCTCAACGACCCGGGTCAGACCCGCACCGCCCAGGAGCTCGTGGACCGTCTCCTCGAGCGCGACTTCGCCCGCAGCCTCAGCCGGGACGAGCGCGAGCGCCTGGCCAACGTGTTCAGCGACCTCTACGACCCGGCCCAGGAGGTGCTGGACGTCAAGACCGAGCTGTACCGCTCGCTGGCGCGCTTCGTGCGCTCCCAGGACTTCCGCCAGCACCGCGTGCTGCTGGAGGCGCTCCAGGAGGCGCAGGGCGTGGCCCTCGCGCAGAAGGACGAGGTCGTCACCCGCACCCCCTTCCCGCTCGACCTGGACCTCTCGCGGGTCCAGCTCTCCTCGGTGTCCCAGCATCGGCTCAAGGACCCCACCGATCCCGGGGCGCCTGCCGAGGCCGAGGTCCACGACGCCACGGCGCTCAGCGTCGAGGTGCTGGCGGACCTGGTGCGCGCCAACGACATCGACCTGGTGGGGCTGACCGGCCACGTCAACGACGTGCGAGGCCGCTCCGGGCAGGCCTCGATCGGCGACGTGCTGCGGGAGCAGCCCGCCCAGCAGGGACTCGCGAGCGTCATCGGCCTCATGTTCCTGGCCACCTCCCATGCGCAGGAGCGCGAGGGGTCCACCGAGGTCGTCACCTGGCAGGAGCTGGACGGGAACCTCTACGCCGCGAAGATCCCCTCGTTCTACTTCCTGGACGACGTGCCGGTGGAGTGAGCGCGGTCGTCGGCGCTGTCACCGGCGTCGAGGCGCTCGAGGTCCGCGAGCGATGGGGCCGACTCCTTTCGCAGCTGCTCCAGGTCGGCGCCGAACTCCGCCATCCGGCAGCCGAGGCCGTTGCGCTTGACGATGATGCCCTCGGCCTCCCAGTGGGGGAGGGCGCGGCCCAGCAGAGGATGGTCCCCGGAGGCGTTGGTGACCCGCCACCACGGCACCCCGGAGCCCCAGGTGCGCAGGATCCGTCCCACCAGGCGGGGTCCGACGCCGACGACGGCGCCCACCTCGCCGTAGGCGGCCACCCGCCCCGGTGGGATCGCCTCGACCACGCGCAGCACCCGTTCGACCGTGAGGTCGTCCATCCGGGTGCGGGGGCGGTTCGTGGGCATGGAGCCAGTCTGGCACCCGGGGGACGACGGCGCGGAGTCTCCGCACCGTCGCGCGTCACCTGTCGCGCCGATCCCGGTGCAGGATGCCCTGCAGAGAGCGCAACAGCCGGCTGCGATGCTCCACGGTGTTCGTGTTCGTGTTCGTGTTCGTGTTCGTGTTCGTGTTCGTGTTCGTGTTCGTGTTCGTGTTCGTGTTCGTGATCGGGGTCGCGGAGGAGAAATGCTGCGTGTGCAGCAGGGTCAGCAGGGGGAAGCTCTCTCCGTTGATCCGGGCGTTCCGGAGGACCGTGTGCTGCCCCGCCCTCTGGATGTCGTCGCCGCTGACGACATCGCCGGGTGCTACCGGCTGACGCATGTCGCCGGGCATGTTCTTGGAGTGCCCCGGGTACGCCTTGAGGAAGGTGGCGCGGGTGCACGTCCACTCGCGCGGGTTCTGCACCGGTGCCTGGTACCGCGCGATGGCCGTGTGGAGCCGGCGTGCCCAGAACGGGGCCGCCAGATTGCCGTTCATGTGGTGGTTCTCGGGGTTCGGATGCCGCAGCCTGACGTCCACGACCCCCGTCTGCGGATCGAGGACGTCCGCGGCGATATCGATGTACGGCAGCCCTCGCTGCTCCGCCCGAGTGCACAGCTCCTCGTTGTAGCGGAGAGTCAGCTCCGTCCGCTGCTTCTGGGTCGCGGTGATCGCGCTGCGCTTGATGACGACCTCCCCGATCTGATCGTCATCGGTGATCGTGGGCAGCGTGGCGCCCGAGATGATGATGCGGTGAAAGCCCATGTCGCGCAGCTCATCGATGAACTCGAAGTACGCCTCGACGGAGTGCATCATCTGGACCTCGACGGGCTCGTCGTACTTCTCGGCGCGGTACCAGATCACGTATCCGCAGTCGACCTCGCCCAGATGGAACACGACGATCGCCTCGCGCGGCTTGTCCCTGATCCACTCCCGATACCGACCGAGGGCGTTCGTCTTCGCGTTCGGGTTCCGCATGCCCACGGCGGTCGCGCCACCCACCTCGACCCCTGATACCTCGTGCGGCGCCAGGATGCCGATCTTCGCAGCCTTCTTCAGGTAACGGATGTGGCTGTCGCCGAGGTAGTACAGGGGCAGCGGTTCTGCGGTCATGGAAAAACATTACCGGCAGGCACCGCCGACCGATGATGCCCGGGGAGCGCAGTCGGCCGGAGTTGTCGAAGGTGTTCGTGGGGCGGTCCCGTCATCCCGTGACACAGGGTTTCGCTTATGGCGCTCATTAGTTAGCGTGTCGGGATGATCCTCACCGGCCTCCTCCTCGGCGCCGCGCTCGGCTACGTGCTGCAGCGCTCGCGCTTCTGCGTCACCGGCGCCTTCCGTGACCTCTACATGGCGCGCTCCTCGCGCTACTTCGTCCCCTTCCTCCTGGCCATCGCGATCCAGGCGATCGGCGTCGCCGCCCTGACCGGCATCGGCGTGATCGCCCCCGAGCCCGCGAGCTTCGCCCCGCTGGCCGTGGTCGGCGGCGGCTTCCTGTTCGGCATCGGCATCGTCATGGCCGGCGGCTGCGCCACCGGCACCTACTACCGCGCCGGGGAGGGCCTGCTCGGCTCCTGGGTGGCCCTGATCTTCTACGCGCTGTTCGCCGCGGTCATGAAGTACGGGCCGCTGGCCGGCTTCAACGACGCCGCCCGCGCCCGCACGGTCGGGGACACCACCATCCAGGAGACCCTCGGGGTCAGCGTCTGGGTGCCCGTCGTCGTCTTCAGTGCGATCGTCGCCGTGCTCGTCGTCCGGCAGATCCGCATCAATGCCCGGCACCGGACCGCGAAGCTGCCCGCCCGCCGCACGGGCCTGGGCCGCTACCTCGCCGACGTCGTCTGGAACCCGTGGGCGGGCGGCGTGCTGCTGGGCCTGATCGCGATCATCGCCTGGCCGCTGTCCACCGCGGCCGGACGCAACGGCGGCCTGGGCATCACCACCCCCTCCGCGAAGATCGTCACCTTCCTCACCACGGGCGACGTCACCCTCGTCGACTGGTCGGTGATGCTGGTCCTGGGCATCCTGGTGGGCTCCTTCATCGCCGCCAAGGCCTCGGGCGAGTTCCGCTGGCGGGTGCCGGACGCCTCCACCATGCTGCGCAGCGGCGGAGGCGGCGTGGCGATGGGCATCGGAGCCTCCCTCGCCGGCGGCTGCACCATCGGCAACTCCCTCGTCGAGACCAGCCTGTTCAGCTACCAGGGCTGGGTCTCGTTCCTCGCGATCATGCTCGGCACCTGGGGCGCCGCCTGGATCTTCCTGGTGCGGCCGCAGAAGGCGGCCGCCGCGAGCCGCCCTGCCCCGGTGCTCACCCCTGCCGCCTGAAGCCGCTCCCGGCTTCCCGGACCACGACCGACATCCCGGACCACGATGTGACAAGGAGTTCTCATGACCGCCTACACCCTGGAGACCAACGGGGCCGTCTGCCCCTTCCCCCTGATCGATGCGAAGAGCGCGATGGAGCAGCTGAGCTCCGGTGACGACCTGATCATCGGCTTCGATTGCACCCAGGCCACCGATTCGCTGCCTCAGTGGGCCGCCGAGGACGGCCATGACGTGGTCGCCTTCGACCGCGTCGGCGACGCCGGCTGGTCCATCACCGTGCGCAAGGGTGCCTGAGCGCCGCACGACGCCACCTCGACATGACGCCGGCCCGGGAACCCTTCGAGGGGTTCCCGGGCCGGCGTCATGTCCGGTCGAGGTCAGTCGCGCGGGCCGGAGCCGTCCTGCGGCCGGCGTCCCTCCGGCGCACCGTCCTCGGGAGGCCGGAACTCAGGCGCCCGCGGTGCGGGGGATCCGTGCTCGTCCGTCAGCGGCTGCTCGGGATCGACCTGCCCGTCCCGCGAGGAGCGCAGGCGCTCCTCGTCGTCGACCTGCTGGAACTCGGCGGGCTCTGCCCCGTACTGACCCTCGCCGTAGGGCGACGCGGCGGGCCGACCGCTGAGCGGGGGGATCTCCTCGGAGCGATGGGCGGGCTCTGCCGGGGCCGGCCCTGCCGCATCGGCCGGCGCCGGGCGGTTGTACGTGCTGTGAGCCGTCGAGCGGACGGAGTCGTCCTGGATCGGTCGACGGGGCTCGTCCGGGAGAGGTCGAGCGGGCTCGTCCTGGACGGGTCGGTTCCCGCCCTCCTGGTCCGGGGCGTCGAACGGCTGGATCGGGGCGGCGGACCGTCCGTCCTCCAGGTCGGGCCGGCCGGCCGCGGGCTGCCCGTCCTCCGGTCGGGGCCGCCCGGCTGCGGGATCCGGCTGGGCGGTGTGCCGCACCGGACGACCGGTGTCATGGACCCGCGGGTCGTGGGCGGCCTCGTCGTCCCCGTGGGCGACCCGGTCGCTGAGCGTCTGCTCATCGAGTGGCTGCTCGAGACCCGAGCCCTGCTCGGTCGGGGTCGCGGCACCGGCCCCGGCGCCGGCCTCGGCACCCGCACCAGCCTCGGCGCGGCTCGATGTCGCGGCGTCGGTTCCCTCACGGGAGTCGTGCTGAGCGGGCTCGGGGTCTTCGACGCGAGGGTCCTCGTCGCGTCCGTGCGCCGAAGCGGCGGCAGCTCCCGCGCCGACTCCGGCTGCACCGGCGACACCGGCCGTCGCAGCACCGGCGCCGGGACCGGAGTCCTCGCCCTCGTGGCGGGCCTCCCGATCGCGGACCTCCTGGCCGCGGGTGTCCTGCCGGTGAGCGTTCTGCTCGTCCCCGTGCGGAGCGCGCTCGTGCTGCGGAGAAGCCGTCGGATCCTCACGGTGCGCTCCCGGCGTTTCGCCGCGAGCGTCCGCGGAGGCGTCCGGATGTGGTGCGGTCGGCTCCTGTCGAGCCGTCTGGTCCTGGGGCACGTCCGTGCCCGCCGCGCGATGCGTGGGGGCCGTCGCGTCGGTCGCGGAGCGGGCGTCGGCCGGGGTCTGCGGGTCCTGTGTTCCCGTCGGATCCTCGGCGGCGGGCTCCGGGGCGGTGGCAGCTCCGGCGACTCCCGCGGTCGCGGCACCTGCCCCCGGGCCGTCCTTCTCGTCGCCGTCCTTCGCGGGCCGGTCCTTCTCGAGGCCGTCCCGGTCCTCGCGGTCCTCGCGCGGGGCCGGGGCGGTCCGGTCATCATCCGCGGTGCCCACCGGACCGCGTCCGTCGTCCGGGGTCTCGGGATCGAGGCGATCGGCTTCCGTGCGACGCTGGTCCACCGCGCTGCGCTCCCGCTCGACGGCGGAGCGCTCCTCCTCGGCCTCGACGCGTCGGCGCTCGGCGACGATCTGCTCCTGCTCGGCCTCGGTGGCCTTGCGATCCGCCTCCAGCCCGGCGCGTTCGGCCTCGAGCTCGCGCTCCTTGGCCGTCAGGTCGCGCTGCTGGACGGATCTTTCCTCCTTCTCGGCCTGCTCGCGCAGCTCGGCGGCACGTCGGCGGTCCTCCGCCTGCTGGCGGGCTTTGCGCCGTCTCGACGCCGACATCCCCACCGCGAGCAGGATGAGCAGGATCAGAAGGATCGCCACGATGATCACGACGAGGACGGGGGTGGAGATCGGAAGGTCGTTCATGGTCGACTCCTTGCACGGGGGCGGGGGACCTGACGGGCCGGATGTGATCCGGCGCTTGATGGTGATTCCACCAGATGCAAGGCCCCGATGGTGTCATTTCCGCAACGATCGACCATTCGGACGGGTCCTCGGCGACGGTGCGGGCACGCTCCCTGAGCGGCAGCGGCGGCGCCGGTACAGTGTGTGCCCGTGACCAGCTCTGTGCCCCGTACCGAAGCCGATGACGCCCGGGATGCCGGTGTCGAGGACGCGACGTCGCTTCCCGGCACCGCCCTCGTCGAGGACTCCCGGCGGGTCCTCGTGCACCTGCTGCAGGGTCCGTTCCTGGACGGTCGGCGCGACCCCGCGCGCTATGCCCAGCTGCTGCGCGATCGCGCCGGGATCGAGGCCCGCCTGGCGGATCTCTTCCTCGAGCTCGTGGTCGACGACGATGCCCAGGTCGCCTTCGTGCGCCAGAGCGAGTCCGACCCCGATGCGCCCAAGCTGCTGCGCCGCCTGACCGGCCTGAACCGTCTGGATTCCGTGCTGCTGCTGGTGCTGCGCCAGATGCTGCTGACCCAGTCCTCCCGCGGTCAGCGCACCGTGGTCTCCGAGGCCGAGATCCAGCAGGCGCTGGCCGCCTACCGCCGCACCACCTCGACCGACGAGGCCGGCTTCGCCAAGGAGGTCCGCGCCGCGATCGCCAAGATCCAGCGAGCCGGTCTGCTCGACGAGCAGGGGGATGACTACGAGGTCTCCCCGGTGCTGCGCCTGATGATCGGACCGGATACCGCCCGTGAGTTCATCGCGCTGTACCGACAGGCCGGCGTCGGCGGTCTCGAGGATCCGGCGGACGACGCCGAGGAGACCGAGGGCGGAGCCGAGGATGCGGCCGCCGAGAGCGGCTGAGGGAGCGTCCCGATTCCCGACCGGACGGTAGGGCATGCCCGGGGTTCACACGCCCACCTGCGGTCGGAGATCGGCACTGCCGGAATGAGATTGCCGGAATGCTCACGATGTGAGGCCATTCCTCCATGGGGTGTCCAGCAGGAGTGACGCCGCGCGATCCGTGCATGCCGAGGGGGCCACGGATCCGAGGAGGTTCTCGTCATGAGTCAGGGCAGCAGCAGTCGGCGGGGGAGCGATCGACCGCTCGTATCGCTCGTCATCCCGGTGTACAACTCGATGCCGTACCTGCTGGAGACGCTCGATGCGATCCCCGAGCAACGGCTCGGTCCCGCCGAGCTCGAGGTCATCCTGGTCAACGACGGCTCCGACGACGGTTCCGAGAAGGTCCTGGCCGAGTACGCCGAGCGATACCCCAACTACCGGGTCCTGGATCAGCCCAACTCCGGCGGCCCCGCCGATCCCTGCAACAAGGGGATCGCGGCTGCGCGCGGGAAATACTTCTTCGTCCTCGGCTCCGACGACGTGCTCACCGAGGGAGCGCTCGGCGAGCTGGTGGCCTACGCGGAGGAGGAGGGCTCCGACATCGTCCTGGCGCGGATGGTGGGCCTGAACGGACGCCACGCCCCGGGGTCGATGTTCACGCATTCGAAGGCCGAGGCCGACCTGGTCCAGGACAGCCTCTTCAACTCGCTGACGGCGATCAAGCTGTTCCGGACGGATCTGGTGCGCAGGACGGGCGCGCACAACCCGACCCATCTGCGGGTCGGCTCGGACCAGCCGTTCACGCTGACCTGCTACCTGGCAGCGCGGAAGATCAGCATCCGCGCCGACCGCGCCTACGTGCTGATCCGCACGAGGGAGGGCGGGGACAACGTCACCTCCGATTCCCGGACCTCGCTGGACTACACGGCGCTGCTGGCTGCGACGGTCGACGTCATCATCGACGGGACCGAGCCGGGAGAGCTTCGCGACGGTCTCCTGCGGCGTCCGGTGCGCGGAGCGCTGCGCAAATCGGTTCGCTCGCGATTCCTGAGCCTGTCCGAGGCGGAGCAGGAGTCCGTGGTCACCGATATCCAGGAGGCGATCGGTCCCTACCTGACGGAACGCGTCTGGGGACATCTCGAGCCCCTGTACCGGCTGAAGGTGAGGCTCGCTCTCGCGGGGCTCACCGACCTCCTGCGCGAGCTGATCCGGTGGGAGAAGGACGGGGGTGAGGAGTCCCTGGTCGTCGAGGACGGGGCCTTCCGCTTCGACCTGCCGGCGGATCTGGTGGAGTCGATCGGCCAGGAGGAGCTCCGCGACGTGAAGGTGGTCGGGATGGTCGCTCTCGAGGAGCTCGTCGTGGAGGACGGGCGCCTCCGGATCGGTGCCCGGGCTCAGGTCCGGCGCAGCACGACCCCTCCGGACGGCGTCGTGCTGCGCGTCCGCCGGCGCGGGACGGAGGAGAGCTTCGAGGTGCCGGCCCACGACGTGGAGCTCGCGGGGGAGGGAGGGCCCTCCGGGAGCTCCGGGGACGCGGTGCGCTTCCGTGCCGAGGTCGAGGTCTCCGGGCTGGAGAGAGCGGTCTGGGACGTGCATGTCGTCCAGCGCTACGGGGACCAGGAGATCCAGAACCGGCTCGGCGGTCGCCGGAGCCCCCACATCACCTCGGAGCGTCGCCTGGTGACCGACGCGGACGGCCGGGAGGTGGGGACGGCCTACTTCACCCGGGATTTCGGGAACCTCTCCGTGGACATCGGGTACGTCCGCATCACCCGGGCCGGCCCCCTGGCCGAGATGCTCTCGGTGCTGGAGACCGCGCCGGGCCGCCACGTCGCCCTGCTGCGGGTCCAGCGTCCGGCGTCCCTGCGGATCTCCACGCTCCGCGGCATCGACCAGGACCGCCCCGGCGAGGAGATCCCGACGGTCTCCCTGCGAGACGGGCTGCTCGCCGCGGCCCTGCCCTCCACGGTCCGCGGCTCGGATCGGAGGATCCGGGTGGCCGATGCCGACGGGGCCGTGATCGTGCGTCTGCCCGATCCGGTGGTGTTCCCCACCGTCGATCCGTCGGGGCCCAGCATCCCGGACGGCGCGGTGGCGGCCGTCGAGGACGTGGCACGAACGGCCCGGGACCTCGCCCGCCGGGTGGGACTGCGCCGTCCGCGCCGGCGGGCGCGCTGACCCCAGCGCGCACGCCGGGCGCTCCGCGCATGGCAAGATCGTGCGGTGCCCCGCGCGAGACGGGGCGTCCTCCTGCCCCGGAACGAGAGGTGCCACGCGTGAAGGCGATCAGTGTCCAGAAGGCTGCGGACATGCTGTCCCTGTGGTCGGTCGTCGTGAACACCCTCGCGGTGCTGTCGATCGTCGTGGTCGTCGGCCTGGGCGATCAGCGGCTCGCCGTGATCGCCCCGCTCGTCCCGCTGGTGATCATCCTGTGGCGCCAGCGGCGCGCCTTCACACGAGGACCGCGGGGCATCGGCGGGATCGGCCGGTACCTGACCGCCCGATATCTCCTGATCGCCGCGGCCGCCGTGCTGCTGTACACGGTCGGCGAGGTCCGGGTGCTGGAGCTCGTCGGCGCCGTCCTGGCCGTCGGGGCGCTCGCGGTCGAGCCGATGCTGCGCTCCCTGAACGGGGTCGCCGCGCCGTACGCCGAGAACTTCCCCGGCCACGAAGGGCGGAACCGGGCATCGTTCCGCTACGGCTGGATCTTCCCGCTGAACCTGCTGGGGCTGCTCGCGCTCGCGCTCGCCACTCTCGCACCCGGCGTGCTGCTGCCGGTGATCTCGCTGATCTCGCTCGCCTCGCTCGTGATGTCGCTGATCGCCCTGTCGGACTGCGTCGGCCGCATCCGGGAGCGCCGACGCTTCCAGGCCCGGCTGCCCGAGACCCTCGAGGCGCTGGAGCCGGGCTTCTACGTCTACTGGCACGCCCCGCCCCGCTCCGCCTTCCAGGTCACCATGTGGCTGCCTTATCTCGAGCGGCTCGGTGTCCCGTTCGTGCTGGTGGTGCGCACCGTCCCCAACTTCCGCCAGCTCGCGAACGCCACGGAGCACCCGGTGCTGCTGCGGCGTTCCCTGACGGATCTCGACGATCTGATCGTGCCCTCGGCCCGCGGCGTGTTCTACGTGAACAACGCCATGCGCAACAACCACATGGTGCGCTACGCCGGTCTGACGCACATCCAGCTCCTGCACGGGGAGTCCGACAAGGCCTCCAGCGCCACCCCGGTCATCCGCATGTACGACCGGGACTTCGTGGCCGGGCAGGCGGCCATCGACCGCTTCGACACGTTCGGCGTCACGATGCGACCGGAGATCTTCCGGATCGTCGGCCGCCCCCAGGTCGAGGACGTCGAGCAGGCGCGCGGGCCGATCGGCGAGCTCGAGGACCGCTCCGTCCTCTATGCGCCCACCTGGCTGGGCTACCAGGCCGAGACGAACTACTCCTCGTTGCCGATCGGGCCCGCGATCGTGCGGGCCCTGCTCGAGCGCGGCTGCCGCGTGGTCTTCCGTCCCCACCCTTACAGCAACCGCTCGCCGGAGCTGCAGGAAGCCTGCCGGCAGATCCGCGAGATGCTCGCCTCCGATGCCGCGGCCAGCGGCCGGGAGCACCTCTACGGCGACCTCGCGGAGAACGACATGAGCGTCGTGGACTGCTTCAACGCCAGTGACGCGATGATCTCCGACGTCTCCGCCGTGGTCGGGGACTTCCTGCACTCGGGCAAGCCGCTGGCCATGGTCTCCCCGCGCACGGGGGCCGAGGAGTTCGCCCGGGAGTTCCCGATGGCCCGCGCCGCCTACGTGCTGGTCTCCGAGGGCGCCGACCCGCAGAACCTCCACGAGGTGCTCGACGACCTGACCGGTGCCGATCCGCACGAGGCCGAGCGGAAGGCGTGGGCGACCTACTATCTCGGAGACATCGCGCGCGAGAACTATGCGGACCGATTCGTCGAGGTCGCCCGCGAGGAGCTCGGCCTCGCAGGGGCCGATGAGGCGGAACTCACGCCCTGAGCATCCGGTCCCGAGAGGTCCTTCCTGAGCTCGGATCCGGTGTCGTGATGGCGCTGTGACCTGGCGTGGTTCTCGTGCCCGGGTCGCACGAGTCCGGCACGTCCCGGTCCTGACCTGCGAAGAAGCTGGTGCTACGCTTCCCGCCAGCGACAGCCCCGGCGGTCGGGGCGCGGAGCGGGCGCTGCATTCCGCTCGGCCGACGCGAGCCCCAGACCCCCCGAGAGATGAGGTCCCATGACTCCCCAGGTCTCCGTGATCATCCCGGTGTACAACTCCGTGGACTATGTGCGCGAGGCGATCCAGTCAGTGCGCGAGCAGACCATCGACCGTGATGCCGTGGAGATCCTGGCCGTCGACGACGGCTCGACCGACGGCAGCGACGCCGTTCTTGCTGAGCTGGCGGCCGAGGATCTCCGGATCACCGTGATCACCCAGGAGAACTCGGGCACCCCGGGCGGCGGACGCAATCCCGCGATCGGCCGGGCGCGGGGAGATTTCCTCTTCTTCCTCGACTCCGACGATCGGCTCACCCCCGATGCACTGCGCCGCATGGTCGAGGTCGCTCGCACCGAGGGCTCCGACGTCGTACTCGGCAAGATGACCAGCACCGACAGGCGCCAGGCCCCGAGCACCATGTTCCGTCGAACCATCCTGGATGCCGATCTGGTCGAGCACAAGGTCTTCAACACCCTCGGGCCTACGAAGCTGATCCGTCGCGAGGTCATCGAGAGCCACGATCTGCGCTTCCCGGAGGATCAGAAGGTCGGCGAGGACCAGCCGTTCATGGCAGCCGTCTATCTGAACGCGAGGAAGATCTCGATCCTCGCCGACATGGACTACTACGTCATCCGACACCGGACCGACGGCAGCAATCTGACGCTCGTGAAGCAGAGCTCCGAGTCCCAGTTTATGATCGCCGTGCGGCTGAGCGAGGTCATCGAGCAGTACACGGAGCCGGGCGAGAGCCGCGATGCGCTGCTAAAACGTCCGATGGGTTGGACCATGAAGCGTGCGCTCGACTCCCGCTGGCAGGGCGTGGAGCGTGCGGAGCAGGAGCGGCTTGGCGAGCTATTCCGCTCCCGGGTGGGTCACCTCTACACCGAGGGCGTGCGCCGCGTCATCGAGGACGACATCCGTTCCGAGATGGATCTGCTGATGGCGGGTGACCTCGACGGTCTGCAGGCCTACTCCTCCTACCTCGCCGGGAAGCCGACCCGCCGGCTCACCTATAGCGACGGTGCATTCCGGCGTCACCTGCCGGAGAGCGTCGCTCATCTGGTCCCGCCCGATGAGCTCGTCGTCGACGCGCCCAGGATGCTCTGCAGGCTTGAGGACGTGAGGATCGATGGTCGGCGGGTAATGATCGCCGCGACTGTCCGCATCCCCGATCTCGACGGCGCCCCGGACTCGATCATGCTGCGGGCCCGCAAACGCAACGACGAGGAGATCGCAGATTTCCGGATCGTCTCCGAGGACCTCACGCCGGGCGCGTCGACGTTCGCCGTCGGCGCCGAGCACGACGGCCTGGATCGTGGGGTGTGGGACGTCGTCGTCGCGGTCCGGTTCGGCGAGTTCGAGAAGACGATCCGCCTCGGCTCCGACCGGGCGCGCACGATCGAGCCCGAAGGCGAGACCAACCTCGCCGATGATCCCACCCCTCAGGACCGCGTGATCGCCTACTTCACGCAGGGGCACGGGAACCTGTCCATCGACCAGGGCGGCGTGATGCACCGCAAGCTGGCAGGAGCCCGAGCGGTCGGATTCACGCTCGACGAGAACGGCCGGGCGGTGATGCTCGTGGAGACCACCAGCGAGCCGACCCCTCAGGACGAGTACTTCGGCCACCTGGAGGGCGTGCACCAGCATGGCGGTCGGCAGCTCCTCCCGGCAGTTCGCCTCGGCGAGCGTCTGATCGGGCTGCGCCTGCCCTTGACCGCGCAGATGGTCGGCGCAACGGTTGCCGTCAGCGCCGTGCTCGGCGACGCGAAGACACCCCTGCGGGCCAGCGGCACCGAGTTCTGGCCCGCCCGTGCCGCCGGGTTCGGTCTGTCGCTCGACGAGGATGGCGCACTACGCGTCACCGCCCCGGGCGACAGCGGCCGCAACCGGATGCCCCTGCCGACGTTTGACCCGCGGACCCGCTCCGAGCGGCTGTGGGCGGTGCGGGAGCGGGCAGCGTCGAAGGTCGGCGCGGTCCCCGTCCTCGGTCCCGCGCTGGTCCGCGCCGCTCGTCGTCTTCGGGACCGGCGCTCATGAGCGCCCCGATCAAGACCTTCTGGTGGCGCTGGAAGTACCCTCACCGGCTGAACTTCGGTGACGAGCTCACCCCGCCGCTGGTCGAGCGCCTCACAGGTCGGCGGGTCACCTGGTCAGCACCGGAGTCGTGCGACCTGGTCGGCGCCGGCTCGGTGGTGCAGATGATCCTGCGCCGCCAGAAGCAGAACCAGCCCCGCATCTGGGGCAGCGGATTCATCCGGGCCGCGGCGGACGAGGAAGAGCCCGCCCGTCTCGACGCGCTCGCGGTGCGGGGCCGGTCGACCCTCGCCCGGGTGGAGAACCTCTCCCCCCGTGAGATCGCCCTGGGGGACCCCGGGATCCTGGCCCCGCTGCTGGTGGACGGTGCCGTGAAGAAGCGCTACAGCCTCGGGGTGATCCCGCACTACCACGACGTCTCCTCGCCGGTGATCGAGCAGATGCGAGCGCTGGGCTCCGGCGTCCGAGTGATCGATGTGGCGTGGACCCCGCAGGAGGTCGCCCGGGAGATCGCCGCCTGCGACGCCGTGATCTCCTCGAGCCTGCACGGGCTGATCTTCTCGGATGCCCTGGGCGTGCCGAACGCGCACATCCGCCTCGGCGACCGACTCAAGGGCGGGCTGTACAAGTTCCACGACTACTACTCGGCCTACCCGGTCGCGGATCGCTACCGCGAGTACACGGTGCCGACCGGGGGCCCGCAGTCCCTGCGCGCGGTCGTCGACGCCGTGATCGACGGCTACGCCGAGCCCGTCGGCCTGTACGACCTGCAGGAGGGTCTGACGCGGGCGCTGCGGGACATCTGAAGGTGTCGCTGTGCCGGCCGGACCGTGGTCAGGGGGCGTGCGTCACCGCGTCTGTGCCGTGAGGGTGCATCGCCGTACAGTGGGTCCTCGTGAACGGCGGGGGTCCCGGACGTGGACCTCCCCCGTCGCTATCATGAACGACAGCCCGAGGACCGTACGGCCGCGAAGCAATTGCCCTCGGCGAGATGGGAGCAGCGTCTTGACGAACGTCGAGCCAGAGCTCGAGGCGACACCGACGGTGCCGCCCCCGCTGGAGCGCACCTTCGCGCCGGCCGCGGTGGAGACCGCCGTCCGGGACAACGGGCTCGAGGCGATCGGCGTCCGCCCCCGTCTGGGCGCGTACTTCCGGGAGCTGTGGGAGCGCCGCTCGTTCATCCGCGTGATGGCCGTCTCCAAGGCGTACTCCGAGAACCAGGGCACCTATCTGGGCCAGGTCTGGACGCTGATCTCCCCGATCATCAACGCCTCGGTCTACGTGCTGATCTTCGGGTTCCTCCTGCAGATCGGCCGGCAGGGCATCGAGAACACGATCGCGTTCATCGTGGTCGGGGTGTTCATGTTCCGCTTCTTCGAGCGCTCGGTCATGGCCGGCGCCCATTCGCTGAACAAGAACCTGAACCTGGTGCGCTCGGTGCAGTTCCCCCGCGCGGTGCTCCCGATCGCCGGCGTGCTCGCAGAGCTCACCGTCCTCGGTCCGGCCCTGGTGGTCATGTGCGTGATCTCGTACCTCTCCGGGTTCCTGCCCATCGCAGGGAAGGTCACGATCGACTGGTACTGGCTGCTGCTGTTCCCGGCGGTCATCCTGATGTGGATCTTCTCGACGGGCTGCGCGTTCATGGTGGCCCGGTGGGTCGCCATGACGCCGGACCTCGACAACCTGCTGCCGCACTTCATGCGGATCCTGATGTACGCCTCCGGCGTGATCTTCTCGATGGAGAGGGTCGTGGGCGTCTTCAGCTGGGGGTGGATCCTGGAGTACCAACCCGTGGCCGTGTACCTCTACCTGGTGCGATCCTCGTTGCTGAATGAGCCGGCCTACACGCCCGACGCCACGATGTGGCTGTTCGGGGTGATCTGGGCCGTGCTGTTCAGCGTCATCGGATTCCTGGTGTTCTGGAGCGGAGAGGAGCGATACGGACGTGACTGATACCCATGACGAGATCGACTTCGAGATCGATCCGGAGGACCTCGACGCGACTCCGCCCGAGGAGATCCCCTCGGACCAGCTCTCCCTGCTGGTCAACGACCTGCACGTGTCCTATCGCGTCTTCGGCGCGAAGAAGGTCGGGCACGGACCGGGGCGGAAGTCCGGCCTGCTGGGACGCCTGGCGCGCCGGGGGGCCGCGGATCCGCCCGTTCGCGAGGTCAAGGCGATCAAGGGGGTCTCCTTCGCCGCCCGCCACGGTGAGGCCATCGGCATCATCGGGGTGAACGGCTCGGGCAAGTCGACCCTGCTGCGGGCCATCGCCGGGCTCGTGCCGCCGGCGGCGGGAACGGTGCACGTGGCCAGCAACCCGTCGCTGCTCGGCGTGAACGCGGTGCTCATGAAGGACCTCACCGGGGAGCGCAACATCATGATCGGCGCGCTCGCCAACGGACTGACCCTCGAGGAGACCCGGGAGAAGTATCAGGAGATCGTCGACTTCGCGGAGATCGGCGACTTCGTGAACCTGCCGATGAAGTCCTATTCCTCCGGCATGGGTGCGCGGCTGCGCTTCGCCATCTCCGCCTCGGCGGTCCCGGACATCCTCATGATCGACGAGGCGCTGGCCACCGGCGATGCCCACTTCCGCGCCAAGAGCAAGGCCCGGATGGACGAGATCCGGCAGTCCGCCGGCACCGTGTTCCTGGTCAGCCACTCGCTCGCGACGGTCCAGAGCATGTGCACGCGCGTGCTGTGGGTCCATGAGGGCCGGCTCGTGATGGACGGCGGCTCGCGGGAGGTGTGCCAGGCGTACAAGGAGTACGTCCACGCACGGAACGCGCAGCGGAAGAAGAGCGCCGCGGCGGCCAAGAAGGTGGGCTGAGGCTCCGCGGCCGATGTGACCTCCGGACAGCAGCCCGGACGGCAGCAGGGCCCGTGCACCACCGGTGCACGGGCCCTGCTGTCATCAGGAACGCGTCGGAGTCATTGACGCACGACGATGTTCTCCGAATCGATGAAGCGACCCACCGGGGAGGACATCGTGTTGATGACCTGGGCGACGTGCTCGGGCTGCATGATCGTGCTCGGATCCTCGTCCGGGGCGAGGGTCTTGCGCAGATCCGTCGCCGTGCGTCCGGGGGAGAGGCACACGACGCGCGTGCCGTAGATCGACAGCTCCTCGCGCATCACCTGGCTCATGTTGATCACGGCGGCCTTCGAGGCCGAGTACGTGAGCCAGCCGGAGCGGCCGTTGATGCCCGCGGTCGAGGCGATGTTGACGATGAGGCCGAAGGTGTTGCCCCGGTTCAGCAGTGTCTGGACGATCGTGAACGGACCGTAGAGGTTCACGTTGATCGTCTTCTCGAAGTCGTCCATGTCGACCTGCTGCAGCGGCACCGGATTGGTGTATCCGGCGTTGTTGACCAGCACGTCTATGTTGCCGACCGTGTCGTGGGCCTGCTCGATCGCCGCCTTCAGGGCCGGGCGGTCGCCCACGTCGACCTTGATCGGCACGATCCGGCGCCCGATGGGCAGCTCCTTCTCGAGCTCGGCGACGTTGTGGTCGAAGTCCTCGGAGTCACGCGCGCACATCACCACGGTGGTGATGTCGTCGTTGTTGAGGATGAAGCGACGGGTGGTCTCGAGGCCGATGCCTCGCGATGCTCCGGTGACGAGCGCGGTCTTACTCATCGTCGTCCTCCTCGGGTCGCAGGAGGAATCCTGCCATCTTCAGATCGGTGCTGGTGGTGACCTTGAAGTTGCGGTCCGATCCATCCACGAAGTGGACGGGGAACCCGCTGTCGGCGACCAGCGTGGCGTCCTCGGTGTATTCGGTCCTCTGCTCCAGGGCCCGCGAGTGCGCGTCCTGCAGATCGGACTTCGAGAACTTCTGCGGCAGCTGCACGTTGCGCAGCCGGTCGCGCTCGAGGGAGCCGGTGACCGCGGAGGTCTCCGGGTCCACGGGAGCGACCGTGAAGGAGATCTCGGACATCAGCGAGACGTTGCGGTGCTGCGAGTCGATCAGCCGCTGGAAGTCGGAGGTCCGCACCAGGGGGCGAGCCGACTCGTGGATGATCACGTCGTCGTTGGTGCAGTGCGGAAGCATCGCGGCGACCGAGGAGTGCCGGGAATCTCCGGCCTCCACCAGCGTGACCGGGGTCGAGATCGCGTAGGCCTCGAGGACCTCCTCGACCTGATCGCGCCAATCGGGCGGGTAGTTCACCACGATCTGCGAGATCTGCTCGACCCGATCTGCGGTGACGAGCGCGTACACCAGGATCGGTATCCCTCGGAGCTTGAGGAGCTGTTTCGGCTGACTCGCACCGGTGCGAGCGCCTATCCCACCGTTGAGGAGGATGAGTGAGTACATATGGGTTCCTTCGTGCGGGCTGGCGGGTCTGCCCACAGGCGACGAGTCGCCTGGTCACAGGCCCGCATCCGTCGAGTTCACGGGGCTGTCACCGGGACGGCCCGTGGCGTTCACTGTACAAGCCCGCGGTGGGTTTTCCGGTCGGCACGCGGGAGCGCGAGTCATCCCTCACCGCCGGCGGCCGGCTCAGCTCGGATCGGGGGAGGTGATCCCCTCGTTCTCCTGGATCCGGCTCCACAGCTCGTCCCGGCGGGCGGCCAGGTGGCGGCAGGCGTCCAGGAACCGCTGCAGGGAGGCCCCGGGGGTGGTGTCCCCGAGGTAGTACTCGGTCAGCTCGATCCGCTTCTCCAGCAGCGGGTCGTGCTCGATCAGCGCCCGCGCTGTCGCTCCGGCGTCGTCCGCGTCCGCTGCGGCCAGGCGCGGCACCACGCCGAGCAGCTCGGTGCCGGCGTCGTGCGCCTGCGGATCGGTGGAGCGGGTGATGATCAGCGGCCGGCCCGTGGGCAGCCAGTCGTTCGCCACGGCGGAGACGTCGCACAGCAGCAGATCCGCGTCGGCGAAGTCCTGCTGCAGGGGGCGGTCCGTGCTCACCAGGGAGCCGGCGGCCTCCACCTGTGCGCGCAGGGCGGCGTCGGCCTCCCCGTACTCGGGCACCCGCACCCCGGTGAGCGGGTGGGGGCGGTAGATGACGGCGAGGCCGGCCCGGACCAGCGAGGCCACCGTCGGCTCCGCGTGGGTGAGCAGGGAGCAGTACCCGACGGAGGCCTGGCCGCCCTCCCAGGTCGGCGCATAGAGCACCACCGGGCGATCGGGGGAGCCGGGGCTGCGGGGCACCGAGTCGGTGTCCAGCGAAGGGCGACCGATCGGGATGCAGCGGGCGGACGCGTCGAACAGGGAGGTGTACCGCTCCAACCGGTCGATCGCGGCCTGCCCGGCGACGAAGGAGTAGTCGTAGGCCTTGACCTGGTTGGAGACCGAGACCGCCTTGTCGGAGTCCCCGTGCAGCAGCGAGATGTGGATCGCCGAGCGGGAGCGCAGGGCCGCCGTGTTCAGCGGGTTGAAGTTCACGTACAGCACCAGCTTCGTGCCGCTGCGCAGGATGATCGCATCCAGCGTGGCGTCCAGGGCGATGGTCACCGTCGGCAGCGCGCTCTCCTCGCGGATCGTCGCGGCGGTGCGGGAGTCCATGCACACGACGGTCACGCCCTGGGCGGCGTGCAGCTCGCGCAGCGGCCCGTACCAGCTGCGCAGCTGGTAGAGGCTGTCGACCGTGTCGGGGAAGTACACGACCACCTCGCCGTCCAGACTCGCTCCGCGCAGGGCCTCGTCGTCCCCGAGGCCGTCCGGCATCCCGCCGGGCAGCAGGCGGTAGCGGCGCAGCAGCTTGCCGCCGAGGCTGCGCACCCTGCGGCGGAGGGCGTTCCCGCGTGCCGGCATGTTCACGGCCTCCTGGTCGGGGTGGTCGGGTCGGTGGGATCGGTCGGGGGGATCGGGCGAGGGGGGTCGATCGGGTCGTCCGGGGTTCTCGCCCCCGTGGCGCGGTCCGTGCCGATCAGGGCGGCCCAGGAGTCGGCGGTGGTGTGCCGCGGGAGGGTCCGATGGTATCGGCGGCGCAGCCGCCCCCAGTTCACGGCGAGGTCGAGGTGGGAGCTCGCAGTGCGCACGAGGGCGCGCCGGGCGTCGGAGCCGCGCACCGTGAACGCGGTCAGCGGCCGACCGTCCTCGGTGATGATCACGGTGTCGGCCCCCATCGTGGTGCGCCAGTGCACGGCGTCGGCATCGACGGCCAGCACCACCCGCGGCGGCTGATCGGGCCGCAGCATCCGCACCAGAGCGCGCCCCACCGCCGGCAGCAGGGGCAGTGGCGTGGTGCGGGTCGGGGTCGCGGTCTCGTCGACGTCGTGCTCGGTGTGCCAGGTCTCCGCGACCTGCGCCCCCTCGGCCCGGGCGCGGCGCAGGTCGCTGCCCAGCCAGGCGTCGGGGCCCGCCCGGAAGGCGGTGATGCCCTCCTGCCAGAGCTCGGCGGTCAGCAGGTGGCCGGCCAGGATGTGCTTGGTCTGGTGCAGCAGCGAGGAGCCGATCACGCCGCGTCCGGCCCCGTAGGCGGCGGCGATCGCGAGGCGGTTGCGGTGCAGCACGCGCGCGGTCCACGTCATCTGGGTGCGGTAGGCGTTCCACGGCGGATGGTGCACGGAGGTCCCGGGCAGGACCGCATGCGCGTAGCCGTGCGCGGTGGCGCGCAGACCGTACTCGGCGTCATCCCACTTCAGGAACAGCGGCGCGGGCAGGCCCAGGTCGGCGACGGTGCCGGGCGGGAAGAGGGTGCCCCACCAGCCGGTGTAGTTCACCGCGGACGCGGGGGAGAGGAAGGTCCACTGCTCCGGGGTGGTCCCGGCCAGGTCGACGCCGTCACCCAGGCTGTCGGCGGGCTTCCACTGGAAGATGCCGGTGCGCACGGACTCGGCGTGGGCGACCAGGTAGCTGGGGGTGACGGAGGAGAACAGGGGCGTGCCGAGGATCGTGGGTCGCTCCGCCAGCGCCTGATAGGTGAGCATCCGTCGCAGCGATTCCTCGCTGAGGACGGCGTCGTCGTCGGAGAAGAGCACGGCGGCGCCGGGGTCGTCGGCGGCCTCGAGCATGCCGCGGGCGTATCCGCCCGAGCCCCCCAGGTTCTCCTGGGACACCAGGCGGATCGCGTCGGAGGCGGCGCACAGCCGGGTGAACGCGGCGTCCTCGGCCAGGGTCCCGCCCTGGTCGATCACCACCACGGTGGTCACGACGTCCATCCGGGCGAAGCGGTCGGCCTGCCGCCTCGCATCCGCCTCGCGGCGGTAGGTGGGGACCACCACCGTCACCGGCGGCAGGGTGGCCTCGGCTGCGATGCTCCAGGTCACCGCCGTCGCGTCCCCCTCGATCCAGAGCCAGTCGGCCTCGAGGTCGTCGGCGGTCAGCTCACGGCGGCCCTCCGGGATCGGTCCCAGTCGCAGGGCGCGGCCGTTCCGGGCGCCCCGCAGGGAGGCGGCGCCGCCCTCGACGCGCACCGTCACCGGTCTCCCGGCCAGGACCGGCCGCCACCAGGCGGCGGGGAAGGCCCGGTCCCACAGGGAGGTCGACGGGTCCTGCGAGGTCGAGGAGACCGTGGGGGAGGCCTGCAGGGTCAGCGGGGTCCCGTCGGCCGACGGGTCGGCGCCGCGGTCGCGGCCGGGCCGCTCCGGCCGACGCGAACCGCTCCGCGCGTCCTGCATCGATACTCCTCACCGTCGTCGGACAGGTTCCGCACCCGTCCGCCGTGCACGGCGGACGGGGAGGCGGTCGAGCAGGGCCGATCGCCGCGGTGGCGACAGCATCACCTCATCGGTGCCGGGACTATACCAACGTGGGCCACGGGGGGACGGGACCCTGCCGCGCGCCCCCCAGGGGGATTTCCGCCGGTGAGGCCCCGTCCGCAGGATCTCGGGATGGGGCCGGGCGGCCTGCTCGTCGACATGCGGGACGTGATGCCTGTCGCATCCGGGGCCGCCCGCCCTTCTGCGGCGTGCATCGATGGGGTGCGGCCGGGCCGGAAGCGCGAGAGACAATTGCGCACCGCACGGCTTGCGGAATAAGGTCAGGTTTGCCTCACCATCGTCGATCCGGTGGTGCAACCCCGGGAGGATCTGCCGTGACGCTCGACATGACGCGCACCCGTGACCCCCTCCCCGCACGCCCGGGCGGCCAGGATGCTCCGCCCCGGCCTCTCCTGGAGGCCCGCCATCTCCACCTGGCCTACGACCGGCGCGAGGTCGTCCACGACCTCAGCCTGGCCCTGCCCGAGGGCCGCATCACGATCATCGTCGGCGCGAACGGCAGCGGGAAGTCCACCGTGCTGCGCGGACTGTCGCGCCTGATGACGCCGCGCCGCGGCAGCGTCCTGCTGGACGGCACCGACATCCACTCCCTGGGCGGCAAGAGCCTGGCCCGACGGCTGGGCCTGCTGCCGCAGGCTCCGCAGGCGCCCGACGGCGTCACCGTGCGCGAGCTCGTCTCCCGCGGGCGCTTCCCCCATCAGGGGCTGGTCCCGCGATGGAGCGAGGACGACGAGCGGGCCGTCCAGGAGGCCCTGACCGCCACCCGCAGCGAGGAGCTGGCCGACCGTCCCGTCGCCGAGCTCTCCGGCGGTCAGCGCCAGCGGGTCTGGATCGCGATGGCGCTGGCCCAGGAGACCGAGGTGCTGCTGCTGGACGAGCCCACCACCTACCTCGACGTCACCCACCAGCTCGAGGTGCTCGATGTGGTGCGGGAGCTCAACCGTCGCCGCGGCACCACCGTCGGCATCGTCCTGCACGACCTCGGCCTCGCCGCGCGCTATGCGGATCACCTGGTCGCGGTGCTCTCCGGCGAGATCCACTCCGAGGGCGCCCCCGCCGACGTGATCACCGCGCAGATGGTCCGCGAGGTCTTCGACCTCGACGCCCTGGTGGTGCCCGACCCCGTCACCGCGAGCCCGATGGTGCTCCCGCTGGGCCGCGACAGCCTCGACGCCTCCGACGCCTCCGACGCCCCCGAGCCCCGCACCGCCGACGCCCCCGAGCCCCGCACCGCCGACGACGACAGCGCGGCAGATGGCCGCTCCGCCCCCGCCGATTCCCAGGAGGACGCCTTGACGACGACCACCCAGGCCGCCGCGGCCGCCGCCCACAGCGCCGCGACCGCGACCGCTGCCCGCGCACAGGCGGCGGCGACCGACACCACCGCCGTGCCCGCCCTGGCCCCGGCCCTCGAGGCGAGCTCCCAGCTCGCCTTCGAGCTGAGCGTCGGAGCCATCACGCCGATCGGGAAGAACCTCCTGCGGTTCACCCTCACCTCCCCGGACCTGGTGCACTTCGGCGCCGGCGGGCATCCGCTGGACATGCGGATCAAGCTGATCATCCGGGGCCCGGAGGCGTCGGCCGACCACTTCGCCACCGTGCGCCCGGGCGCACTGCTCGACCCCGCCACCCACGCCGAGTGGTACCGCACGTGGCTGCAGATCGACCCCGTCGACCGCGGGTGGATGCGCACCTACACGGTGCGGGCGCAGCGCGGAGCCGGCCATCCCGGCAACCTGACCGCGCATCCCGAGATCGACATCGACGTGGTCCTCCACCTCGATGCGGAGGAGATCCCCGGCAGCGGCGTCGCCGCGCGCTGGGCCCGCGACGCCCGCGTGGGCGACACCATCTCGATGCTCGGCCCGAACCGGCACGTCGTCGGCCCCGACTACGGAGGCATCGAGTTCCGTCCCGGCGCGGCCCGCACCGTGCTGCTGGTCGGCGACGAGACCGCGGCTCCCGCGATCTGCTCGATCCTGGAGGCTCTGCCCGAGGCGATCGCCGGCCACGCCGTGATCGAGGTGCCCGACGCCTCCGACCAGCAGCAGGTCCTCACCCGCTCGGGGGTCCAGGTCACCTGGCTCGTCCGCGGCGAGCGGCCCCACGGGGAGCTGATGGCCGCGGAGGTCCAGCGGCTGATGTGCGAGGACGCCCAGGCCTTCCGGATCGAGGCCGGTCTCGACGCCGACGGCCTCGGCGGCAGCGCCGGGCGCGCCGAGCTCGAGGACATCGACATCGACTCCAGCATCCTGTGGGAGACCACCACCGGCCACGGCACCTTCTACGCCTGGCTCGCGGGAGAGGCGGGCACCATCAAGATGCTGCGCCGCCATCTCGTCTCCGAGCTCGGCATCGACCGCCGCCAGGTCTCCTTCATGGGGTACTGGCGCCAGGGCCGACCGGAGGGCTGAGTGCGCATTCGGCCGGCGCCGACCGCGATCCGGGCCACGCCGACCCCGACCCGGCCCGCGCACACCGCGCTCCTTAGTAGTCTTGCCGGGTGACTTCCGCGACCGATACCGCCCAGGACGGCCTCGACCTGCCGGGCATGCCCGAGGCCGATGAGACCGCGCAGAGCATCGCGCGCGATCCCGACCATCCGCATCCGGGGCAGTGGCGCCTGACCGCGGTGCAGGTCTCGAACTGGGGAACCTTCCACGGCACCCACGATCTGCCGATCTCGACCAAGGGCTACTTCCTCACCGGCGGGCCCGGCACCGGCAAGTCGACCCTGCTGGACGCCATCAGCGCTCTGCTGACCCCGCCGCGCTCGCTGCAGTTCAACGCTGCGGCCTCCGACGCGGGCCCGGCCCGTTCGAAGTACCGCCGCACCGTGGCCAGCTACGTGCGGGGTGCCTGGGCGATGCACTACGACCAGGCCACCGGCGAGTTCAGCCAGGAGGTGCTGCGGGAGAAGACCACCCTGTCGGTGCTCACCCTGCGCTACGGCGACGGGATGGGCGGCACCGTCCAGCTCTCGAGGCTGCTCCTGCTGCACGCGGGCCACAGCTCCGACTCCGACGTCAAGAGCCTGTACGTCATCTCCCGCACGCCGCTGGACGTCACCGACCTGCGCCAGTTCGTCTCCTCCCAGATCGAGGGCAAGGCGCTCGAGGCCGCCCACCCCGGCACCGACACCTTCCGGCAGTTCCGCGAGTACCGGGCCGCCTTCTGCCAGCTGCTGGGCATCCCGGACGAGAAGGCGCTGGGTCTGCTGCACAAGATCCAGTCCGCCAAGGAGCTCGGCGACGTCAACGCCCTGCTGCGCGACTACATGCTCGATGCGCCGCGCACCTTCGAGCTCGCCGATCAGGCGCTGGCGAACTTCCAGAACCTCTCGGAGGTGTACGAGGCGCTGGTCACCGCCCGCGAGCAGCGCGATCTGCTGCGCGGCCTGCGCGGCAACCATGAGGACTGGACCGCGATGCGCGAGCGCGGCGGGGAGCTGGTGGACCGTCGGGCCGACATCGACGTGTACGCCGCCCAGCACCTGGTGCGCCTGCTGGGGGAGGAGACCGAGCGTCTCCAGCTGGAGCGCGACAGCCTCGGCGCCCAGCAGCGCCGTCTGACCCAGGACGTCGCCGAGGCCCGCTCGGACCTCACCCAGCTCAAGGAGCAGCGCAAGCGCGCCGGCGGCGGTGAGATCGACGACTGGAAGCAGCAGATCGCCGGCCTCGAGGTCGAGCGCGACCGCCGCCGCGAGCGCGGCACCGAGTTCGCGGCGCAGCTGGCCACGGTCGATCTGCGCACTCCCGCCGGGGAGGACCTCTTCCTCGCCCTGCAGCGCGAGGTCGAGACCCTGCGCGAGTCCCTCGAGACCGAGGAGAAGGGGGCGGACTCCGCCCGCTGGGAGGCGGAGGCGCGGGTCCGCGAGCTGTCCGCCACCGTCGAGAGCACCCGGGAGGAGCTGGCCTCGCTCACCTCCCGCGCCTCGAACCTGCACTCCGAGGACGTCGCCCTGCGCGACCACATCGCCTCCGAGGTGGGCATCGCCCCCACCGAGCTGCCCTTCGCCGCCGAGCTGCTCCAGGTGCGCACCGGCGAGGAGGAATGGACCGCCGCCGCCGAGCAGGCGCTGCGCGGCCTGGCCCGCTCGATCCTGGTGCCCGACCGCGTCTACCGCGAGGTCGCCGCGGTCATCGACCGCACCAAGCTGCGTCGACGCATCTCCTACAACCGGGTCAACACCGACCTGCGCCGCCCCGCGAAGGCGATCGACGAGCGGACCCTGGCCGCCAAGCTGGACGTCAAGGACGGCGAGTTCCACGTCTGGCTCAGCCACGAGATCGCCTCCCGCATGGACTACACCTGTGCGGAGTCCCTCGAGGAGTTCACGCGACTGAACCGGGCCGTGCTGCGCTCCGGTCAGATCAAGCACTCCGCCAGCCGCCACGAGAAGAACGCCGACCGCCGCATCAACGACCGCTCGCAGTGGGTCCTGGGCTTCGACAACCGGGCCAAGCGCGCCGTGTTCGAGGCCGAGCGCACCCGCGCCGAGCAGGAGCTGTTCGAGGCGCAGGCGCGCCGCAAGGACGTCGAGACCGAGCGCGAGCAGCGCCGGGAACGGCTCTACGCCCTGCAGTCGATCAGCGCCGTCGAGTGGGACGACATCGACGCCGCCTCGGTCGCGCGACGGATCGCGAACCTGGGCGACATGGTGCGCGCCGCCGAGGACGGCTCCGCCGCCCTCAGCGAGCTGGCCCGGCAGATCGACGAGGTCGAGCGCTCCATCGCCGACTCCGACGAGGAGCTGCTGGAGGTGGTGCGCACGGCCGGCAAGCTCGGCGAGCAGACCGAGCGGGCCGAGGAGCGCCTGGCCGCGGCCCGCGAGCGGGTCGCCGAGTCCAGCCTGGACCCGGAGGTCGAGGCCGAGCTCGCCGAGCGCTTCCGAGCGATCGCCCCGTCCCTGGTGATCGGCAACATCGACCAGGTCACCAAGGACGCCTCGGCCACGCTGGACGCCGAGCTGATGGCGCTGACCCGCCGCACCTCCCGCGCGGAGGAGGACATGCGCACCGCCATGCGGGAGTTCTCCCGCCGCTGGCCCGCGCAGGCCGGGGACACCGCCCCGACCCTCGAAGGGGTCGAGGACTTCCTGGCGATCCTGCAGCGGATCGAGGAGGAGAAGCTTCCGGAGGTCGAGGACCGCTTCTTCGAGTTCTTCACCGGCAACACCCTCGGCGACGTGCAGGCCCTGGCCACCGCCATCGCCCGCGAACCGGCGGAGATCCGCAAGCGCCTCCAGCGCATCAACGCCCTGCTCGCCCAGGTCGAGTTCCACTCCGGCCGCTACCTGCAGCTGTCCATGCGGCCGGTGCACCTGGCGGCGCTGGACGAGTTCAAGCGGGCGCTCGAGGACGCCGTCGCGGACACCGCGCTGAACGACATCAGCCGGGACCGGGATCTGGCGGAGGAGCGCTTCCTGTCCCTGCGTCACCTGATGGACATGATCAGCGCGGCCCGCACCCGCGAGGACCAGGTCTCCCGAGTGATCCTCGACGTTCGCCGCCACGTGCACTTCCACGCCGAGGAGATCGACGCCGAGGGCACGGTGGTCCACGCCCATGAGTCCGGCGGCCCGCTCTCCGGCGGCCAGAACGAGCGCCTGGCCACGTTCTGCCTGGCGGCGGCCCTGCGCTACCAGCTGGCGGGCACCGGTGCCGAGGTGCCCCGCTACGCCCCGATCATCATCGACGAGGCCTTCTCCAAGGGCGCCGGCAAGTTCATCACCGCTGCCATGGAGTCCTTCCGTCACTTCGGGTTCCAGGTGATCCTGGCCAACCCCGGCAAGAACCCGCAGGCCCTGGCCCCGTTCATCGGGGGCGTCGGCGTGGTCTCCATCCGGCAGGACCGGTACTCCTCGGTCGCCCCGGTGGAATTCGTCCCGACGGAGGAGTGAGAGGGACCGGACCGGGCCGGACAGGAGCCGGTCCGGCCGTCGCGGGCCCGACCGCCCCTTCCCTCCGGGTGGGCCCCGGGTGTTCCTTTGGGCGAGCTCTGCGGTGTCCCTTTGGGTGGGTTCTGGGTGTCCCTTTGGGCGGGTTCTGGGTGTCCCTTTGGGCGAGCTCTGCGGTGTCGTTCCTTCTGCGCGTCATGGCACCGGGAACGCAGAGCTCGACCCGCGGAGGGGCCGGGAACGCAGAGCTCGACCCGCGGAGGGGCCGGGAACGCAGAGCTCGACCCGCGGAGGGGCCGGGAACGCAGAGCTCGACTCGCGGAGGGGTGGGGCCGGGCGCGTGGATGGGGAGTTCTCCCCATCGGCAGGTCCGCGACGGGCCGATACCCTGATCCGGATTCGCCCGGGTCGGGCGGAGCCGGCACGACGCCGTCGGGCCGGACAGTGCGAGACGCGTGAGGTGGACAGCGATGTCAGCTCTGCCCACCGGGCCGCCGCCGCAGATCGCCGGTCAGGACGAGACCCACGCCCGCATCCACGCCCTGCTCAGCGCTGCCACCGCCGCCCTGCTCGAGGAGCAGTCCGGTCTGCTCGGCTTCGAGGACCATCGGCCCCAGCGCGACCGGTCCTCCGGCGTGTCCTGGCGCGGCATGGAGACCTTCTGCCACGTCAGCGCGCTGCTGGCCAGCTCGGGGGCACCCGGCCGGGCCGACGCGGGCGCCGCCCGTCTGCTCGGGGCCGCCGACGCGGTCGCCACGGCGTTCGGGATGCGGCGCCGCTCCGAGAGCGATGCCCACGGGATCTGCGGCGCCACCTGGACCGACGCCACCGGTGACCTGCTCGACGTGATCGTGGGGGTGCGGGTCGCGGTCCGCGCGGTCAGCGCTCCCTTCCTGCCGGGATCGCTGCGCCCGGTGGGATCGACCAGCCCGCCCTCGCCGATCAGCCCGCTGACCCCGCCTCCGCGGCGGCTGCGCTGATCCGCTCCAGCGCGGCCAGCGGGATCGGCAGCCAGTCCGGCCGGTTGCGCGCCTCGTACAGCGCCTCGTAGACGGCCTTGTCGGCCTCGAAGGCGGCGAGCACCCGCGGATCGGGCGCCTGCCCGCTCTGCGCTCCGTAGCCGGCCAGGAAGGCCGAGCGGGAGGCGGCGGTCCACGCCGCGGCATCCCGGGCATGCTCATGGGCGACCGCGCCGGAGACGTAGTCCAGGCTGCGCAGCATGCCGGCGACGTCCCGCAGCGGGCAGTCCGGACGGGACCGCTGGGCGAGAGGACGCAGCGGCTCGCCCTCGAAGTCCAGCAGCACCCAGCCGCGGTCCGGGGCCCGCAGCACCTGCCCGAGGTGCAGATCCCCATGGATGCGCTGCAGGGGCGGCCACCGCACCTCGGCGGCGGCCGCGTACAGCGCCTCGATCGTCGGCCGGTGCGCGGAGAGCCGGGGAACCTCCGCCGCGACCTCCATCAGACGGCTCCGCATCTGCTTGACCATCTCGGCGACCGCGGCGCCCTCGGCCGGGACGGTCCCCAGGGCGGCGGCGAGATCGCGGTGGACCTCGGCGACGGCGGCGCCGAGCTCCTGGGCGGGCCCGGTGAAGTCCTCGCCGGCGAGGGCGAGACGCAGCGCGGTGCGCCAGGCGTCCTCGACATCGGGCAGGAACTCCTGGGCCAGCAGCGACTGGGTGCGCACCCCGCCGACCCGGATGGTCGCCGAGCCGACCAGCGGAGCGACCCGGGTGCTGCCCGCGGCGGTGAGCGCGCCCTGCAGCACGACGTCGGGGTTCTGCCCGTGCTGGAGCACGCGGAACAGCTTCAGGATCAGCGGCGAAGCGCCCTCGGTCTCGATGATCATCGAGGAGTTCGACTGCTCACCGGACAGCGGGCGGCTGCGCATCGCCCGGCCCAGCGGGAGCGGGCCGTCCGGGACGGTCCGGTGGGAGGCCAGGGCCAGCGACGGACCGAGCGCCCCGTCCCCGGAGACCAGGGTCGCGATCAGCGCCGCCCTCCCGTCGGCGTCGAGGGTGGCATCGTCCACGCGCAGGGGGCCGCCCGGGACCGCCAGCACGCCCACCTCCGAGCCCTCCTCGCGCCGTCCCACGGACTCGTCCGGGCGGCGCAGCACCAGCGGCACCTGGTAGAGCGTGCGGGCGGAGGCGTCCTCGGGGTCGGATCCCGGGACGGCCGCGGCGAGGACGACGAGGACGGTGAGATGGTCGTCGGCCACCCGCAGCGGCGCCCATCCCCGGATCGAGACGTCGGGGGTCCCGGTGCCCTTGCGGGCGTACCAGCGCTGAGCGGGCATCCATGCCGCCAGCTGGTCGGTGAGCGCGTCGAGCAGCTCCGGCAGGGGCGGCAGCGCGGTGACGTCGATCGCGGCAGCGTCGATCTCAGCAGTGTCGATCGCAGCGGTGTCGATCGTCGGGGCGTCGGAGGCGGAGGCGGAGGGGACCGGTGAGCTCGGCTCGTCCATGACCTCACTGTAGAGGGCCCCGGCTCGGGCGGCGGTGGAACCGACCGTCCGGCTCGGACGGAGCTCCCCTTGCTACCCTGACCGGGTGCCTGAGCAGACGACGCGTCCCCGTGCGCGCGCGGGCCTGAGAAGGGTCGCCGCGCGGTTCGCCGCGCTGATCGCCTCCGGGACGCTCGCCGTGACGCTGACCCTGCCCGCCGCGGCGCTGGGGGAGGACGGCCCCTTCCCCTTCCCGGCCGAGGCATCGAGCCTCGCGATGGTCCCCGGAGCCGTCACGAGGGTGCCGCTGGTCTCCCTGGTCGAGGACGACGTCGAGGACCAGCTCGAGCTCGACACCGCGCGGCTGGTCGTGCCGCAGGCGGTCGACGGGGGCGCCCCGGATCGGATGACGCTCGGCGAGGACGCCCGGAGCATCGCCGTGGACGGGGAGGGCACCTGGTCGCTGATCGGGGACGATCTGGTGTTCACCCCGCTCAGCGGTGTCGACGGCCCCACCACCCCGGTCGCCGTGACCGTCGGCAGCATCCACGGCAGCCGCTCCCTGCCGGAGGTGTTCACCCCCGAGGTGCTGGAGCTGGAGCAGATCACGGCGCGGGGCTCCGCCGGGGAGCCCACGGACATCGCCCTGGACGACCAGGTCCCCGAGGGCGGATCGGTCCGCCTCGAGCTCGCCGGCCTGCCCGCCGGCTCCACCCTGGTGGCCGACGGGAGCCGGGCTACGGTGCCGGAACAGGGCATCTGGCAGCTCTCGGCCGACGGCAGCACGCTCCGCCACGCCCCGGCGGCCCCGGGGCTCGGGCGCCAGCTGGATCCGGTGCGGGTCGTGGTCGAGGACGCCGAGGGCACCGTCGTCCGCGCCGGCGAGGTCGAGCTGACCGTCCCGATCATCTCCGACCTGGACTGGTCGGCGCCGTACGGGGAGGACATCCTGTTCGTGGTGGGGGAGGGGCAGCAGTACGTCGACCCCGAGACGCTCCACCTGGTGCCGGCGGCCGGGGACGGGGGCGTGAGCGTCTCCGAGGACGGCACCGAGGTCGAGGTCCCCGGGCAGGGGACGTGGGTGCTGGACCGCGACCGTGCCACCGTGCGCTTCTCCCCGGAGAGCGCCGAGGTGCGGGTGACCGCGCCGATGGGCATCGCCGGCGGGGACGGGAAGGGCCACACCTCCGGGACCGCGCTGCTCAGCACCGCCTATCCGATCCTCATGGATCGGGCGGTGGCCGCCACCCCCGGCAGCGAGGTCCACTTCGATCTGACCACCACCGGGATCCGAGACGTGCGCACCGATTCCCTGCGTTTCGACCCCGGGGCCCTGCCCGAGGGGGCCGAGCTCTCCGAGGACGGCACCGAGGCGGTCGTCGAGGGCGAGGGCACGTGGCGGATCGACGTCGAGTCGCGCACGGTGACCATGACCCCCCAGGACTCCTTCACCGGCACCTCCTCGCCGGTGGGCATCACGGCGCAGGGCGTCTACGCGGACAACCGGGTCGAAGCGACCTTCCAGGCCACCATCTCCCCGGTGATCGCGACCATGCGCGATGACGAGGAGCGCACCGCACCGCAGACCGCGACCACCGTGGACGTGCTCGGCAACGACACCGCGGGCAGCGGGTCCCAGCCCCTGGTCCCGGAATCGGTCGAGATCTCGTCGCTGCAGGCCACCAACCTCAGCGAGTTGGAGGACGGGCGCGGCAAGCGCCTGGTGATCCCGGCCGAGGGCACCTACACGGTCAGCGCCAACGGGGCCGTCACCTTCACCCCGGCCGAGGGGTTCGTCGGCCGGACCACTCCGATCACCTACCACGTCAGAGACAGCGAGGGGATCCCCACCACCGCCTCTCTGGTCGTCGAGGTGGACCGCACTCTCACCGGTGCCGGGGACACGGGTCATGAGGTCAGCGGGATCAACAGCCTGCTGGCCGGGCTGATGCCCTCGGCGCCCGCCACCGCGATGGTCTACGGCACCATCGCCCTGCTGCTGCTGTTCGGCGGCGGCGTCGCGCTGTGGATCGGCACCCGCATGGAGGCCGACCGCCGCGCTTGGCAGGACTAGCAGCCCTCGGGCATGGCGACCGGCTCCTCGAGGGCGGCGGCGGCATCGGATTCCTCCGCCAGTCCGTCGAACCCCTTGCCGAGCAGCAGGGACACCGTGGCGTCATCGCGGTCATCCATGCTCAGCGTCGCCTCCGGGAGCTGGGCCAGGACCGACTGGGCCGCCACGTAGCCCGAGGGCCCGTAGACGATGGTGGCCGGACCGCTGGACCGGTCGGTGTTGCCGGGATCCCCGACGGTGTATCCGCGCTCGCCGAGCTGGTCGGAGGTCTGCCCGGCCAGCCCGCTGCGGCCGGTGCCGTTCAGGACGGTGACGGTGACCTCGGCCGGGTCCAGCGGGAGCGTGCCGGGCTCGGGGCAGGTCAGCTCGCTGGGCTCCGAGCCGTCGCCCTTGGGGGCGATCACCCCGGGCTCGGCGACCGGCTCGCGGAACTCCCTCACGGCATAGGCGCCGATCCCGACCAGGACGATCGCGAGCACCGAGAAGAACGCCAGCTGCGTCGCGCGCAGGCGTCGTGTCCGGCGCACGCGCTGGTCACGGCGCCGGACGTCGTCGGCCGACCTCCCATAGGGATGGGCGTCGTGGTGGGAGGAGGGCATGTCAGTCCAGCGGGCGGTACCGGATGCCGAAGGCGTCGAGGCGGGGCAGGTGGCCGCGCAGCCGCTCCTCGAACTCGTCCCAGCTCTGCTCGGGCGATCCCCAGGCGCGCTCGGCGAGAGCGCACATCCGGGGGAAGGCCATGTACTCGACCTGCGCCGCGGTGGGCGTGTACTCCGACCACAGCTGGCCCTGGACGCCGATCAGCAGCGAGCGCTGCTCATCGGTGAGCTTGTGCGGGGAGAACGTGGCCGTGTAGACGTCCTTGACGGTGGTCAGACCACCGATGGCGAGCGGCTCCTGCGTGGGATCGGCCTGGTAGTGGTCGAAGTAGGTGTGCTCGTTGTTCGCGATGATGGTCTGGAATCCGCGCGAGGTGGCGGTCTTCAGGCCGTTGCCGTGGCGCCAGTTCATGATCACGGTGTCATCGGGGAGGTGGCTGTCGAGCACCTCGTCCCAGGCGATGATGCGCTTGCCCGCCTCGGCGAGGACGTCGGCCGCGAACTGGGTGAAGCGGCCCTGGATCTCGGAGACGCGGGTCAGGCCCCATTCGTTCATCCGGGTGCGTGCCTCGGGCGAGCGCTCCCATTCCACGCGGGGGCATTCGTCGCCGCCGATGTGGACGTAGGGGGCCGGGAAGATCCCCGCGACCTGGGTGAGCACGTCCCGCAGGAAGTCGAAGACCTCGTCGGAGACTCCGAGGACGTGGTCGGAGATGCCCCAGACCTCGCGCACGCCCACCTGCTGCTCGGGGAAGTTCCCGAGATTCGGGTACGCGGCGATGGCGGCCTGCATGTGGCCGGGCAGATCGATCTCGGGCACGATCATGATGCCCCGTCGGCGGGCGTACTCGACCAGGGAGCGCAGCTCGTCCTGGGTGTAGGAGCCGCCGTGCGCCGTGCCGTCGAACTCCCAGGACTGATCGTCCTCGCCCATGTGGCCGACCAGGGTCTGCTCGCGCCATGCCCCGATCTCGGTGAGCTTCGGATAGCCCTTGATCTCGACGCGCCAGCCCTGGTCGTCGGTCAGATGCAGGTGCAGGACGTTCAGCCGGTGCAGCGCCATCGCGTCGATCAGCGTCTCGACCTCGGCCACGGTGCGGAAATGGCGGGAGACGTCCAGGTGCATGCCGCGCCAGGCGTGCTTCGGATAGTCGCTGATGGTCACGCAGGGGATCGCCTCGCCCGCCCCGGTGACGATCTGGGCGAAGGTGTTGCGCCCATCGGCCAGCGCGGCCTCGCTGCCGGCGGTGAGGCTGGCCCCCTGCGGGGAGATCGACAGCGCGTACTCCGTGCGGGGGAGCTCCTCGGTGAGGCCGACGGACAGACCGTCCCAGGGTGCGCTGGTCTCCCAGACGCCCTCCGACCAGATGACGGACTGAGGGAGCGGGACGAGGGCGATGGGGTCGGGCATCAACTTCTCCTGGGACGGGGATGTCGTGGGTCTCACCCAGTTTGCCACGGCCCGGGCGTCCCGGTGGGCCGAGCGAGCAGGGCGGACCGTGCGGTCGCGGCGGGAGCGGGTCGGTCGGGGTCGGGAGCGGACGCTCCGTCGGGGTCCGGGCGCACAGGAGCCCGGTCGGCGGTGCCGACCGGGCTCCTTCACGGCGTCCTGCTCCTTCCCGGTGACGCTCTCGCGTCGAGCAGGTCGTCGTGGCTGGGGACGTCCCCTACAGGGTGATCAGCGGATCAGCGGTAGGTGACGAAGACGTGCGGGGCGCTCCAGATCGAGCGCTCGACGACCTGCTGGCGGGAGCCGGAGGCGTCGATGATCTTCCCGTTGCCCACATAGATGCCCATGTGCCCGTAGTCGTTCCCGGTGAACGCCACGAGGTCGCCGGGCTCTGCCTGGGACTGGGAGATGATCTTCCCGCCGAAGACGTAGCCCTTGGCGGTCTTGCGCGGCAGGTCGATGCCGGCCTGGTTGTACGCGTAGTGCACCAGACCGGAGCAGTCGAAGCCGGTGGAGGGGGATTCCCCGCCCCACTGGTACCGCACGCCGATCTGCGAGCGGGCCTGGTTGATGATGGCCTGCCCGCTGACCGAGGCCCCGGACCCGGAGCCGCCGGAGATCCGGACGTCGCTGTAGACGGCGTTCCAGGTCTTCGGCCCGACGACGGCGTCCACGCTGATGCCGGCGGCGGACTGCAGTGCACGGACCGCATGGACGGTCCTGCTGCCGAAGACGCCGTCGACCGAGAGCGAGGCTCCGCTGTCGTTGAGCTGGGACTGGAGGGTCCTGACAGCGGATCCTCGATCGCCCGCGCGCAGCGTGGGCTGCGAGGACGACGAGGAGCTGCCGGCCAGGGCGTTCCAGGTGTGCGGGCCGACCACGCCGTCCACGGCGATGCGGGCCGAGGACTGCAGGTCCTTCACGGCCCCCAGGGTCCTGGACCCGAACACGCCGTCGACCGCGAGCGAGGCGCCGTGGCCGTTCAGCTCGCGCTGGAGGTGCCGGACGGCATCGCCGCGGGCACCGAGGCGCAGCTTGACGCCGGAGTACGTGGATCGGGGTGCGGCCGGAGCCACCGACGGCGCCACGGCCGGAGCCGCGGAACGGACGGTGCCACTGGTCGCCGGGGACGGGCCCTGGGCCGTGGCCGATGCGGTGCCCGTGAGAGCGGCGGTGGCGGAGACGGCGCCGATGGCGGCGACTCCTCCCACGCCTCGACCGACCGGAGCCGCGAGGCCCCGATAGTCGATCACGGCACGGCCGGCTGCCCGGTGTGTGCCTCGAGGAGCTGTGCGGAACATGTGAAGCGATCACTTTCTCCGTCGCCTCGCGAGCTCGAACACGACGCGCGCGCACGGCCAGCGCCCGTCACCCAGGGAAGAGGAGGAAGCAACCGGGCCGGTGACGGGAAGGCGGCGACACGGTCAGCGCCCCCGATCATGGGACGCCGCTGGTCACTGTATGTGCAGGTCACGCGCAGCCCCTAGGGAGGTTTACCGATCAGAGCCCAGGAATTTGCCAAAGCTTTACGTAGATTCGGACAATTCCACCGTGTTGTTCCCAAGAATCAGAAAATGTCTGTGTTAATTACGCGGATGTGATTCTGCGAATTCAAAACGGACAAATAGGATCACCGGGTGATCATACGGCCGGGCCCGGCCCCTTCCGGATGCGGTGAGGTGTCCGAATCCTGGCCGGGCGTCGCGGGTTCGGGGCGTCGCGGGTGTGTGACGGGGTGACCTCCGCGCGTCGGTGGGGTGCGGCCGCGTGGTCGGGAAGCGGATGCGTCGCGGGGGTCGGGTGCATCGCGGGGCTCCAGCGCGGCGGGGCGGCGGCCGACGGGCATGACGGGAATGCGAGAACGGGCCGGAGCCGAAGCTCCGACCCGTCGTCGGTGGCGCCGTCATGACGCCGGTGGTCGGGGTGACAGGATTTGAACCTGCGACCTCCTCGTCCCGAACGAGGCGCGCTACCAAGCTGCGCCACACCCCGGTGGTGCCCACCGAAGCGGTGCACCGAGGAGCAACTTTAGCAGGGGTTCGGAGTGCTCAGGACCCCTGTCCGGGTCGCGGAGCACGCAAAGTGAGCAAGGTCGCCTCGGGCGGCGTGAACAGGCGGTAGTCGGAGTAGGGGCTCGCCCCCAGTCCGGCGCTCACATGCAGGGGCACGCCCTGCCAGTCCGAGAGTCCTCGTGCCTGCTGTCGGGGGAGGTCGCAGTTGGTCACCAGCGCACCGACGCCGGGCACGCGGAGCTGTCCGCCATGGGTGTGGCCCGCCAGGATCAGATCGGCCCCGTCCGCCACGAAGCCGTCCAGCACGCGACGGTAGGGCGCATGGGCGACCCCGAGGTGCAGCACGTTGCCGTGCTCGGGAGCAGGAGGCGCGGGATCGGCCGCGGGAGGGATCTCGTCGCGGTCCAGGTGCGGGTCGTCGACCCCGACGAGTCGGATCTCCAGCCCGCCCAGCTCGATGCTCGCCCGGGCGTTGGTGAGGTCCTTCCAGCCGTGCTCCGACAGACGGCGTGCGAGCTCCTGGGTGGGCAGGTCCGGCTCGGTGCGCTCGGTGAGGCCCTCCGGGCGCGCGTCGGGCAGCAGGTACCGGGCCGGGTTCTTCGGCGCCGGCTCGTACATGTCGTTCGACCCCATCACGAAGGCGCCCGGACGGCGCAGCAGGGGGTCCAGGGCCTGGGCGAGCACCGGGACCGAGGCGGCCGAGGCGATGTTGTCCCCGGTGTCGATGACCAGGTGCGGGCGCAGCGCGGCGAGGTACTCGAGGAAGGCGAGCTTGCGGTGCTGCTGGGGCATCAGGTGGATGTCGCTGATGTGCAGCAGGCGGCGGGTGCGCGCGCCCGGAGGCAGGATGCGCAGTTCGGTCTCCCGCAGGGTGTAGCGGTGGATCTCGACGTGCCGGGACCAGACGTGCGCCGCCGCTCCGGCGCCCAGCCCTGCCAGGCCCGCGGCCGTCGAGGCCGCGAGGAGAGGGCGCACCTCAGCCCTTCCCGGAGGACTGGCGGATGACCACGGTCTCGTCCTCGGGCAACTTGGTCCCCGCTCCCGGGTCGGTGCCGATCACGTACCACTTGCCGACCGAGTCCGAGGGCTCGTTGCGGATCTCGTAGGAGTACCCCGCCGCCTCGAGCGACGCCTTGGCCTGGGACAGCACCATGCCGGACACGTCCGGCACCGTCCCCTTCTGCACGGCCTCGTTCGCGGCGCTGTCCTTCTTGTTCTCGGGCTTCGCGGGGAAGGGCTCGCGGGGCATGCCCTCGCTCGCCTTGGTCATGAACTCCTGCCAGGTGGGCAGGGAGACCGTGTTGCCCCAGACGCGACCGCTGCGGAGCATCTTCCCGTCGACCTCGAAGCCGCCGGGGCGGATGTTGCCGTTGGGGTGGCCGAACCACACGGCGGTGGACATCTGACGGGTGAAGCCGACGTACCAGGTGTGGAACTGCGATCCGGAGGTGCCGGTCTTGCCGCCCGCGGGATGGCCGGGGATGACCTTGCCCTTGCCGGTGGCCTCGGGGTCCTCGAGGTCCTGCTGGAGGGTCCAGGCCATCTTGTCGGCGATGTCCTTCTCGACCGCCTGGTGGCAGTCGGCGCCGGTGGTCTCCATCTCCTCGCCGTTGCGGTCGATGACCGCGGTGATGGCCTGCGGGGTGCAGTAGGTGCCCCCGGCGGCCCAGGTCGCGTAGGCGCCCGCCATGTCGAGGGCGGAGATGCGCACCTCTCCGAGGACCACCACGGCGGGGGCCAGCTCGGTGCCGTAGACGTCGGCGATGTCGTTGTTCCAGGTCGCCGGATCATAAGGATTGTGGGTCGCCGGCACCACGCCGATCTCGCGGGCGCCCTCGGCGATCTTGCACAGGTCCAGCTGGCGGGCCATGTTCGCGTACGCGGTGTTGATGGAGTACTTCGTGCCGTTCAGGACGCTCTCCATGGGGGAGATCGGCACCGAGACGGCGTTGTCGGGGTTGTACCCGGGTTCCTCGTACCAGCGTCCACGGCGGAGGCACTGGGCCGGGAAGGTCTTCATCGGCTCACGGCTGGTGCTGACCTTGTCGTAGATGCTGCGGCCGCTCTTGAGCCACTGCTGGAGCACGTACGGCTTGAAGGTCGAGCCGACGGGGAAGCCGCTGCTGCCTCCCAGGGCCTGGGGCACGTTGTAGTTGATCGCCGTCTCGCCGGGCTCGACCTCGGCGTGGGGGTTGAACTCCCGGTTCTCCGCCATCACCAGGATGTTGCCGGAGCCCGGCTCGACGGTCACGATCGAGTGCCCGAATCCGCTCTCGGAGTCGCCGGGCACCTTGCGCTGGAGGATGTCGGTGGCGGTCTTCTGCTTCTCCGGGTCCAGCGTGGTCTTGATCGTCAGCCCCCCGCCGTACAGCAGCTCGCGCCGCTCCTCGTAGGTGGGGGCGAACTCCGGATCGTTCAGCAGGGACCGCGTGACGAAGTCGCAGAAGAAGCCGTTCGCGCCGGCAGAGGTGCACCCGGCCCGGACGTTCTGGATGGTGAGCATGTCCTCGACCGGCTGCTCGGTGTACTTGTCGTACTCCTCCTGGGTGATGAAGTCCTGGCCCAGCATGTCCCGCAGGACCTCGTTGCGGCGCTGCTCGCCCGCCTCCGGATGGGAGACGGGGTCGTACTGGTTCGGACCGTTGGTGATGCCGGCCAGCAGGGCGGCCTCGCCGGGGTTGAGCTCCGAGGCGTGCTTGGAGAAGTAATGGCGCGCCCCGGTCTCTACGCCGTACTGCGAGGGCCCGAACTGGGCGACGTTGAGGTAGGCGTTGAGGATCTCGTCCTTGCTCCACTGCTTCTCGAGGGAGATCGCCAGCTTCGCCTCGCGCAGCTTGCGACCGTAGGACTGCTCGGTCGCCTCGAGCTGGGCCTCCTTGTCGTTGCGCTGGACCGCGTCCATCAGCAGCGCGTTCTTCACGTACTGCTGGGTCAGGGTCGAGCCGCCCTGGGTGGCACCGCCGGCGGCGTTGGACGCGAAGGCGCGCAGCATGCCCTTGGGGTCGATGCCGCCGTGCTCGTAGAAGCGGCGGTCCTCGACGGCGATCACCGCGTTCTGGACGTGCGGGGAGATCTCCTCCAGCGGCACCATGATCCGGTTCTCCGTGTAGAACGTCGCCAGCAGGGATCCGTCGGCCGCCTCGATCCGGCTCGCCTCGTTCAGCGGCTCGACCTCGAGCTCCGAGGGGTAGGACTCGAACAGCGCCACGCCGTCCTTGGCGACGGCCGAGGAGGCCGAGACCGCCGGTAGGAAGAAGGCCGCCAGGAGCACGCCGGCCAGGGCGGAGACGGCGAGCATCCCCAGCATCAGGTACAAGGACTGCGCCAGGGCGACGGGGAGGGAGCGTCCGGAAGCGGAGCTGGACGTAGTGCGGGCCATGGTCCAACAGTACGGCGGGCGGGTGCGCGAGACCACGAGGCGGGGCGGGCGTGGACGAATCTTCACGAACCCGATGCGGGGATGTGACCGGACGCGACATGGGCCGACCAGCGGATGTGTCGCTCCTCGCCCAATATCACGGAAAGGTCTCGGGCGCCCGAGAATTTGGCACTGTGGCGAGCATCTCCTTACAGTGGTCGCAGAAATCGGGTCAACGAAGATCTGGAAAGAGGTTGCATATGACCATCGGGGCCACTCCCATCACCGCGGACTCGAGCTGGGCCGCACGCGGAGCCTGCGTGAGCATGGATCCGGACGGGTTCTTCGTCCAGGGCGCGGAGCAGCACGCGGTCAAGGCCACCTGCGGAGCATGTCCGGTGAGGACCGAATGCCTCGCCGACGCCCTGGACAATCGGGTCGACTTCGGCGTGTGGGGCGGGATGACCGAACGAGAACGCCGACGGCTGCTGCGCCGGAACCCCGATGTCACCGACTGGTCCACCGTGCTGCGCCGCGCCTCGCAGGAGGCCGTCGGCAGCTGATCGGACGGGACCTCCGGGGCCGCCCAGGAGCGGGGCGGGCCGGTAGGCTCGCCCCATGAGCACAGTCACCCGCTGGGAGTACCTGACCGTTCCGCTGCTGATCCATGCGACCAAGCAGATCCTCGACAACTACGGCGAGGAGGGCTGGGAGCTGGTCCAGGTCGTGCCGGGGCCCAATCCCGAGAACCTGGTCGCCTATCTCAAGCGTCCCCGCACCGAGGGCTGATCCGATGGTCACCACCGGTCAGGAGCCCGGAGCGCGGGTCCGCACGCGGCTGGCGGAGCTGGGGCTGAGCCTTCCCGCCGTGGCCGCGCCGGTCGCTGCGTACGTGCCTGCCGTCGCCACGGGGGACCACGTCCACACCTCCGGCCAGCTCCCCTTCGTCGACGGCGCGCTGCCGGCGACCGGGAAGGTCGGCGCCGAGGTCACCACGGAGCGCGCCGCCGAGCTCGCTGCGATCAGCTGCCTCAACGCCCTCGCGGCGATCGAGGACCTGGTCGGCGACCTCGATCGTGTGGTGCGCGTCGTCAAGCTCACCGGCTTCGTCGCCTCCGATCCCGCATTCACCGCGCAGCCGACGGTGATCAACGGGGCCAGCGAACTGCTCGGCGAGGTCTTCGGCGACGCAGGGCGACATGCCCGCAGCGCCGTCGGCGTCGCGGTGCTCCCGCTGGACGCGCCCGTCGAGCTGGAGCTGGTGGTCGAGCTGGACGGCCCGGCCGTTCCCGCCACCCCTCCGGCCCGCTGAGCCGTGTCCGAGAGCACCCCGCCGCGCGACCCCGAGGCGCCCGCGGTCGAGCTGATCGCGGTCCGGGCGGACAACGCCGGGCCGATGACGTTGACCGGCACGCGCAGCTACGTGCTGCGTGACGGCGACGAGGTCTGGGTCGTCGACCCGGGCCCGAAGGACCCCGAGCATCTTGCGGAGCTGCTGGTGGCCTGCGGCGACGGGTCGCGACCGCGGGGCGTGCTGGTCACCCACCGCCACCTCGACCACAGCGCGGGAGCGGCGACCCTGGCCCGCCAGCTCGCCGCCCGCGGCGGGGTCGAGGTCCCGCTGTGGGCCGCGGACCCCGGTTCCCTGCCCGGGTCCCGTCCGCTGCCCTCGACCCTCGAGGGGGACCACGGGGTGGTCGGTCACGTGATCCATCTGCCCGGCCACACCGCCGACTCCGTCGGGGTGCTGGTGGACGGCGGACGTCTGCTCAGCGGGGACACCCTGCTGGGCGGCTCCTCCACGGTGATCGTGCCCGAGGACGGCGGCACGATCGCCGAGCACCTCCAGTCCCTCGCGATCCTGCGGGCGATGGCCCAGGACGGGAGGATCGGCTCCATCCATCCCGGGCACGGAACGCCGTACGAGAACCCGCTGGAGGCCCTCGAGGCGATCGACGCGGCGATCGAGCACCGTCACGAGCGCATCGAGCAGGTGCGACGGGCCCGGACGGCGGGCGTGCTCACCCTCGAGCGGCTGCTGCGGGCGGTCTACGGCCCCGACCTGCCCGAGAACCTGCAGAAGGCCGCGCGCTGGAACCTCCGCGCCACCCTCGAGCACCTCGCCGACGGGCACTGACGGAGACGAGCGCTGACGGAGACGAGCCGCATGCGGGCCGGAGTCCGCGTCGGGCCAGGCAGGGCCCCACCGAGCAGGAACGCCGTTGCGCGCTGTGCTTCCGTATTTGGAAGCACAGCGCGCAACGGCGTGTGGGGGCGGCGCGATCGACGGCTCGATCGGGGCCCCGTCGGATCAGCGGGCGCGGCGGCGCAGGCGCTCCACGTCCGAGATCAGGACCGCGCGGGCCTCGAGCCGGATCCAGCCGCGCGAGGCGAAGTCCGCGAGCGCCTTGTTCACGGTCTCGCGGGAGGCGCCGACCAGCTGGGCCAGCTCCTCCTGGGTGAGGCCGTGGGCGACCATCACGCCGTCGTCGGTCTGGCGACCGAAGCGCTGGGCGAGGTCCAGGACGTTCTTGGCCACACGACCGGGCACGTCGGCGAAGACCAGATCGGCGAGCGATTCGTTGGTCTTGCGCAGACGCCGTGCGAGCGAGGCGAGCAGGTGTCGACCGACCTCGGGACGCTGGGCGAGGACCCGGTACAGGTCCTGCTGCGAGAGCGAGTAGAGCGTCGACTCGGCGACCACGGTGGCGGTCGCATTGCGCGGTGCCGGGTCGAACAGCGACAGCTCGCCGAGCGTCTCGCCCGGGCCGAGCACGGCCAGCAGGTTCTCCCGGCCGTCGCCCGAGGCGTGACCGACCTTGACCTTGCCCGATCCGATGATGAAGAGCCGATCGCCCGGATCGCCCTCGCGGAAGATGATGGCGCTGCGGTGGTAGTCCTCCTGCTTCATCGACGCCAGCACGGCCTGCTTGCCGTCCTCGTCGAGCGCAGCGAACAGCGGCGATGACCGTACGATGTTCTCGTCCACGGAACCTCCTGATGGTGGGGTCCCGAATACCGGGACCGTGCTGTGCTATCCATGGTGACCGACGCCACGAACTGCGGTGGCCACTGTCACATGATGGGGAAACACTATCGCGCCGACGCCATCGGGGTCCGCCACCGCCGCCACGAGGAGCACATCGAATGCCGCCGTCGACCTCCCGAGGAGCCGTCGAGGACCCTCTTCTCGGCCCCGCGGATGCCGGTCGGGTCGCCTCCTCCCTGGCTGCGGAGTATCCCGGCGCGCGCACCGAGCTCGACCATCGAGACGCCTTCGAACTGCTGGTCGCGACGGTGCTGTCGGCCCAGACCACCGATGTGCGGGTCAATCAGGTCACCCCTGATCTGTTCGCCGACTGGCCGGATGCGGCCGCGCTCGCCGGCGCCGAGGAGGCCGCTGTGACCGACGTGGTCCGACCGCTCGGAATGGGGCCCACCCGGGCGCGTCGGATCATCGGACTGGCCCGTGGCCTGGTGATCGACCACGGCGGCGAGGTCCCCGACGACCAGGCGGCGCTCGAGGCGCTGCCCGGGGTGGGGCGCAAGACGGCCCATGTCCTGCGCGGTGCCTGGTTCGGCCACTCCCTGCTCGCCGTGGACACCCACGTCGGCCGCCTCGCCCGGCGCCTGGGCTGGACCGCGAGCACGGATCCGCGGGCCGTGGAGGAGGACGTGATCGCCCGCGTCGACGCCGACGGCAGGGGCGGGTCCGCCGAGGACCTGACGCTCCTCGGTCTGCGTCTGATCCTGCACGGCCGCCGGGTGTGCACCGCTCGCACCCCGCGCTGCGGGGACTGCGTGCTGGCCGACGTGTGCCCGAGCGCGGGAACGGCATGAGCGAGCCCTGGCCCGCGACCGGCGCCCTTCCGGACTTCCTCGCCCCGCTCGCCGAGCGTGCCCGACGCGGCGAAGTGCTGCTGCGGCGCGACCCCGATCCTCGAGATCCCGCCGACGGTTCGGGAGCGGTGCGCCGCAGCGCCGTGCTGCTGCTGGTCACCGGGACCAGTCTGGAGGAGGCGCACGTGGTGCTGGAGGAGCGCGGACACGCGATGCGCTCCCAGCCCGGCCAGTTCTCCCTGCCCGGCGGCGGCTTCGATCCCGGCGACCGCGACGACGTGCACACCGCCCTCCGGGAGGCCGAGGAGGAGACCGGTCTGGATCCCCGTCACGTCCAGGTCGCGGGTGCTTTCGCCCCGATCCCGATGCCGTGGCGCGTCCAACGGGTGACCCCGGTGCTGGGGTGGGCCCCCGGCCCGCTGCCGCTGGGGGTGCAGGACCCGATCGAGGTGGAGAGGGTGGTCTGGGCGCCGCTGGTCGGGCCCGGGTCGCTGACGGATCCGGCGCACCGCCGACGAGGTCTGCTGCGCGGACAGGGCGTGGGGCCCGTGTTCGAGCTGCCCGAGGACGCGTTCGTCTGGGGGTTCACCGCCATGATCCTCGAGCAGCTGCTGGTGGGTCTGGGACTGGACCCGGTCCCGTCCGGTTCCCCGACCCGGGAGATCCCGCCCGAGCGCCGCCGCTGAGGGGCGACGCGGTGCCGACGACGAGCTGCTGCGGCGCGGACGACGGGTTGCTGCGGAGCGGCCGACGGGCTGTCGCGGCGCGGATGACGGGTTGCTGCGGTGCGGCCGACGGGCTGGCGCGGCGGTCGTCCCGGCGTCGAGACCCGGACCGCCGGTGGCCGCGGTCACGAACGAGAAATCCGCTCGCCACGCTGTCGGTTCCGCACGATAGACTCCATCGTTGCCGGACGGACTCCGGCACCCCGCGGAGCATGCGACCCGTCGGACCCACAGCGGGTCCATGAGCTCCCGGGCCCTGACCCAGCGGACCGCCATCAGCAGACAAGGAATGGGATCCACGTGCCACGCGGCAAGGTGAAGTTCTACGACGCCGAGAAGGGCTTCGGCTTCATCCTCGATGACGAGGATGGTCAGAGCGTGTACGTGCACGCCTCGAACCTGCCCGAGGAGGTCACGACGCTGCGCCCCGGCGCCCGCGTCGACTTCGACATGGTCGACGGCCGCCGCGGCCCCCAGGTGCTCTCCCTGCGCCTGATGGAGCCCGCCCCGACCGTCAGCCGCGCTCGCCGGGCGAAGCCCGACGAGATGGCGGATATGGTCGAGGACCTGATCCGTCTGCTGGACGACGCCTCCAACGGGCTCCGCCAGGGCCGCTACCCCGATCGCGGGCACTCGCAGAAGATCTCCACCGTGCTCCGTGCCGTCGCCGACAATTTCGAGGCCTGAACATATGACGCAGCCGACCACCGCCCCCCGCCGCCCCCGTACCACCCGGCCCAAGCTGGATGCGGTGGCGGCCGACGCCGTCGAGCTCGCCCGCGAGGCGCTGCTCGAGGTCACCGAGCCCGGCCAGGTCGGCGACCACCAGCGCGTCGAGGTCAGCGGGGAACGGCTGGTCACGCATGTCTTCGAGTGCACCATGCCCGGGTATCGCGGCTGGTCCTGGGTCGTGGTCCTCGCGCGCGCACCTCGGGCGAAGGCCCCGACCGTCGCCGAGACCGCCCTGCTGCCGGGAGAGGATGCGATCCTCGCGCCGGAGTGGGAGCCGTGGTCCGAGCGGCTGAAGCCCGAGGACATCGGGAACGACGATCTGTTGCCGTACCACGAGCAGGACGCCCGCCTCGAGCAGGGCTACGAGGCCACCGGTGACGAGGACGCCGACCGCGTCGCACTGTGGGAGCTCGGCCTGGGACGTCCCCGAGTGCTCTCCCCGCTGGGGCGCGCCGAAGCCGCCGAGCGCTGGATGGAGGGCGATTTCGGCCCTCGCCAGATCTCCGGCCGCGGCCGCAAGGGCACCGTGTCGGCCAGCTGTTCCAGCTGCGGCTTCCTCTCGAAGCTCTCCGGCTCCCTGCGCGGCGAGTTCGGCGTGTGCACCAACGAGTGGTCCCCGGCCGACGGTCGGGTCGTCCACCTCGGCTTCGGTTGCGGGGCGCACTCCGAGACCGGCCAGCAGGACGACGACCGCGAGATCTCGCGGGGTGCCGGCGTGGTGGTCGATGAGCTCGACGTCGAGATCCAGCCCAAGCCCGAGTCGGGCGAGCCCGCCGACGTGGTGACGCCCGCTGATGGTGCGATGGCCTCCGGGGGCGAGAACGGCTCCGACGGGGCGACGGCTGTCGACGCGGCGGACGCTGATGCACCGGCGGAGACGGTCGCCGAGGTTCCCGAGGCGGACTCGCCGCAGGACGAGGTCCCAGCCCAGGTGTCCGTGCCGGCCGCCGCTCCGACCGAGGCGGTGGGCGCACCGACCGAGGCGGTGGGCGTTCCGACCGAGGTGGCGGAGTCTCCGAGCGAGGCGGCTGGCGCACTGACCGAGGTGGCGGGCGCTTCGACCGAGGCGGTGGAGTCTCCGAGCACGACCCCTGAGCTGTCCGGTGAGATCACCGCCGAGATCCCCGAAGCGGACGCGTCCATGGATGCCGCCGCCCCCGAGGTCACCGGGACCGAGGGACAGCCTGCGGAGGGCGAGCCGGAGCCCGCCCAGGATGCGTCCGACGAGAGCCGGCCCGCCCCGGGAACGACCGACGACGGTACACCCGACGAGGCCCCAAGTCCCCAGGACGGTGAGGATTCGACGTCCCAGGCCGACGAGGACCCGGCTCCTCAGGACGGTGCGGACCCGACTCCCCAGCCCTGACGGGCGCTGACCGTCGCTCAGTTCACGCCATTGCGCGCTGTGCTTCCGTTTGTGGAAGCACAGCGCGCAATGGCGTGAGGGGTGGTGGGATCCTCAGGCGATGTGGCGATGTGGCGATGTGGCGATGTGGCGATGTGGCGATGTGGCGATGTGGCGATGTGGCGATGTGGCGATGTGGCGATGTGGCGATGTGGCGATGTGGCGATGTGGCGATGTGGCGACGGAGGACTCAGGTGACCGAGCGGTCGGTGCTCAGCTCCGGCGGGGGTGGTGAGGTGCCGTCGTTCAGCGCCGGCTCCTGCGCCGGCTTCAGCGCTGGTCGAGGGCGATGCGGGCCAGCAGTGCTTCGATGGCCAGCAGCGGCGGAACGTTCCCGCTGATGCGATTCCGGGCCTCCTGGACCGCCTCCAGCAGCTGCAGGGTGGTCGATCCGGAGCCATTCGCCGCGACCTGCTCGATCTCCCCGGCGACCTCGACGTTGACCAGCTCGCTGCCGGTGGCCAGCTGGCGACTCATCACATCGCGCAGCACCGAATGGACGTCGAGCAGGTAGCGGTCCAGCACATCGCGCACCAGACGCGTCTGACGCCGCTTGGCGTCCTCCTCGAGCTGGCGCACCTGGGAGCGCAGCGAGGGCGGGATCTTGCCGTCATCGATCCCCGCCGAGCGCAGGAAGCGCTCCTTCTCCTCGGTGGCGACGGTGTCGGCATGCGTCTTGGCCTCCGCCGTGGCACGGTCCACCAGCTCCTGCGCCGCCAGCACCGCCTGCCCGGCACCCCGCAGGGAGAGCAGCGTGCGGGCGGAGTCCTCGCGCGCCGCCAGGGCGCCCTCCTGCGTGGCGTACCGCAGCGCGAGGCCGATGTGGCCCTGGGAGGCGCGCGCCGCCCGCAGGGCGAGATCCTCCGGTACGCCGTCCCGACGGCGCAGCAGCTCCGCGACCACGTCCGAGGACGGAACCGAGAGCGTCACCTGCCGACAGCGCGACCGGATCGTCGGGGCGAGGTCCTCGGCCGACGGAGCGCACAGCATCCAGACGGTCGCCGGGGGCGGCTCCTCGATGGACTTCAGCAGCACGTTGAAGGTGCCGGCGCTCATGCGGTCGGCGTCCTCGACGATCATCACCCGGTGCGCTCCGGTGGCGGGGGCGCGCTGGGCGGTCATCACCAGGGCCCGCACCTCATCCTTGGCGATCGAGAGCTTGTCCGTCGCGACGACCGTGACGTCCGGGTGCGTGCCCGCCAGCACCGTCCGGCAGGCGTGGCACCGCCCGCAGCCCGAGCCGACCTCGCACTGCAGGGTGGCGGCGAAGGCGCGCGCCGCCGTGGAGCGCCCGGATCCGGGAGGCCCGGTGATCAGCCAGGCCTGGGCGAGCGACTCCGGTGACGAGGCGGCACGTCGGAACTGGGCGACCACGGCCTCCTGGCCGACGACATCGGCCCAGGCCCCGTCGCCGCCAGCAGCCTGCGCCGTCGGGTTGCTCGGAGCGCCGGGTGCGCCGGGCCCGCCCTGATCGGTCGTCGTCACAGCTCGTCCCGGTGCTTGGTCGGCGGGGCCGGCTCGAAGGTCGGGTCGAACAGGCCGAGCACCCCGGCGACGGCCTCGAGCACCTGGGCGTGCACCTGTTCGCGCGGCTGCGTGCCGTCGATGACGGCGAAGCGATCCGGGTCGGCGTCGGCGAGGTCCAGGAACTCCTGGCGCACCGCGGCGTGGAAGTCGCCTCCCGTGCTCTCGAGACGGTCCTGACCGGTCGCGCGGCGCTCCTGGAGCATCTCCGTCGGGACGTCCAGCAGGATCGTGCGGTGGGGGAGCAGGCCGCCGACCGCCCACAGCGAGAGCGAGCCGATCTCGTCGGGCTCCAGGGAGCGACCCGCCCCCTGATAGGCGATCGAGGAGTCGAGGTAGCGATCGCCGAGCACCAGGCCGCCGCGCGCCAGATGAGGTCGCACGAGCGTGGCGATGTGGTGCGCGCGGTCCGCGGCGTACAGCAGCGCCTCCGCGCGAGGATCGACGTGCTCGCCGTGCAGGAGGAGGTCGCGGACCGACCGGCCGAGCTCGGTGCCGCCGGGCTCGCGCGTGGTGAGGATGAGATCCTCGGCGACGGAGCGCTCGGTGACCAGGTGGTCGTGGAGCATCTGCATCTGGGTGGACTTGCCGGCCCCGTCCCCGCCCTCGAAGGAGATGAACACCCCGCGCTTGGGCGGGTGCGGGGAGGGAATACGCAGCCCGCGTGAGGATTCCAGGATGGTCATGAGGGCTCCTCTGCGGGGTAGACCACGCCGAGCTCGGCGCGGACGGCATCCATCGTGTCCATCACGCTGAGCGTATCCGCCCAGTTCATCAGCGGCGACTCGAGATCTCCGGCGGTGATCCGACGGGCGGCCTCCGCGATCTCGTAGGCCATGCCGTCGCCCGGGTCCCCGACATGGCTGAACGACGCCGAGCGGCCGTCGAGCAGAGTGACCGTGAGGGTTCCGGGGGCGAAGAACGCCCCGGACAGACGGGCCGAGCCCGCCGTGCCGCTGACCACGGCCTCGGTGGGGGTGCGGGCGAGCAGGGTCGAGGAGAGCCGGGCCCGGCCTCCGCCCTCCCCGCGCCCGAGCAGGGCGAGGTACGCGTCCACGCCGGTGGCCGTGAGGTCGCCCCGGACCGCCAGGTCGGTGAGGTCTCCCAGGACCATCTGGGCGAAGGAGAGCGGGTACACCCCCAGATCGAGCAGGGCGCCGCCGCCGAGCTCCGGGGCGTACATGCGGTGGGCGGGGTCCTCCGGGAAGGACTGGCCGTGGTCGGCGGCGACCTCGATCACGTCGCCGAGCAGACCGGAGGCGACCACCTGGCGCAGCACGTCGAACTGCGGCAGGAAGCGGGCCCACATCGCCTCCATGGCGAAGACGCCGCGCTCCCGGGCGACGTCCAGCAGGTCCCGGGCCTGGGTGCCGTTGAGGGTGAACGCCTTCTCGACCAGCACCGGGATGCCCGCCTCGAGCACCGGGCGGGCCAGCTCATGGTGCTGGGCGTGCGGGGAGGCGACATAGACGGCATCCAGGCCGCCGGCGGCGAGCATCTCCGTCACCGAGGAGAAAGCCTGCTCGATGCCGTGCTCCGCGGCGAAGGCCTCGGCCCGCTGCTGCGAGCGGGAGACCACGGAGACCACTCGGGAGGCGGTGGCCCGGTGCGCGGTCGCCGTGAACTGGTCGCCGATGTGGCCGGGGGAGATCACGCCCCAGCGCAGGCCCGGTGCCGTGGACGGCTCGGGGACGGTGGAGGCGGGCAGGGACAGCGCCGGCACGGCGGCATCGCCCGGGGGCTCGTCGGTCGAGTTCATGGGTCCAATCTACCCAGCGCCCCCGACACCGCGATGGTGTCGGGGGCGCTGTGGAGGAAGGTCAGCCGTCGGCTGAATCCGCGGAGTACATGGACCTATCCCTTGACTTCCGGCTGATCTCCTACCGCTCGCGCTCCGCATGACGAAGGACGTCGATCAACCCTTGACGGACCCTGCCGTCATGCCGCGGACCAGGAACCTCTGCAGGGAGAAGAACACGATCATCGGGATCACCATCGAGATGAAGGCGCCGGCGGTCAGGATCTCGGCACCCTGGCCCTGCGTGCCCAGCATCTGCTGCAGGTTCACGATGATCGTCTTGTTCTCCCCGCCGCCCAGGAACAGTTTGGCGATCAGCAGGTCGTTCCACACCCACAGGAACTGCAGCGTGGCGAAGGCGGCGATCGCCGGGGACGACATCGGTGCGACCAGACGCCAGAACGTCTGGAAGTGCGAGGCCCCGTCGATCTTCGCGCTCTCGACGACCGAGCCCGGCAGGGTGGTCATGTAGTTGCGCAGGATGTACACCGCCAGCGGCATGCCGAAGCCGGTGTGCAGCATCCATACCGCCAGGAACTGCCCGTTGATCCCCAGGCCGCGCGGGCCCAGCAGGTCCAGCATCGGCTGGAAGGAGACCTGGATCGGGACCACCATCAGCGCGACGATGATGATGAACAGCACGTCCTTGCCGGGGAAGTTGATGAACGTGAACGCGTACGCGGCGAAGGCCGCGAACATGATCGGCAGCACCGTCGCCGGCACCGCCACCACGACCGAGTTGATCAGCGAGCCGGTCACCGATGAATCGGTGAGCACCTGCGCGTAGTTGTCCCAGGTCCAGCCGCCTTCCCACAGGGCCGTCCACCAGCCGGTGGAGGCCGCCGCTTCGCGGTCGCGGAAGCTCGTCACCAGCAGACCGATCGTCGGGATCGTCCACAGCAGCGCCAACAGGGGCATTGCGATGGTGGCGACGGGGGAGCGCTTGCGCCCGTCCCTCATCGTCCCTCTCATCGTCCCTTTCGCCGTCGCGTTCATCGGTTCGCCTCCTGCTGCCTGAAGCTCTTGACCTGATAGATCAGGATCGGCACCACCAGGATCAGGAGCACGACCACGATGGCCGAGGCCTGCCCGGCCTGCTGATCGGTGAACAGCTTGCGGAAGAAGAGGTTCGCGATCACGTCGGAGTTGTACAGGCCGTTGGTGGTGACGTAGATGAGGTCGAAGACCTTCAGCACCAGGATCAGCACCGTGATCAGCACGGCGATGAGCGTGGGGCGCACCTGCGGGAACACGATCTGCCAGAAGACGCGGATCTCGCTGGCGCCGTCCATGCGCCCGGCCTCGACGGTGTCCTCGGGGACACCCTTGATCGCCGAGCTGATCAGCACCATCGCGAAGCCCGTCTGCAGCCAGATCAGGATCACCATCAGTGCCAGGGAGTTCAGCCGGGCGGTGTCGATCTGGTACCAGGGCTGAGGATCACCGCCGAGCGTCGTGACGATGGCATTGAGCAGGCCCGTCTGGGCCTCCCCGGGGGAGTTGTAGGCGTACACCAGCGCCCAGATCGTCGCCGCGCCGACGAAGCTGATCGCCATCGGCAGGAAGATCATCGACTTCGCCGCGTTCTCCCCGGCGGGGGAGAGCTTGTCGGCCAGCACCGCGACGGCGAGGCCGAAGGCGACCGTGACCACCGGGACGATGAGGATCCACAGGAAGTTGTTCAGCAGGGTGGACCAGAAGTGGCCGCTGGAGAAGATCGCCCGGTAGTTGTCCAGCCCCACCCAGGCGGTCGAATCGTCGTTCGCGAAGGAGTACACGATCGTCTGCACCGTCGGGTAGAGCAGGAAGATGCCGATCAGGCTGAACCCCGGCAGCAGGAATGCGTAGGGGATGAGCCCGGCGGAGAACCGCGCGGGGAAGCCCTCGATGCAGATGTTCAAAAAGAGGAAGAACACCACCGAGCCGCCGATGCCGAGGATCAGGCCCAGCAGGCCGATGAGGATCCCGGAGTTCGCGAACCACTGCGGGTAGTAGGCGAAGGCGAGGAACGCGTTGCACACGAACCAGGCGGTGACCGCCATGCCGACGGCTCCGACGAGCACGCGCGCGGGGCGCGCGGTGCCGTGCTTCTTCTCGTGGTCCTCCGCGGGAGGCGGAGCCTGCGGACCCTTGTGGGTCTGCGTCGCGGTGGTCACTTCGGCCACCCGTTCTCGATCTCGTCGCAGACCTCCTGAGAGGTCTTCGCGCCCTGCAGCCACTCGACCATGCCCTTCCAGAAGGACCCGGCGCCCACGGCCGTCGGCATCAGGTCCGAGCCGTCGTAGCGGAAGGCCGCCGCCTCCGAGGCGATCTCGGCGATCTGCCGGGTGATCTCGGAGGAGTACAGAGACTGGTCGAAGGTGCGGTGGGGGCTCAGCCAGCCGCCCGCCTCCGCCCATTCGCCGCCGAACTTGTCGGAGGTCAGGAACTCCATGACCTTCACCGTGTCGTCGTTGAGGGTGAACAGGGTGGCGAGGTCGCCGCCGCCCAGGATCGGCTGGCCGTCGAAGCCGCCCTCCCAGGTGGGCATGGCGTACACGCCGACCTCCTCGTCCATGTTCGCCTGGACGTCCTCGGGGAAGAAGCCGGTGACGAAGTTGCCCTGGCGCACGAGCATCGCCTTCGGCGGGTCGTCGAACAGCGGCAGCGGTGCCTCCGAGAAGGGGGTGCTGATGATGGCGTCGGTGCCGCCGAGCACGTTGCCCTCGGTCTTCAGCAGGTCTCCGACGAGATCGAAGACCTCCACGACCTCCTTCGCGTTGAAGGGCATGCGGTGCTTGACCCAGTCGTCGTAGACCACGGGACCGTGGACGCGGAGCATGAACTCCTCGATCCAATCCGTGCCCACCCAGCCGGTCGCCTGGTCGGCGCCCCAGCCGTCGGACCACGGCGTGATGCCGTCGGCCTTCATCTGGTCGGTGATCTGGTAGAGCTCCTGCATGGTGGCGGGCTCGTCGGCGTAGCCGCCCTCCTCGTACGCCTTCTTCGGGTACCAGATGAGCGACTTGCAGGCCATGCGCATCGGGGCGCCGTAGACGCGGCCCTGCAATCGGGCCGAATCCAGGAAGCCGGGGATCAGGGTCGAGTTCAGCTGGTCGTAGTCCAGGTACACGTCGATCGGGGTGATCGTCCCCTGTTCGGCGAGGTCGAACATGCCGCCGGGCTGCGGGAACAGGGCGATGTCCGGGGCGGCTCCCGCCCCCACGCGCTGCTGGACGGTGTTGGTGAAGTCGGAGTCCGGTGTGTACTCGATGGTGATGCCGGAATCGGCCTGGAAGTCCTCGAGCGAGGCCATGAAGGCGTCCCGCTCCTGGCCGCCGAAGGCGCCGAGGATGCTCACCGTGCCCGAGCCGGGAGTGTCCCCGGGGGTGTAGCGCTCGACCGTGCCACCACCGCCTCCGCCGGCCGGATCGGGGTTCTGCAGGCAACCGGACATCCCCAGGGCCGCGGTGGCGGCGGCCCCGGACATGACCGCACGCCGACTGAGACGTCGATTCATGATCACTCCTTCGTGAGTCAGAGGCGAGCTCCTGGTCACACTCTAGGCCGGTCGCGTCGGCGGGGAACGTCCGGGGCGACGCGGCTCGTCGTCGATGCCGCCTTGTGACCTGGCATGCGTGGATGCGACCGGAGTGGTCCAGTTCTCGAAGCATACGCGCATGCGACCGTTTTGTCCGAAACCGAGAAGGGGTGTGCGAGGCGGCCGGTGCGCTCGACACGAGGCATGGTGCGCGCCCGCGAGGACGTCGTCGGCGGCCGGGGGCCGGCGGATGGCGAGCGGCCGACAGGGGAGCGGCCGGGTGGCACGAGGACGGGGCATGGACCTGGTGGTCCGTGCCCCGTTCTCGTGGTCGGTGCGGCCCGTCAGGCGCCGACGCGACTCACTTCTTCGCGGTCGAGCTCTTCGACGCGGTCGAGCTCTTCGACGCGGTCGAGCTCTTCGTCGCGGTCGAGCTCTTCGAGCGCGTGGTGGTGCGCTTGGCGGGGGCCTTCTTCTTCGCCGGACCCTTCGCGCGCTTGTCCGCGAGCTTCTCGATCGCCACCTTCTCGGTGATCTCCTCGACGCTCTCCGTGGAGCGCAGCGAGACGTTCGTGGCGCCGTCGGTGATGTACGGGCCGAAGCGGCCGTCCTTGATCACGATCGGCTTCTCGCTGGTCGGGTCGGTGCCGAGCTCCTTCAGCGGCGGCTTGGCGGCGGCCCGCCCCCGCGTCTTGGGCTGGGCGTAGAGCTTCTCGGCCTCCTCCATCGTGATGGAGAAGATCTGGTCCTCGGTCTCCAGCGAGCGGGAGTCCGTGCCCTTCTTGAGGTACGGGCCGTAGCGGCCGTTCTGCGCCGTGACATCGGTGCCGTCCTCGGTGGTGCCGACCACGCGCGGCAGGCTCAGCAGCTTCAGAGCGTCCTCGAGGGTGACGGTGGCCAGGTCCATCGACGTCAGCAGCGAGCCGGTGCGCGGCTTGGGCTTCTTGGACTTCGGGGTCTTGTCGCCCTCGATCTCCGGCAGGACCTCGGTGACATAGGGACCGAAACGACCGTCCTTGGCGACGACCTCGTGCCCGGTCTCCGGATCGGTGCCCAGCACCCGCCCGTCGTCCTTGGCCCGCTCCAGCATCTCCTGGGCCTTGGCGACGGTCAGCTCGTCGGGGGCGACCTCGTCGGAGACCGAGGAGCGCTGCGGGGTCGCGCCCTCGATGAGCTCACCGTTCTCGTCGCGCGCCGCGCGTTCGACATAGGCGCCGTAGCGGCCCACGCGCAGCGTGATGCCCTCGCCGATCTCGATGCTGTTGATCGCCCGGGCGTCGATGTCGCCCAGGTCGTCGACCATGCGCTTGAGCCCGATGGGGCCGTTCTCGCCGTCCCCGCGGTAGAACTCCTCGAGGTACTCCTTGCGGCCCAGCTCGCCCTGGGCCATGCGGTCCAGCTGCTGCTCCATCTGGGCGGTGAAGTCGTAGTCGACGAACGCCCCGAAGTGCTCCTCCAGCAGGCGCACCACGGCGAAGGCGGTCCAGCTGGGCACCAGGGCGCTGCCCCGGCGCAGCACGTAGCCGCGATCCTGCACCGTCGCGACGGTGGAGGCGTAGGTCGAGGGACGGCCGATGCCGCGCTCCTCCAGCGCCCGCACCAGCGAGGCCTCGGTGTAGCGCGGGGGAGGTGTCGTGGTGTGGCCGTCGGGGGTCAGCTCGCGGGTGTCGAGCTGCTGGCCCTCCTCCATCTGCGGCAGGCGCTTGTCGCCGGAGTCGTCGTTGCCGTAGCGGCTGGCGTCGCGCCCCTCCTCGTAGGCGGCCAGGAAGCCGCGGAAGGTGATCACGGTGCCGGCGGCGCGGAAGGTCGCGGTGCGGCCGGACTGCTCGAGCGAGAGCTCGACGGTGGAGGTGGTGCCCTTGGCGTCGGCCATCTGCGAGGCGACGGTGCGCTTCCAGATCAGCTCGTAGAGGCGGAACTCGTCGCCCGAGAGCTGCCCGGCCACGTCGGCCGGGGTGCGGAAGCGGTCCCCGGCGGGGCGGATCGCCTCGTGCGCCTCCTGAGCGCTCTGGGACTTGGTCTGGTAGTAGCGCGGCTTGTCCGGCACGTACTGGGAGCCGTACAGCTCGGCGGCCTGGCCGCGGGAGGCCTTGATCGCTTCCCCGGAGAGCGTGACCGAATCGGTACGCATGTAGGTGATGTAGCCGTTCTCGTACAGCGACTGCGCCACTCGCATCGCCTGGCGGGCCCCCAGGCGCAGCTTGCGGGAGGCCTCCTGCTGCAGCGAGGAGGTGGTGAACGGTGCGGCCGGCCGGCGCGTGTACGGCTTGGACTCCAGCGCGGCGACCTCGGCCGGAGCGTCGGTCAGCGCTTCGACCAGGGTCTTCGTGGACTCCTCGGTCAGGACGGCGGCGGTCTTGGCTTTCGGCTTCAGCGTGCCGTCGTCGGCGAAGTCGGAGCCGGTGGCGACGCGGGAGCCGTCGACGGTGGAGATCTTCGCGCTGAACTGGCCGGTCTCGGCGGCGAAGGTGCCGGTCACGTCCCAGTAGTCGGCGGGGACGAAGGCCATCCGCTCCCGCTCGCGCTCGACCACGAGGCGCGTCGCGACCGACTGCACCCGGCCGGCCGACAGGGACGGCTTGATCTTGCGCCACAGCACGGGCGACAGCTCGAAGCCGACCAGTCGATCCAGGATCCGCCGCGTCTCCTGCGCGTCGACCAGGTGGGAGTCGATCTCGCGGGTGTTCTCCAGCGCCGCCTGGATCGCGTCCTTGGTGATCTCGTGGAAGACCATGCGCTTGACCGGCAGGGACTTCTTGGGCTTGAGGGTCTCCAGCAGGTGCCAGGCGATCGCCTCACCCTCGCGGTCCTCATCCGTGGCGAGGTAGAGGGTGTCGGCCTCCTTGAGGGCCTTCTTCAGGTCCGCGACGGTCTTCTTCTTGTCGGGGCTGACGATGTAGTACGGGTCGAAGCCGTCCTCGACGTCCACGCCGAACCGCCCGTAGGGACCCTTCTTCATATCCGCCGGCAGGTCACGGGGCACCGGGATGTCTCGGATATGTCCGACCGAAGCCTGGACGATGAAGTCGTCGCCCAGGTAGCGCCCGATCGTGCGGGCCTTCGCCGGGGACTCGACGATCACCAGATGCCGTCCGCCAGTCACGTTGATATGTCCTTCCTCGCCGCGTCGCGTCGCGGCCCGTCCGCCGTAGCTGAATGCCGTGGTCCGGGGTCCGCCGGGCTCGTCCGAGCGCTCGGCGATTGCTCACGGTACACGGTCGCCGGAGCGGCTCCTGTGTGAGATCGGCGTGCGCAGCACGAGCACCAATGCCATCCACGCGGTGGTGCCGCCACCGATCAGGGCGGCCATGGCGACGAAGGAACCCTGCTGCTGGGCGACGTCCTCGAGATCCAGCGGCAGCTGCAGGGAGGACAGCTGGAACCCGCCGTAGGCAAGCCCCGCCACCCCCGCCAGGCCGAGCAGCACGGCGACCACCGCGTCGGCCGGGGACATGCGCAGACGGCGCGGCCGTCCTCCGGAGGACTCTGCGCCGCCGCGGCGACGTCGTCCGTGCCCCGGAGGCGGCGTGGCCCGGCCGAGACGGTGGCGGGTGTGCAGCCCGTCGAGGAACAGGACCAGGAAGGTCCAGGCGGCGACGATCACGATCGCACCGATCACGTCGCTGGGCCGGTGCCAGCCCAGCACCAGGGTGCCGATGCCCGCCGCGGCGGTCCACACCGCGCCCAGCGGGGCCAGGACCACGCGCCCCCGGCCGGAGGCGAGCACCACGGCGATCGTGGCCGCCGCGGCCAGGGTGGTGTGCCCGGAGGGGAAGGAGTTCGGGGTGATGTCGATGCCCGGGCCCAGCGCCTCCCGGGAGACCACCAGGTGCTTGAGGATCTGGGTGGTGAGGTTCGCGCCGACCACCAGCAGACCCAGCGGGAGCAGCAGGGCCAGGCGTCGGCGCAGCAGCACCAGCACGACGGCGGCCGCGAGCAGCCCGGCCATCACCGGGAAGCTCACGGTCCCCACGGCGGTCGCCGCGTACTGGGCCAGGGTCCCCTCGTAGTCCTGAGCTCCCGAGAGGATCAGCTGGTCCAGCCGCTGCCCGCTCGCCATGCCGACCGCGGTGCGGGCCAGCAGCATGAGCAGGACGGCGCAGGCGGCCGCGGCCAGCAGGGACAGCAGCGGCCGGGCCGTCGCGCCGCGGGGGCGCAGTGACCGTGGGGCGGCTGGGTTCTCGAGGGAATCGTTCACAGGGTCACCATCGATGTGAGGACGAGGTCGCGCAGGATCGGCAGCACCTGCTCGAGGGCTTCGTCGGGGTCGGCATCGGTCAGGGCGCACACCGCGGCGACGACCTGGCCGACGGTGAGGGTGCCGTCCAGGGCGCCGACGGTCGCGGCCAGCATCTGATCGGCGCGGACCACGCGGGCGAGGCCCGCTCCCTGGACCAGCTCGATCAGCATCGGATCCCAGGCACCCGGCGTCAGATGGCGGCGCTCGACGACGTCCTCGGCGCGCACGAGGCGGCGCGTCGCGAGGGCCTCGTCGTCCAGGCCCGCGAGGACATCGAGCGCCGTGAGACCGGCGGCGAGATGGGCGGCCGGCGATCCCGTGCCGGTGCCGGTGGCGACCTCGGTGCGCAGCACGCCGCGGCGGGAGGCGGAGAGGCCCGGGTCGGGGCGGTGCAGCAGGAGGTAGCCGAAGCCGACGGCCTCGACGTCGCGGTCGGCGAAGTCCGCGAGCCAGGCGGACACCAGGGCGGACCAGCGCTGGTCGCGGTCTGTGACGCCGCCGTCGCGGACCCAGGTCTCCGCGTACTGCGCCGGATCCTCCTGATCGCGCTGGATCACCCAGGCGTCGACGCCGCCGGCCGCGGCGGGCTCGAGCCAGGACCGCGGGTGCTCGTCCCAGGCGGCGTCGGGGGAGATCTCCCAGTTGCCGAGCAGGACCGCGCGGCCGCCCGGCGCGAGATGCGCGGGCAGGGCGGTCAGCAGCTCGGCCAGCAGGGTGTCGCCGGCGCGGCCGCCGTCGCGGTAGGTCCACCTCGGGGTCGCGGTCCCGCTGCCGTCGGCCCCGGCCCCGTCGGCCCCGTCGGCCCCGTCGGCCCCGTGGCCTCCGTGGGGCCGGCCCCGCGGGGTGATGACGAAGGGCGGGTTGGAGATGATCAGGTCGAAGCTCTCCTCGCCCACCGGATCCAGCAGGGAACCCTGGCGCAGCTCGAGGTCGATCCCGTTCAGCGCGGCGTTGAAGGCGGCGAAGTCCAGCGCCCGGGCGGAGAGGTCCGTGGCGATCACGCGATCGGCGTGGCGGGAGGCGTGCATCGCCTGGATCCCGCCGCCGCAGCCCAGGTCCAGCACCGTCCCCACCTGCTCCCGCGGGGTGATCCGCGCCAGCGTCAGCGACGCGCCGCCAACGCCGAGGACGTGCTCGGGCCCCAGCGCACGGCCGGTCGCCAGCTCCGAGAGGTCCGAGGCGATCCACCAGGAGATCTCGCCCGCGTCGTCGCTCGCCGCATAGGGGGCCAGGTCGATCAGGGCGCGCAGCGGGGTGTCCGGATCGTCGGCGGCATGATCGTCCCGGCCGTACGGATCGGCCAGGGAGGCGGGCCCGAGCAGCCCCAGGTGCAGGGCCCCGTCGACCCCGAGGGTGGGCAGGGCCGCCTCCACCAGCGAGCGCGGCACCACGGCGCCCAGGGTGAACAGCCGCAGCAGCACCGCGGGGGGATCGAGCAGTGCAGCGGTCACGCGATCGGCCGGGACCGCGTTCTCGCGGGCCAGCGCAGCGGATGCGACGGGCCCCAGCAGGGCCTCGATCGCCGCGCTCGTGTACGGCGCGGCGAGCAGATCGGACCGCAGCGCGGAGATCAGCGCCGGCAGCGCCCTCGGGGGAACCGGTGGTGGGTCGGAGGACATGGCTACGATTGTGCCCCAGCCGCCTGTCACCGATCGGGAGCGCGGGTGGAGGAGATGTCGAGGAATCGAGGAGCGGATGCGGGCAGGCAGAGCGGCCGACCTCCTGGCCGATCTTTCGCAGCCGCAGATCCGCAGAACCTGCCTCACCCACGTCGAGCAGCGCCCTGCCCGGGCCGGTCGCCGCGGCAGCTTCCCCGACTGGGTCGATCCGCGCCTGCTGACGCACCTGGGTGAGCAGGGGATCACGGCGCCCTGGACCCATCAGGAGCAGGCCGCGCAGCTGGCGCACGAGGGGACGAACGTGGTCCTGGCCACGGCGACCGCCTCGGGCAAGTCGCTCGCCTATCTCCTGCCGATGCTCACCGCCGTCGGCGCCCGCGAGCTCGACCCCGCGGCACGGCGTGCCACGACCCTGTATCTGTCGCCGACGAAGGCGCTGGCCGCCGATCAGCTGACCAACATCACCGCGATGGCCGACGGGGCCGGGCTGCGCGATGCCCGGGTCGCGGTCTACGACGGCGACACCCCGACCGAGCAGCGGCGCTGGGTGCGTCGGCACGGCACCGTGGTGCTGACCAACCCGGACATGCTGCATTTCGGGATCCTGCCCGGGCACGAGCAATGGGCGAGCTTCTTCCGGGCGCTGCGCTATGTGGTCATCGACGAGTGCCACAGCTACCGCGGCGTCTTCGGCAGCCACGTGGCGATGGTGATGCGGCGCCTGCGGCGGATCGCCGCCCACTACCGGGCCGATCCCACGTTCATCCTGGCCTCGGCCACGACCGCGAACCCCGAGCTGTCGGCGAGCCGGCTGATCGGCCAGGACGTCACCGCGGTCACCGAGGACGGTTCTCCGCGGGCCGGGCTGACCGTCGGCCTGTGGGAGCCGGGCACCCGCACCCGGGTCGACGGCCGGGGCCCCGGGGGCGCCGCCGCGGGCCGGGATCTGGGCCAAGCCGCCGGGCGGGGCCCGGCGGAGCCGGACGACGACGCGGAGGAGGATGACCCCGACGGGACGCCGCACCGGTCCGGCGCCGAGGAGCCGCTGCGCCGCTCGGCCACCTCCGAGGCGGGCGCACTGCTGGCGGACCTGGTCGAGCGGGACATCCAGACCCTCGTGTTCGCCCGCTCCCGCCGCGGGGCGGAGCTGGTCTCCAGCGGGGCCCGGCGCCTGCTGGAGCAGAAGGCCGAGCACGCGCTGTCCCCGCAGCTGGCCGATCGGGCGCGGCGGGTGGCGGCCTACCGCGGCGGCTACCTGGCCCGGGAGCGCCGCGAGCTCGAGGACGCCCTGCGCTCCGGGGAGCTGCGGGCGCTGGCCTCCACCAATGCGCTCGAGCTGGGCATCGACATCGCCGGGCTCGATGCCGTGGTGATCGCCGGCTGGCCCGGCACCCGGGCCTCCCTGTGGCAGCAGTTCGGCCGCGCCGGGCGGCGCCAGGAGCGCGGCGGTGATGCGTTGGCGCTTTTCGTGGCGCGGGAGGATCCGCTGGACACCTACGTCGTCCACCATCCCGAGACGGTGTTCGGCGCCGAGGTCGAGGCGGCCGTGTTCGATCCCGCGAACCCCTATGTGATGACGCCCCACCTCTGCGCCGCGGCCTCCGAGCTCGCGATCCGCGACGGCGAGGAGGAGATCTTCGGGCCCACCGCCCGGGAGCTGCTGACCACCCTGGCGGCCCGCGGCGTCCTGCGCGCCCGCCCGACCGGCTGGTACTGGACCATGACCGAGTCCGCGCACGATCTGACCGACCTGCGCGGCAGCGGCGGGGAGCCGGTGCGGATCGTCGAGGAGGCCAGCGGTACCCTGCTGGGCACCGTCGACGCGGCCAGCGCCCACACCCAGGTCCACGACGGCGCCGTCTACCTCCACCAGCGCACCAGCTACGTGGTGCGCCATCTCGACGTCGAGCAGGCGGTCGCCTTCGTCCACCGCGAGGACCCGCTGCACTCCACCCACCCGCAGTCGACCTCGACCATCCGCATCCGCCAGACGGATCGAGAGGTCGCCTGGGCCGACGGGGTCCAGCTGTGCTTCGGCACCGTGGACGTCACCGACCAGGTCACCGGCTACCAGGTGCGGGACGTGTTCACGCAGGCGGTGCTCGCCCAGCACCCGCTCGATCTGCCCCCGCGCACCCTGACCACGAAGGCGGTGTGGTGGGTGATCCCGCAGTCCCGGACCGACGCCGCCGAGCTCCCGGGCGAGGAGCTGCCCGGCGCGCTGCACGCGGCCGAGCACGCCGCGATCTCGATGCTGCCGCTGCTGGCGACCTGCGATCGCTGGGACATCGGCGGGGTCTCCGCCGCCCAGCACGAGGACACCGGCGAGCCGACGATCTTCGTCTACGACGGCGCCCCGGGCGGGGCCGGCTTCGCCGAGCGCGGGGCCGACGACGCCGCCGCGTGGGTACGGGCCACCGCGGACATGATCGCCGAATGCGGCTGCGAGGCGGGCTGTCCCGCGTGCGTCGTCTCCCCCAAGTGCGGCAACGGCAACGAGCCGCTGTCCAAACCGGAGGCGCAGAAGCTGCTGGCCCTGCTGCGGCCGGAGGCCCCGGCGCCGGCCTGAGCCGGAGTGCGGGCGGCGGGGTGGCGGTCATCAGGTCTCCGCCCGTCGGGCACGCCGACGGCCCGGCACGGTCAGGGCAGCTCCTCGGGTCCGGGCCCCGCCCGGGCGCGTGCGCTCGCCGGCGGCAGCGGCGAGGCGTCGACCTCGACCTGCACCAGGACGTCCCAGGCGCGTCGCTCGCAGCTGGTCAGCCGGGCGTCGTTGCGCGAGGCGGTCTCCGCCGCCACCGCGCAGGGCCGGGTGCTCGCAGCTGCGAGGGCGTCGGCTCCGGCGAGGGCCGCCAGATCCGCGGCGGTGGCCGCCTGCGACGTCGCCAGCACTCCGGTGCCCAGCAGGGACAGCCCCGCGACGGCAGCGGTCGCGGCCCCGGTCCACGCCAGCACCCCGGCGGCCCCGGTGCTCATGACCCGCCGCCGTCGACCAGATGCGGCTCCCGTCGAGCCTCGGCGTCGGCCGACAGCTCCCAGTGAGCCCCCGACAGCGTCCCGACCGGAGCCTCCACCACCCGCGTGACCTCCACCTGCACCCACGCCCCGCTGCCGGAGACCTGCACCTGGGTGTCCTCGCCGCCGATCCGCTGAGCGGTGTCGACCGCGGCGGCGGCCGACTCACCGCGAGCCAGCTCCCGGGCAGCACCACGAGCCGCACTCTCGAGGCGGAGCTGGGTGCCCAGACCGGCGCCGACCAGCAGGATCACGAGCACCATCACGACCACCACGGGCAGCACGATCGCCGTCTCCGCCGTGGCGGACCCCCGGTCGTCCCGCCAGCGGGACGACCGGGCGGACCGCGTCATCACGACCCCATCGACAGAGCGGACGTGATGATCCCCAGCAGGAGCTCCCGCACCTCGCCGGACGCCAGCAGAGCGACCAGGACGGCGGCGAACCCGCAGGCGGCCGCTATAGACGACTTACGGCATACTTGAATCATGACTACCGAACCCGCCGGCGCTGTTCCTCGTGTCGCCCTCTACGCACGCCAGAGCGTCGAGGAGGATCAGGGCATCACGCAGCAGATCATCGATTGTGAGGAGGACGCTCATCGGCGCGGTTGGCCGGTCCTCGCCAAGTACATCGACAACGACACCAGCGGCACCACAGAGCGAGGCCCCAAGACCGACTGGCACAAGATGCTCCGCGCGTTCGACGACGGCCAGTTCGACATCCTGATCGTCACCGAGACTTCTCGACTCACTCGCAACCTCACCGACGTCCTTGACGTCACTCCGCCCCGGCGAGCCATGCGCGTGATCGTCATCCGGCAGGGCATCGACACCGCTGTCGACGACTTCCAGCTCAAGTTGCTCGTCCTGGTCGCCGAGAACGAGGTGAAGCTCAAGGCTCAGCGAGACGCCCGTTATGCCCGAGAGCGTCGCGTCGCTGGACACCCGTCTCCCGGCAAGGCGCCACACGGCTATAGGTGGGTCGCCGCCGCCAACCGTGACCAGATCGGGACAAGGTACGTCATCGATGAAGACGAGGCCCAAGACGTAAGGGTGATCTTCAACGAGTTCCTGGCCGGTGCTCCTCTCGGACAGATTGCCCGCGACCTCAACACCGCCGGCAGGTCGACACGCAAAGGTGCCCGCTGGCGCACACCGACGATCCGCCGCATCCTCATGAACCCTCTGTACTCGGCACTACTGGCTCCGTCCCAAGGAAGCCAGCCACACGATCTCGCCGCCATCGACCTTGCGGCCTGCACGCCCGGCGCGTGGGAGGCCCTCATCGAGCGCGGTCACCTTGTCGCCGCTCGCGACAAGCTCGTCGGCGTCAAGCCCAACCACCAGGGCACCGCCCGGAAGTGGTTGCTCTCCGGCCTGGCCATCTGCTTCGTGTGCCGCCAGCCGGTCCGCTCCGCACGCGGGATGACCCACCCGACCCCTCGGAAGGATGGCTCCGGCACCGCTCCCGGCCAGCGGTATCATACGTACCGTTGCGTGAACGGCCACATCATGCGCCGGGGCGAGATCATCGACGAGTTCATCTCAGAGGTGTGCATCGCACGCCTGTCCAAGCCCGACACGCTCGACCTGCTGGCCTCGAAGCCGGACGCCGTCGACGTCCGGGTGCTCCACGCCCAGCGCATCGCCCTACTCGGGCGGCGCAAGAGTGTTCTCAAGCTGATCGCGTCCGGCAGTGCGACCGAGGAAGACGCCGAGGAAGCCCTAGACGACCTCAATCACCAGCTGCGGGCCGTGGATACAGAGATCGCCCGCGCCGTCACCAGCGACCCTCTCGCCGAGCTGGTCGGGGTAGCTGACGCTCGCGCCTGGTGGCACGATGAGGAGAGGACGCTCGCCCGTCGCCGCGCTGTGGTGGAGACGCTCATGACGGTGGTAATCCATCCCGTCGGTGCAGGAAAGCGAATCACCACCCTCGCCGCCGCCGCCGACACCGTCGAGATCAACTGGAAACGGTCCGCCACCTGAACAGTGGGCTACCGCTTGCCCTCGAACGGGTCCACAACGCTATGGACGCCGTGGGTCGGGCACGCGAAGGCGATTCTGATGCCTTGCCCTTCTCCGGCATCGAACGGCTCCGGCTCGCAGTCCGCTCCGCATTCGGCGCAGGTACGATACGCCTCGCCTTCCCTCTCGAACAAGGCTCAGACCCCCGTCTTCGCCAGGCGATCATGCTCGGAGATCACACCGTGCACGGCTCCCACCGAGACGCCTATGGCTGCCGCGATCTCTCGGATCGACTCGCCCCGTTCCCGACGGGCGAGGACCACCATGCGCTTGTCGTCGTCGATCACCCGCGGCCGGCCACCGACCTTGCCGCGCTTCCTTGCCGCCTCCAGCCCATTCTTCGTCTTGCGGACGATGTCGCGGCGACGGTCTTCGGCAAGTGCCAGCGCCAGGTCGAGGATGAGGCTGCGCTCGGTGTGCTCGCCGGCTGCGATCCCCTCCAACACCTTGACCGCGATGCCGCGCTCGAACAGGTCGGTCAGGACGATGAGTCCTTCCAGGAGGTTGCGGCCGAGCCGGTCGACCTCCTGCACGGTTAACATGTCGCCGTCCCTCATGTACTCGATCGCCTCGCGGAGCCCAGGTCGGGCGTCGACGTCGAGCTTGCCGCTGACCTTCTCCTCGAACACCTTGACGCACAGCGGGTCGAGGGCATCGTGCTGCCGAGACGTCTCCTGCTTCTTCGTGCTCACTCGCACCAAGCCTGTCGATGTCCGAAGTCGCCTGCACAAGTGACCTGCGTGTTCGGGGTCGTGTGCATGGGAGTGTGAACTTTCGGCGTGTCCCTACCCGTGTGCACGACCGGCGCGTTGTTCCATAGTCCTGTGCACGACGACGCAGTCGATGATGACGTGGTTCTTGAGCGCGGTCTGTTGACCGTCTCCGATGAGGTGTGGGCGCTGGCGGTTCGTCGGGCCGGGGTGATCGGCCCCCTGGCCGAGGCCGGAACGGTCGGCGTCGAGGCGGTGGAGACCGCGGCTGAGCGGCTGGGTATTTCTCGGCGGCAGGTCTATGTCTTGTTGCGTCGGTGGCGTGAGGGGCAGGGCGTGGTCTCGGACCTGATCCCGGGTCGTTCCAGCGGCGGCCGCGGCGGCCAGCGGCTGTCGGCCGAGGTGGAGGCGGTGATCCGGGAGGTGCTGGGCAAGCATTACCTGACCCGGCAGCGGAAGAAGACTGCCGCGGTTCACCGGGAGATCACGCAGACGTGCCGGACCCGGGGCCTGCCCGTTCCCTCACGCGGAGTGATCGTGCGCCGCATCGCCGCCCTGGACCCACGCGCCGGGACAGTGGCCCGCGAGGGGCGGGACGCGGCCCGGTCGCTGGAGTCAGCAGGTGGGCGGGTGCCACCGGTGTCCGGCGTGCTGGAGCAGGTCCAGATCGATCACACCGTGGTGGACCTGATCGTGGTCGATGAGCGGCACCGTCTGCCGATCGGGCGGCCGTACGTGACCGTCGCGATCGACGTCTTCTCTCGGTCCATCGTGGGTCTGGTGATCACGCTGGAGGCCCCTTCGGCGCTGTCGGTGGGGCTGTGTCTGGCGCACATGGTCACCGACAAGCGGGCCTGGGTCGAGCGCCTCGGTATCGAGGTGGGCTGGCCGATGGCCGGCAAGCCGGGCGAGCTGTTCTTGGACAACGCCGCGGAGTTCAAGAGCGAGGCTCTGCGGCGAGGCTGTCAGGAGCACGGCATCACGTTGCGCTACCGGCCGCCGGGTCGCCCGCACTACGGCGGCATCGTCGAGCGCGTGATCGGCACGCTGATGGAGATGGTCCATGAGCTGCCCGGCACGACGTTCTCCAACCCGGCACAGCGCGGCGACTACGACTCCGAGAGTAAGGCCGTTTTGACGGTCGCGGAGCTGGAGAAGTGGCTGGCGCTGGCGGTAGCGAGCTACCACGGGCAGGTCCACAGCACCACCAGGCAGACGCCGCAGGCTCGCTGGGCCACCGGTACTGCCCAGACGCCGGTGGTGACGGTGACCAATGAGACGGCATTCCTGGTGGACTTCCTGCCGGTGTTCCGCAGGACGCTGACCCGCACCGGGTTCGTCCTCGACCACGTCCATTACTTCAGCGACGCGCTCAAGCCGTGGATCGCCCGCCGCGACCGACTGGACCGGTTCGTCATTCGCCGCGACCCCCGCGACCTCAGCCGCATCTGGGTCCTTGATCCCGAGGGCGCGTCCTATCTGCCGGTGCCGTACCGGACGCTGTCGCATCCGGCGGTGAGTGTGTGGGAGCACCGCGCCGCAGTGGAGCGGCTCCGGGCCGAGGGACGGGCGCAGGTCGACGAGGAGGCGCTGTTCCGGATGGTTGAGCAGATGCGCACCATCACCGACACCGCTGGATCCGCCACGCGCAGGGCCCGCCGCGACGCCGAACGCCGCGGCCACGCGAGCGCCGCGGCCTCACGGGCCAATCCCGCCGCGGCGCCGCCCGATGACATCTCGGCTGCCGTTGACGAGACCGGCAATGCTTCCGATGCGGGGTCCGTGGCACCGTTCGAGGTGATCGAACAATGGTGAACGAGGGCCAGCACTGGGCCGGCGAGGACCTCACGGTTTTCGACCTGGATCATCTGCATGAAAGTGCCCGGTCGGTGGCCCGGCTGCCAGCGCAGGAGAGGCTGGGGCACGTCCGCGCTGATCGGTGGATCGGCTACACGCGCGCCACCGCGGCGCTGGAGCGGCTGGAGACGCTGTACGCGTGGCCGAGCAAGCAGCGCATGCCGAACCTGTTGCTGATCGGCCCGACGAATAACGGCAAGTCGATGATCATCGAGAAGTTCCGCCGCCTCCACCCGTCCACGTCCCACGCCAATCATGAGCAGATGCCGGTGCTGGCCGTGCAGATGCCCTCGGAGCCCACGGTGAGCCGGTTCTACGTCGCGTTGCTGGCCGCGATGGGTGCGCCGCTGCGCCCCCGGCAGCGTGTGGCCGAGCTGGAGCAGGCCACGCTGTCGCTGCTGCGCGCGGTCGGGGTGCGGATCCTGGTCATCGACGAGCTACACAACGTCCTGGCCGGCCGCGGGAACACCCGACGAGAGTTTCTGAACCTGATCCGGTTCCTGGGCAACGAGCTGCGCATCCCGCTGGTCGGGGTCGGCACGCGCGAGGCGTACCTGGCGATCCGCTCCGATGACCAGCTGGAGAACCGCTTCGAGCCTGTCACCCTGCCCCGATGGGAACCCGGCGAGGAGACGCGTGCGCTGCTGGCGAGCTTCGCCGCCGCCTTCCCGCTGCGCCGCCGCTCGGCCATCGCCACCGAGGACATGGCCCGCTACCTACTCACCCGCAGCGAGGGCACCATCGGCGAGCTCACCCACTTGCTCACCGACGCCGCCGTGGCCGCGATCGAGTCTGGCGAAGAGACCATCAACCAGCGCACTTTGTTGATGACGCCCTACGCCGGCCCCACCGAACGACGCCGGATGTTCGAACGCGAACTCGCATGAGGCGCCGCTGGCCGCTGCACCCGCCACCGCGCACTGACGAGGCACTCTCGTCTTGGGTGAACCGGCTGGCCGCGCTCTACGACATGGAGGTCGAGGAGCTGCTCCGGCACGACCTCGCCCCGCCCGGAACCGAGCCCGTCCGCACGCGCGGCGATCTGGACTGGGACCCGCCGACCTCGGTGCTGCTGGCGCTGTCAGAGCGCACCGGCTTTGCTCTCGGCGACGTGCGCCGGATGACCATCGCCGGGCAGGTGCCCTGGCTGCTGGATACCCTCGGCCCAGAGTCGGAGCCCGGGGAGGCGTTCAACACCTACGTTCATCAAGACTCACTACTCCTGACTGCCAAGGAACGACGCCACCGCCCGGTATCCGGCTGGCTCGCCTGGATGCCGGCCTCCGGCCCCTTGCGCCGCGCCTGCCGCCACTGCATGGCGACGGCGCCGGCCTTCACTGTGGTCTCCCAGCTGCCGTTGACGCTCAGCTGCCCCGAACACGGCTGCACGCTCACACCGACCATCGGTGCCGCCGGCACGTTCCTCGGCTGGGGACCCGCGGACACGACGGTCCCCGCGCCGTCGGAGGCCGTCACCGCCATGGATCGGCGCACGCACCAGGGCCTGCGCATGGGCGCGGTCACTCTGCCGCGCCGATCGGTCCACGTCGGGGTCTGGTTCCGGCTGCTGCGCACGCTCATCGACGAGCTGTCCACCCCGTTCTCGAAGCTGCGCATCCGCTCTCGGCGCACCATGGACCAAATCTGGCAGACGACCGGCCATCCCGTCCGTGCCGGTTTCGTCGGTCACTGGCGCTGCTACGAGGCGCTGCCCTGGCCGAAACAGCAGATGTTCCTCGAAGCTGCCGCCACCGCCCTGGACCTGATCGAAGCCGGCGACGTCGCCGGCCACGGCACCCTCGCCCAGCTCCTGACCCCCGAGCCTCATCGGCCCGTTCCTGACGGCACTCCACCGGTCCCCACACCTCGGAACTACTGGAAAGAGGCCAGAGAGGCAAGGAACGATGCCATCGCCCTCGCCCAAGAAGATCCCGCCGCTGCTCGGCAGCTACTGTCCGCCCTGACTGCCTTGACGCACAGCGAAACGATTTTCCAGAGTATCCGCGAGAACCTGATCTCTGCCGGCATCCCCGACGACCACCTCCCGCCGACACGGGCCCAGACGCATCTACCGAAGACTCGGACCGGCTCGGACACGACTGTCACATATTGATTGAAACTACCCCTTCGCATGACTTAGATTAGGTGACTGGTTATGTGATACATTTGCCCCTAGCGAGCTGACGAGCTGGTGTTGTCACGTAATCGGTCGTATACGTGATGGGGGATGAGACTGATGCTGGTCGGGTATGTACGGGTCTCGAAGGCCGACGGGTCGCAGACCACCGACCTGCAACACGACGCGATGGTCGCGGCCCGCGTGGACCCCGAGCGGGTGTATGAGGACCACGCCTCCGGCGCCAAGGATGACCGGCCTCAGCTGGTCGCCTGCCTGAAGGGGCTGCGCGAGGGGGACACGTTGGTGGTGTGGAAGCTGGACCGACTCGGACGGAACCTACGCCACCTTGTCACCATCGTCGACGACCTCACCGCCCGGGGCGTCGGGCTGCAGGTCCTCACGGGACAGGGCGCAGCCATCGACACCACCACCGCCTCCGGCAAGCTCGTCTTCGGGATCTTCGCCGCCCTGTCCGAATACGAACGGGCCCTGATCTCCGAACGCACCGTCGCTGGGCTGGCCTCCGCCCGCGCCCGGGGGCGCAAGGGTGGGCGCCCCTTCAAGATGACGCCTGCCAAGGTCCGCCTGGCCGCCGCGTCCATGGGCCAGCCCGACACCAACGTCGGCGACCTCTGCCAAGAACTCGGCGTGACTCGCCAGACTCTCTACCGGCACGTCTCACCCACCGGCGAACTCCGCGAGGACGGACGCAAACTCCTGTCCCAGCACCGAGGCAAGTAAGCCAGAGGAGACGTCACCCAAGCAGATCGGGCCGCGGGACAGCGACGACCTCACGTTTTGCGGGTAAAAGAGTGCGTCTTCATGTTCCCTCATCGTCGTAGGAATGATCGAACGGGTGGAGCAGAACCACCAGACGCGGGTTTTGATCAAGAGCAGGCGCCGTGGCGCTGGCCAGGCGTCCACGGATGCCGATCTATCGTCGAGCGATCGCCGTAGAGCCCACCAGCGCGACTACGTTCTTGAGGGGCCACCATCGGCCGCAGCACCCAGTCGCGTCTCTGCGCGAATGCCACGATCAATCGCCATGGACCGGGATGGCGGTGAAGGGCGTCTGGTCTGACTCACGGTCACCCGACTAGGGGACTTCGCTTAGGTCTCCGCGCCCCCACCGGCGCGTACGTCGCGTCGATCAGTGCAGCAGTAAGACCAGCCGGCAAAGAAGTGAGGCCCTACTCTCGGTCGGTCTAATCTAAATCGCTTACGCCTCTTCAAGCGGCACCCCACCTGTTCGGTCTGACCATGCCGGAGCAATCCTGCGGAAAGTCAACGCGTCGAGCGCCCCGCGATCTAACTGCCATCCCACCCCAAATATCTATCGTCGCCGTTTGGTGTGCGCACGAACAATATGAACGATTGCAAAACCCAAAGCAATCGCTGCGAATGCTATTCCAAGGTACTGCTCGGGCGGATCGTCAAAAATCATGTTTGAGAGTAGGGCTAGAGCGAGGAATAAAAGCGCCCATGTGTCTGAGCTTCCACCCTCGCTTGCCCCCGAAGGATGGCCGCTTTGTGCGCGAGGATCGTTACTCATTGCTTAGAGGTCAACTCCAAAGCACTTCTCCGCGACACCAGCAACGGATAGGACTTCAAGGATCGCAGTCAGGGCCTCCGACCCCCCGATTGCTGCGGCCTCCTGAGCGGCGAATTTGATAGCCGCACTATTGCTCTTGCCTTCGGCCTTGGCAACCTTGAAGCCGGTGATGAGGAGGTCAGCGAACTTCTTGGCTCCGCCAGCGGCCTTGATTGCCGCCTTAATCTTCAGGACCTTTGACACAACGAGAGCATTGGATACGAATGCGGTAGTAATCGCGATTCCGCAACCCACAGCGCCCCTGGGGGAGACTACAGGGTTTTCTTGCTTCCAGCTGTCGAAGGCCTCTTGGCTCACAAGTGCAGAGTCTGGGATGGATTCGATGTAATCGATCCCTTCATGGATTCCTTGTTCGTCAAGTCCAGGGTCATCCGCAGATGCAATGCTGGGAATTGCTAAAGACCCTGCAGCCACTCCTAGGGCGGGAGCGATCCTGAAGATCAGTGAACGGCGACTCGGTTCCATGGTTCCCCCTAAGGTCTGTTTTGCTGTCTACCGGCAACGTATCGAAGCAGGTGATCTACGTCAACTTGCCGCGCGTTGACTCATCAGAAACTTGCGCAGGTTGCACGCCGCTGACGAGCACGGCAAGCGTGAGCTTGCCGAGCTGCTCTCCGTGGGCAGGTCGACTGCTTACCTCGCGATCATGGGCGCACAGTAAGGACGCAAGAGCGCCCTGGCTCCCAACTCGTCCGTGCAGGCGACTTCAGACATGCGTGCAGACGACTTCGAATACTGACAAAGCCGACCAGTGCCATGACAATCTCCCGTTCAACATACGTGTTCAGTAACCTGCTTACAGCCTACCGGTTAATGAACGGGTTTGTGAACAGATTGGGGCGATTAATCGTCCTTTCGGCGGCCGATCCGTCAGCGTTCGACATACGACCGTTTGTTGAACATAGATTTAGTCATGCTTCCGAAGTTGCTGTTTGACTCCATCGTCGTCCACCCACCCGTCTTTGATGCTAGGTTTCCGATAATCCAGGCCAATTTGCGCGGCGAGGAGTAGCACTGGACGGTCCCCATCCCGAGACGTCGTCGCGCGAACGAGCTCCCTCCCGACTTGTGTGAGCAGCCGCTCGGCCTTCTGTTGCTTGTGCTTCGAGACCACTTTGGAGTCAGCAACCGAAGATACGCACCTATCCACAAGGAGCGGGACCCAACCGACTAGGCCGCGAAGTAGGCGGAAGAACACACTGCTTCCCCTTCTCGCGAAGATCCAATAACTGAACCTTTCCCGCCGGTCGTATATCCACCGGGGATACGCGGCAGGTGTTGGCATTGAAGTTGAGGGATCTACCATTCGACCCGTTATGTCGATGAAGCTTCTTCTCCAGCGCCGGACCAAGCCCGGGAACCGCCGTCTTGCTAACAACTCACCAAGGGGCGAGTAGCCAACCGGCCGCAGGCCTATCCACAATTTGGGCGAACTGTGGAAGTTCAATTTGATGACAGCCCACTGGAGAGCGGTTCTATGCTGTTCTCGTGCCTCTTGCAGGTGGTCGCTGACGAAATCAGACCATCTCTTGTACGGTCCAACCAGCTGGATACTCGCGAAAGCGCCCGCGAAAGCCAGCAGGAAGGGAGCGCCCGGAGACCAGATAATGGATACGAGCACCAGTACTGAACACGGAGCTAGCGCCAGACCTACTCGCAACCATCGGTCAGATGTTGGTACGGGGTATTCCAGTCCTCCGTTGAGACTTTTCGCGAGTCGGCTTAACGGGTGCTCGAACTCTTCCGGACTGAAAGAAGGTTTAGTCATAACTAATGCCTGTCAACGGTATTTACGAGAACAAATCAGATACCTGCCGGTAGGCGTCATCCGCATCGCGTGCGTCCAGCACAGCGCTCCTCACCGCCGCCAGCTTGAAGTCCAGCACGCGCAGCTTGCCATCGATCCGCGAGATCGACTCGATCCGATGGAAGGCGTCGCTGTGGATCTCCGCGAACCGTGCCATGCCGCGCAGCTTTGCCAGTGCGTCCGGCAGCCATGCGCCGTGAGGATCTACGATGTTCGCTTGCACGCCCTCGCTGCTGTCGATGAAGAACAGGAAGTCGGGTCGGAGCGTGCGCCAGTCGCCGTGCCGGTCCTGGTAAGCCAGGCTCATGGAGTCCCGGCCACCGGTCGGGTTCCGGTACCAGGCAAGCAAGTCTCCACGTGCCACCTCGGTGTCAAGCACCTCGATCTCATCCGGGTTGAGCTTTCCGACAGGGAACATCCCCTCCTCGTCCGAGAGCAGGTGGAGAGGACGGCGTTCGAGGAGCCGGGCCGTATCGCCGACAAAGCGCTTGGTCTCCTCCTGCCGGTTCTTCGGCAGTGCCATCGACACCAGCTGCGGATCGGTGCTCATCGCGGTGATCTCGGCGTACAGACTCTGTCGCGACTCGGACAGGCCCTTGATCGAGACTCGATGCTTGCCCAGCCACTCTGCTGCCAGCGCGTCTGCTGCCTCGTCCAGCTTCGGTCGCGTCTGCGGAAGCATTGCCAGTGCGGCTACGCGCACGTGGGCGTCTCGCAGGACGTCCTCGTCGTCGGCATCCTCAGCGAGGTGGTCGATATAAGTCCGTGCGATGTCCGGCGTGATGTTGCGAGCCCCGTGGCGGTACGCCTCCTGGATCGCTCGATCGTCGGCATCTTCGGTCCAGGTGTCATCGGTACGCAGACCGTGATGGCCACGGACTGTCCCTCCGGCCACCGTGAGTACATCCTCCTGAGCCTTGGAAAGCTCCTTCGGGTACTGGGCAGCAAGTCCGTTCAACACGCCGTGCAGGCGCTCATGCGCGAACTGGCCGGCATCTGGCACCAGACCGTCGGCCGCCAAAGCGTGTGCCAAGGCGGTCAGGCGCTTGATCGGGTTCGCGTGCTTCCTCGGCAGCGTCTCCGTGGGAAGCTCCGAGAACAGGTCCCACACCTCGTCCGGCACCGCAGGGTTCGGTGTCATGAGCAGGGGATCAATCAGGACACGCTTGCCAGTATCACCATCAGGGTCGACCACGTCGCTGCCCATGATCTTCTCAAGCACGAGGCTGGCAGTAGCTCTGTTGAACTTCGGCAGGATGCACTCGACGCTGTTAAGGAGGTCGTCGCCCTCCACACGCCGGGCCAACGGTGTGCGGATCATCCGGCCGAGCAGCTGCGTGATGTGGGTTTCGTCCTTCGCCGGACGGAACGAGACCATGACCTCGGCACGAGGGCAATCCCAGCCGGTGCTGATCGCGTCCTTTGCCAGGAGCACGCGGATGTATGTGGCGTCCTGCACCCGCTCGGGCGAGATATAGGGAACGCTGTAAGGACCGAAGGCTTGCGCCTTGTGCTCACCGAACACGTGGGCGAGAGCGTCGTGCCCCAGCTCGGGCCACTCGTCGTAGATCGCGTCGATCGCCGCGGCCATCTCGGTGGGCGAGGGCTTGTTCGGCACCTGGAGCACGAGCAACGGGTTGACCGGCTCCGGTTCGTTCTGTGCAGCGGCGTACTCCGACCAGGCAGCCGACATCGCCTTGACCTTGCGCACGCCACGACGCAGCAGCACGGTGTTGAAATCACCAGACTCTGCCGGGAAGTCAAGCACGATGTCGTCCTTGAGCAGGCCCGACTCCTGAATGCGGACAGTATCCACCTCGATCGTGCTGAGGTGAACTCGGTTCTCCTTCACCTGGGCAGCGGCCATTGCTTCCTCGAACCGATGCACGGTGGCCGAAATGCCCCACACGATCGGGATCGGCGGGACACCGCTGTGCCCGTTGATGAGCCGCTTCACGATGGTCGGAGTGTCCGACGACGACCGACGGCCCATGCCGCGGTGTGCCTCGTCAAGGACCATGTACAGCGTGAGGTTCGGGTCTTCGATCGTGTTCCGCAGTGTGTCCCAGAAGGTGAAAGGGACCGTGTCCGGATGGGAGTCCATCCCTGGTAGCACGTCTGCGCTGTCATGCCCACGCACGAGCAGACTGTTGCGGGAGAGCTTCGAGGTGTTGATGAAGTAGACGTTGCCCGGCTGAAGCTTCGAATGGCGGAACGGGTGCTCAACCGTGACCAGTCGATTCCTCAGTCGGTCCGACGCCTGCTGGAGGCGGTGCCTTGTCTGCTGATTCAGGGATGGGTCATCGCTGAACCACAGCACGACTGCGTTCGGGTCCGGAACGACGTCGAAGTCGTCGCTGCCCCAGAACAGTGCCTCGATGACGGCCGCGGCCATGATCGTTTTGCCTGAGCCGGTTACGGAGGCCAGCGCTACGGAGCTGACGCGTTTACTCGCGCTGCGGTAGAAGTCGCGTGCCGAGGCGAGTTCCCGGAGCGTGTCGCCGACGGCGTCGGCCTGGTAGTCCTTGAGGGTGAAGCGCATCAGAAGTCACCGGTCATTTCGCAGTTACGGAGGTAATCCTCGTAGAGGCGCACCGTCTCTACGCCAGGGATCTCATTGGCCACCTGTTGGTAGCGTCCCTCGTCGTCGGTCACGATGAAGGCGATCCGAAGGCCCTCTACTGCGACAAGCGCCGCGATGAACTCAGACGCACGGTCCAGGTCGTTGATGATGCCGTAACTATCTGCCACATCCCAGCCGTCGGAGATTGAGTCGATTCTGCGGCCGACGGCACCGGCCCGTAGCCAGAGCATCGGGGCGATGGCTGAAAACGCACGATCCGTGCTGACCCGCCACGGTGACTCGTAGGTCAGGGTGAAGAACGCTGCGTTCTCCTCGAACCCTTCAGACATCGGGAACTCGTCCACAAACTTGTAATCGCCGTTGACTGGCTCGCCCTTGGATGTGCTGCCAGCAATTGCTGCTTGGATTCGCGGCTTGGTTATTAAATCGCAGATCCCGAGACGTTCCCATTCGGTATCGCCAGGACGGAAACCTGTGGCTCTTAGCGACTCTTGTTCTGTCGCGGACACTTCGTTATTCGTGACGAGAATACTTTTTCGTTTACCGCCGTCCTGCCGATTCAAGCGCATCAGCGCGTGGGCTGTGGTTCCCGAGCCCGCGAAAAAGTCGAGCACAACGGCATCCCGCTTGCCGATCACGAGTGGGCGAAGAGTATCTTCGACCGCGTAGAGAGATTTTGGGAAGGGGAACCCTCGGCCAGAACCAAGGAGACTTCGAATCAAGTCAGTTCCATGCGCACCGGCGTCATGACTAGAGCGATGCCATACTGTTCTAATTCGGCGTGCAGCCGTGACCACGTATGCCACGTCGGCGACACCAGTAGCTTCATTAGCGGAAAGCACTTGTAATAGACCGAGAGCAAGGTCATCACGAACTTGGCGGGACAGGTATGAGACCGCCCAAGTGTTTCTCTTCTTGTCGAACCTGCCTACCGCCGCAAAGCCTTGTTTAATGAGTAAATTCAGAGTATCTTTTCCGACGCCCCATCGTCCCTCTTGAAGGTCCCGTCGAATAGGCCAGATCGGAGTTAACCCGTTTTTCTTTTCGAAGAACGGCACTTCGCCCCAAGGTAAGGGATCACCCGCATGATCCAACCGGCCTGTAGATTCATCGAACCAAACCGGATAAAACATATCCTTACGGTTCACGCGAAGCGAGTCGTCGCCCGACCGCAATAGACCCTTCCATCGAGGGCGCTGAACCTCTCCGTCGCCACCACTTTCATCTATATCTCGATGAGTGAGGAGGTCATCGTCGACAGAGCCAAGTTGAGCTTCAGGTCCGAACACAAAGTAGGCATACTCTTCAACCCTGGAGAGGTACTCCTGTGTGACGCCTTTTGGGTTGTTCACTATTGTCACTAGCTGGACCGTGCTCTCCGGAAAGAGCTGACTCAACAACACGCCAAGCCGGCTAACCTCGTGCTCATCAATCGTGACCACAAGGGTTCCGTCTCGCCGCAAGAGTCTGCGAGCAAGCTTTAATCTGCGCTCTATAAACGCCAGCCACTTGGAATGGCGATACAGGTCGTCTTCTGCCACGTAGTTGTTGTTGTACTTCCAGTCGCTTGCACCAGAGTTGTAGGGCGGGTCGATGTATATGACGTCAACGGCTTGCTCATGAGTGAATGTCAAAAGGGCTAAAGCATGAAAGTTCTCTCCAGTGATAACGCTGTGGAATGGTCTGTCATCACGACGCTCGACAGATCCGTCTGGGCGCAATCCGGGGTAGATTCGATCCCTAAATTCTGCAACGAGGATAAGATCGTCGAGCTGCACCGTCACAGTCTCGACCTCTTCGCCATTCGGAGTCGTAAGCTCAGCGGAGTTGCCGCGGATCGACGTCACCACCCAAATACGCTGGTCCCCGCGGACAGTGGACCCTCTCGGCGGGAGGACTCGTACCTTGCTGCCCTTGCGGATCTTGTGGCCTGCCAACTCGACTGCCTCGGGTGCGTGCCTCTCGAAGTTGAGGCCGAAGGGCAGACGCTCCTGCAACGGTCGGATCTCGGCTTCCAGGTCCTCACCAAGCTGAGGGTCAAGCTGCTTAGCAGCGCGCAGAAGGTCCGTTAACCTCGACATTTAGATCCTCACACTCGCACGGCTCGGGTCCGTCTCCGCACGTCACAGTGCATCACGGTCCCTTTGTCCAATCCTAACCCGGCGCCGATCGAGCTCGATGCGCCGCCGTTCCCGGATAAGGCTGGATGCGGCCGTTCAGGCTGGTGGAATGCCTCGAGCTGACAGGCCGCCGCAGGCGGCCCGGGTGACCTCGTGACGAGCATGGCGCCTGCCTGCTCATGATCGAGGAGGACGCTTCCATGGCCATCACCACCAACATCCGCCACACCGAGCCCCGCGCCTGGGTTGGATGCCTTGCCTGCTACAACGAGGGCAACCTGCTGGGCAGCTGGTACGACGCGGATGACTGCGACGATGTCACGCCGGCGAAGCTGCACGGCTCCCCATACGACCCTGACGGCCACGAGGAGCTCTGGGTCATGGACCACGAGGGCATCCCCATCCAGGGAGAGATGAGCCCGCATGACGCCGCCCAGTGGAGCGAGGTGCTCACCGCGGTGCCCGATCATCAGCGGGAGGCCTTGTTCGCGTGGGTGAAGTCCGGTTCGTACGTTGCCGAGGGCACGGGCGACCTGCCCAGCACCTCCGACTTCGAGGAGCGCTATGAGGGCGAGTGGTGCTCCTGGCGTGAGTACGCCGACCACATTCTCGAGGAGGGCGGCCTGCTCGAGGGCGTCTCCGACGAGGTGCGCCGGTACATCGACTACGACCAGTGGGCGCGCGATCTGCTGTTCGACTACACCGTCGAGCACAGTGAAGACGGCGGCGTCTTCGTCTTCCGGGACCTGTGATCGAGAGAAGTCGGCCCCGCAAGAGTCATGGTCACCTCGCGGCCACTTTGTGGCCGCGGGCTGGCCGTTCGAGGGGCTCCCAGCGACCTGCCCGCTGGGCGGCCACGTACCGGCCAGACAGTGACCGCAAGTGGTCACACATGGGCCTCAGCTGGCCCGAGCACGGCAACGGTTCTTGGAGCAGTCGATGCGTGGGTGCTCATTGGCCTCTTGCTGGCCGCGGCGAGACCACGATCTGGCCACCAGGTGTCCGCAGCTACAGGTCCGCCTTCCTGAGCAGTTCCGACACGCTCATGTCGAGGGCGCCGGCAAGGCTCGTCATCGTCGCCATTCGGGGGTTCGAGGGGCTCGTGGAGTCCTTCCGGCCCGAGCCGCGCCCGGCCTCGAGCAGCTGGAGTGAGTTCTTTGTCAGGCCGGCGGAGTAGGCCAGGCCCTCCTGCGTAAGTACTTTCTGCTCCCTCAGGCTGCGGAGGGTCGCTCCGAGGCGACGCGCGTCCGCATTTGTCCAGTTCACAGAACAATCGTCCCCATCGGGCCTGTGATAGAACACCCTATTTGCAAGGCCTGTTATGTTTGGCCTGTGGGGATTCGGCTCGTTTATGAGCCAAGACGTATGAACACCTCATCGCTGTTGGTGACTGGCGGACCCCTACGGCCCTGTCCATCACGGACCCAACTAGGAGATCAGCATGACCATGACCATGACCGCGCGTAGGTCATTCGGCCTTGCCGCCCTCGCACTGGCAGCCCCCCTGGTGCTATCCGCCTGCGGCGGGTCCACCGATGCATCGACGGGCGACGGCCCCGCTGAGGCGCAGGAGAACGTCTACGAGTTCGCGCAGCCCACGTACGCCGGCGACGCCGGCGCGCTCGAGGTCCGCATCCCCGAGAGCCTCATGGAGGCGGCCGGGGAGGACATGGATGGCCTCCTCGTCTCGGGCATGGCCTTCACGCCGCACGAGCTCGAATCCGCCGACCGCTGCGCCGTAGACCTGCAGGTGGCCTACGCCGGAGATGGGAAGTCCACACTCGAGGCCTCCGGCCAGAGCGCCGCCGAGTCCGTCGAGAAGCAGAAGGAGACCTTCGACGCCGACCTGCAGGCCGCTCTCGACCAGCTCGGATACGCCAGCTGGGACGAGTTCGTCGCGGCTGCCGGCACGGAGGAAGCCATCGAGCAAATGGACGTGATGGTCGGTCCCGTGACAGCAGACGGTGAGCTGGACGTCGATGCACTTGAACGCCAAGCACAGGAGAGCCAGGGGACGCCGCGTGGCACGCTCCTGAGCGCTCTGGGACTACCCGGCGACCCCGGGAACGAGACTGGGCAGTTCCCAGACGGCGCACTTGCGCTCGATGCGCTGGACGAGGCGGACCCCGAGACGGGGGCCTACGCCTCGGACGATGGTTCTGACATCACCCTGGTCCAGCCCTGTGCGTCCTCGGTCAGCGACGAGGATTCGGCGACGTTCACCCTCCGTCTCCCGAAGAGCGGCGAGGATGACACGACCAGCGACGCCGCGTCGTTCACCTTCACGGTCATGCGTTCCGGCGAGATCGGAGTGCTCGAGGGCGAGGTCGATGGCTACACCACTGACTCGAACGGTGACTGGATCACCGACTGACACATCAACAAGGCCCGCTCGTGGTTCCCCCAGGGGAGTCACGGGCGGGCCTTCTTTTTAGGCATCGTTCGCGTCGCGTCGCCCGTCGGTCCTGCGGACCACCGGGCCTCGTGGTGGTGCTGGTCGGCCGGTCCGAGGATGTTGTTCAGAGGGCATGGCCGGCAAGACCGTGGGCTACGCCAGGGTCAGCGCTGCTGACCAGAACCTCGACCGCCAACTGCAGGCGCTCGGGGAGGTGGACAAGCTCTTCACCGAGAAGGTCAGCGGCAAGAACACCTGCGACCGACCGGCGCTGGCCCGACTGATCGGCTATGTCAGGGAGGGCGACATCGTCAAGGTCAAGTCGCCTGACCGCCTCGCCCGCTCCACGACCGACCTCCTCGCCCTCGTCGAGGAGATGCGCGCCAAACAGGTCCAGGTCGTCTTCGTCGACAACCCCGAGCTGAGCACCGACACTCCCCAGAGCGAGTTCATGCTGACCATCCTCGCGGCCGTGGCCCAGCTCGAGCGCGCCACCACCCGGGAGCGCCAGGCCGAGGGCATCGCCGCAGCCCGCGCCAAGGGCGTCTACCAGCGCACGGTGCGCCTGAGCGCCGAGCAGATCGAGGACGCGAGGAATGATCAGAACCTGTGGATGAGTCTCGGCGGGGTGGCGTGCAAGGGGCGCACCTTCCCGAGGCTGATCTACAAGGAACGAAGACTCTGATCAAGAACCGGCGTTGACGCGCTGGTTCGGGAAGGTACGCCCGATGCTCAAGATAGTCCCCGACGATTCCGACTCCAACCAGGCCGGGCCGAACCCGCCCGGCGAGTCGATGCTCGATGCGATCGCTCGCGACGGTGCCCGGCAGATGCTCGCGGCCGCGTTGCAGGCCGAGGTCGCCGCCTACGTCGACGCCTCGGCGGACGAGGTCGACGACAACGGCCACCGGCTGGTGGTGCGCAACGGGTACCACGCCACCCGCGAGGTGACCACCGCGGCCGGTGCAGTACCGGTCCGTGCCCCACGGGTCAACGACAAGCGCACCGACGAGGCTACGGGTGAGCGGAAGCGGTTCGCCTCGGCGATCCTGCCCGCCTGGGCGCGCAAGTCCCCGCAGGTGGCCGAGGTGCTGCCACTGTTGTACCTGCACGGCCTCTCGTCCAGCGACTTCGCCTCGGCGCTGGAGCAGTTCCTCGGCTCAGCCGCGGGCCTGTCACCGGCAACGATTACCCGCCTGACCGGCCAGTGGCAGGGCGAGGCGGCCGCGTTCAACACCCGGTCGCTGGCCGGCACCGACTACGTCTACGTCTGGGTCGACGGGATCCACCTCAAGGTCCGCCTGAACCAGGACAAGATCTGCCTGCTGGTAATGATCGGCGTGCGCGCCGACGGCACCAAGGAGCTGATCACCCTCGATGACGGCCACCGCGAAAGCACCGAGTCGTGGGCCGACCTCCTGCGCGACTGCAAACGTCGCGGGATGGCCGCCCCCGTGCTCGCGATCGGGGACGGCGCACTGGGGTTCTGGTCCGCCCTCCGCGACGTCTTCCCGACCACCCGGGAACAGCGCTGCTGGTTCCACAAGATCGCCAATGTGCTCAACGCCCTGCCCAAGTCGGCCCAGCCGGGGGCGAAGAAGGCACTGGCCGAGATCTGGCAGGCCGAGGATCGTGAGCACGCTGAGGCTGCCGCGGCGGTCTTCGCCGACGAGTACGGGGCCAAGTGGCCCAAGGCCGCCGCGAAGGTCACCGACGACCTCGACGTACTGCTGGAGTTCTACGCCTACCCCGCCGAGCACTGGATCCACCTGCGCACCACCAACCCCATCGAGTCGACGTTCGCCACCGTCCGGCTGCGCCAGCGTGTCACGAAAGGGCCCGGGTCTCGCGCCGCTGGGATCGCGATGGCATTCAAGCTCATCGAGTCCGCCCAGACCCGCTGGCGCGCCGTGAACGCACCCCACCTCGTCGCACTCGTCCGCGCCGGAGCGATATTCGAGAAAGGACAACTCGTCGAACGCCGCGACCACTCCGACACCCTCGAATCAGGGCCGGATCAGCGAGTCGCCTGAAACTTCTCATCCGCAGATCGTGACACAATCTCACCCTCCTGAGAGGGTCCGACTGGATCTGCGATCCGAACCCTCTCATTGGCACCCTCTAGGCTATAGCAACTGCAACTGCAGGAGTTCACAATCGCTATTCATGATGCGACTCTTCTGAATCCGTGCCACCTTCTTCTCGCTGATCACGAAAAGCCGTAGCAACAGCCACCGTTAGGGCGATAACCAGTGCAATCCAAAGGTTTCCCAGCGCTTCACCCAGCGACCTACCAGAGATGAGGCAGTACACACCTACGAGTGCCGCCAATCCCGCAACGGAAACACCGAGATACAACGCCGCGCGCTGAAACCCAACTCGCGAAGGCATCCTCAAGACAAATCATCTCCAGCCCTTAAGTGCCAGTGGCGGCCTCAGCCGGGGTAGGGTGCGTTCCTCAGCGGGGCAAGCTGAGCCGCAGTAAGACCGGCCGCTGCGAGGGCGGCTGCAATCTTCTTCCGATACCGCCACACCAGCCGAGCCACGCGGACGAGCACCCAGGAGGTGGCAGGAATCCCCACGCAACCCACGACCACCTCGGTCACCTGCATGATGACACGGTTCTCCGAGACCCCGCCACGGAAGACCCAGGCTGCCGTCAGGGCACAGCTCACGAGAGCTGCGGGCCCAGGAAGAGGGATCCTGGCGACCGCCGGATCGCTCTCCCCTCCCGTCGCCATCTGACTCTCAGCGAGCTCTTGGACTTCGGCATCCGTGAGATCCCCGAGTTCGCCGAAAGCGGTCTCGAGATCCTCGTACTCCTTCAATTCTGCATTGCTAAGGCCACGCTTAGCACGGTCACCGGCTGCACCTACATCTTCCTGCCCACCATCGGCGCGCGCTACACTTGGAGCGGCTGCGAACGCGCCCCCCAGCGCAATTGCCGGCGCGATTCTAAATACGAGATTGCGACGATTTGTAGCCACGTCAATCACATCCCTGCCATTGTCGGAGTTCCTTAAAGTGTCCCCCATCACGTTCCCACTTGCTCAGTCGGACGTCAAGAGGACGCAGTGGCCAAGGTGGCGTCCGACTTGGCTCACGCTTGCGGAATTGAACTGAACGTGGTCTGTGACATGGGGCGGTGGGCATGTCCGATTCGTCGCATCTGAGGACTTAGCTGTGGTCTGGTCTGATGCTGCGGGCGAAGAAGACCCTGACCGAGATCTGGCAGGTCGAGGACCGCGCCCACGCGGAGACCGGCCAGAAAGTTCGCCGGCCTCTACGGCGCGAAGCGGCCCAAGGCAGTCGCGAGGATCATCGACGATCTCGAGGTGCAGCTGGAGTTCTGCGACTACTCGGCCGAGCACTGGTTCCACCCGCGCACGACGAACCCGATCGAGTCGACCTTCCGGTTCACGGGCCGCTGACGTGGCGATGGCCTTCAGGGTCGTCGAGCCCGCGCACCTCCGCTGGCGCGCCGTCAATGCGTCCCACCTCGTCACCCTCGTCCGCCCCGGCGCTCGCTTCCATATAGGACGCCTCGTCGAGCGGCCCAACCACCCCCGGATCAGCGCCGGATCACCAGGCCGCCTGAAACTACTCATCCACAGGTCTTGACAATACCTCCGAGGACGCCCGCCAGAGCCTCGAGACGGGCGTCGCGCATGCCAAGGTGGCCCGGGGGCTGGGCGTGTCCCGCACGACGCTCTACGCGGCCCTGAACGGCACGGGCGCCTACGCCCACGAGAGCAGCACCCCCGCCGCCTGAGCACCCAGCGAAGTCCGCGCGCTTGGACACTCAGGTTCTACAGTGGGCTGGGGCCGTCAGAGGCTCGGCCCGCCTTCCTTTGAGCGGTCGTTCTGAACCGATGGGCCTCGACCGTCACGAGCACGCTCCATGCGCTCCTGCTTGACCTTGAACGATGGCGAGAAGTCGGCCAGACGCCCCTCGTTGCGCAGCGCGTGCGACTCCATGAGCAGGGCTTCCTGACGCTTCATGACGTCGGCCGTGATCGGCCGATCCGTCCGCCTGATGTCCATCGGTACCCGCCGCCTGTCGATGGTCTCGAGGTCCGCGGTGAACGCGACGACGCGGACCTTGGTGTTCGGCCTGATCAATCCGGACTGCAGCACATAGGGCGAATCCACGAACTCGTCCATGACACCGCCGAGATCCTTCTGCAGCGCAGATCTGTCGGTTGACTTGAACGTCGTGGGCGCGCCATCACGGGGAGTGCTCTGGAACAGGCTCAGACCGGTCTGATACTGAGCCAGCGGCTGACCCTCGCGCAGCTGATAGTCCACCATGTACATAGAGGGCGTCTCCTCACTGCGGCGGCGGCTCTTGGCGATCACCGCGAGCATGTCCACGTCCTCGGTCGAGTGGCCCAACGTGCCGTCGATCCGCCCCGACTCCAGCGGAAGGCTTGGGTACGGGCGATCAGCGTCCTCGTCGGCCTGGGCAACGCCCTGCACGGGTCCAGCGGGACGATCGGTGACGGTGATCCGGGAGGGCTTCTCCAGGGTTTCCTCGGCCTCGCTGAGGGCCTGGCGGCGGTCTCGGGCCGCCTGCTGCTCGCGTGCCCGCTCGAGCTCTTCCTGGCGCGCCTGTTCCCGCTGAGCCTCGAGCTCTTCCTGGCGAGCACGATTGACATCCTGCTGCCGCTGCTCCTCGAGCAACGCGGTACCGGATGCGATGTACTCGGCCAGCTCCCCCTGGATGTATGCCTCCTGAGCAGAGCGAGTGACCTCCTCGTGAGAGGCAACAGAGCCCTCGCCGGACTCACGTACCTGGCGCAGGTAGGCGGCGTGCATCTCGGGATTCTCCCGCCACATCTTTTCGACCATGTCGGCCGCGACGCTGGTGCGCAGCCCTCGGCGCACCTCGGTGAGCTCTTCGACCGGAAGGTCGCTCATCTCCCTCTTAGGGAGATGAGTCAGGTCCTGGTGCGCAGCCTGGCGCTCCCAGGTCCCCTGAGCGATCTCCTCGAGCTGCTCCTGCACGCCCTGATCCATGTACGGTTTGCCGAGCTTGCGACCCAAAGGAGTCGCGCGCCCGTCGAGACGGTAGCTGCGCAGCTTCTGATCTCCCGCCTTTGTCGTGCGGATCGAGGTCTGCACCTCGTTGCCCGTCATCTCGATGAGACGCTCGCCAAACACCTGCAGACGGACGTTGCTGGACATGCCCCCCAACTGGGTGCCCTCCCTCTCATGGATGTTGCCGAGGGCGTCATCAACGGCAAGACGAACGCGGTCCTCATCGGACAGCTTGCCCTTCACGCGGTCGTAGTAGTCCTTCTTGCTGGCGACGCCCCTCTCATACTCCCGACTGCCCACAGGTGCCATCACCTGAGCCGGCAGCCCGTACTCCTGATGATGCGTGTTGAGACGGTCGTCCATACGGCGACGGACGTCGTCGATGTTGGTGAGGTCGCCCTTTTGCCGCTGGCCCGCGCGAAACCGAGTTCCGCCCAGCTCCATGTCCTTGGCCAGCACCGAGTTGGTGACGTAGTGGACGTGGAACTTCCCGCCCTCCCCGCGCGCCCTCGCGGACGGCGACCCCTCGGCGTCTGTCTGGCCGACGAGGAGGCCTTGCTGGCCCGGATAGATCTGCTGGATTGAGTCCTCAACGAAGCGGAACGCCTCGGCGGTCTGCTGAGGATCGTCCGGATTCACCTCGTGCAGACCGAACGACACGATGATGTGGTAGCCGTCGTTGCACATGGCGAACTCGTTCTCCGGAGCAACCCGGACATGCGTGGCCTCCTCGCCGGAGCGAGCCTCACGCCAGTTCTTGCCCTGCTTGAGGTGCGTGGCGTCAGTCGGATCATCCGGCTCGTAGTACCGACCTGGGAGCTTCCGTTCCCGCTTGTCCTGACGGTACTCACGACGCAGCTGGGAGAAGTTGTCGACCGCAGTCGAGACGCCGCAGTTCTGCGCGCTAATATGCGCCATCCGACTGCCCGCAGGGACAGCCTCGTATCGCTTGCTCCCCGTGACATACCGAAGCGTCGCAGCGGTCGAATCGGTCGGGATAATCTTGGTCTGCACGGCGGCCTACTTACCGGAGCGAGGCGTCGGCTTGCGAGTCAACTCATCGAGCCTGGCGAACTTCTCGGAGACCGTCCGGGACAGCTCCTCGACGCACTCGATCAGACGATCGTTCTCGGCCTTGAGCGCCGCGACCTCACCTTCATCGAACGGAGCCACGGGTCCAACCCCATGGCTCCTGCGGAACGCGAGGACGTTACATGCCCGGGCGATCTGGTTGAGCGAGTAACCCGCGGCGCGTGTCTGCTTCTCAACCGCGCCCATGGCGACGGTCAGGTCCTCGCGCGTGTGCAGCACCGCGTCGCGCAGAGCGAGTGCGTCGCGCACCCTCTCTGGCACATGCGCAGCGCGACGGCCGAGGCGCAGTTCTGCACCTGTCACGGCGGCCTTGGTGATGCTCTTGGCACCCACCGTCGACGACGCGGCGATGAGTCGGCGGACAGCCGAGGACCGATTCTTCACGGCGGGCTCGACGGTACCGACACGGTCAAGTTCTTCAGCTTCTTCCACCGTCATCCTGGCGGACACAACGACAGTCTGCTCGGACGCCACAGGGCCACCTCCTTCGCTACGTACCCGGCGCCCTGCAAGCAGACCTCCGACCGGGAACCATCCTGACGATCCCCATCTCTCGGCGAGCGTCTAAACGATGCCCTGAACCGCCGAGAGGGTACTCAATGCTTACCATCATAGCCGAGTATATCCCTGCTAGCCAGCAATCCCCCCAGTATACAAATCCTCGCTTCGCTCGGACCTGGGGGGCTGCTGGCCAGAGGGGGCTACGCCCCCATCTGGACTCCCCCGGCGCTGCGCGCCTGATGGGCCTCGGTGCGCGGGCGCACCTCCCGCACAAGTGCCGATCCGAGTCGCAGGCGACTCGGCCGAAGACACAGGCGGGCCCCGACGCTACGTAGCATCGGGGCCCTTCTGTGTCGCAGGATCGACGGGCTACACATGCTCCATCCCGTCATCCTCACCGTCGCCAGAGAGGGGGTCGACCGACGCCAAGCTCGACACATAAGGAGCCCCCTCTGTGCCGTCCTCCACGGCATCCTCGGACACATCCAGACGCGAGGTCTGGGTACCGGTCTGGGCGATCATCTCCTCGATCCTCTTGAGCAGGATCTGTGCCCGCTTCGCCTCGGCCTTGTCGCGGCCGACAGGTTCCACATCGAACAACCGGTAGAGCTCCTCCGCGATGCGCGAGCGCTCGTAGCTGGCCCTCGCAGCACCCCGCTGGACCTGCTTCTCATAGTCACGCTTCGCTGCCAGTGCTTCTGCAGCCTTCGCCTCGATCTCATCTGCCCATGTCATTGCTCTTCCTCACTTCCACCGGGAAACCCGGGACTGCACCGAAGCGACCTTCACCTCGGGACGACCTGTGTCGCACATCGGGGAGTGCGACCCCTCCCTTCTTCACACGGATTGGGTTCACCACCCCATTGAGTCGATGTCGATCGCCTCCTGCGCTGCCTCATCGAGCTCTGCAACATAGCCCTCAGCGCCGAAGCAGATCGGCGCGAAGCCGTTACCGCAGGCGCAGGCCACCATCTCGACGCCAGCAACCGTCAGTCGACCTCCGGTGAGTTCAGCGCGCAGTTCATCAAGGACATACCCGTGCTCTTCGTGCCAGATCTGCGCGTTCTCCTCGTCCGTGAACTCCTCATCGGTCATCGCCTTGTCGTAGACATCCTCCACGTACTCGACGAGCCGCCAGTCCGGGAAGCTGCCCACCCGCAGACGCACACCCTTCAGAAGGCGCTCGATGCGCTCGGGGCGCTCCGGCTTGGCATCGGTCGCAGGCGTCGCTGCGGACCTCGACCGAGACTCAGGCGATGCAAGCACTTGCACGGGAGTCGCAGGCGTCTCCGTGACCGCCACGGCGGCGTCGCCCGCCTGGCTAGCCATCCGCCGGAGCTCCTCGCGCCTTGCTCTCTGGCCTTTCTCGTACTCCCGTTCGAATTGCTCGTGGAACTTGGCGTACAGCCTCGGGTACGCCTTGTGGACGTCATCCAGCTCGCACAGTCGATCCTTCAATCTGCGGCTGAGCTGTCTGACGATCGAGCCGCTGTGTTCGTACGCCTGATTGATCGCTGCGTAGTTCTTTGCATAAAGCTCCGGATGCATCTCTTTGACGTCGAGCGGCGTGAGCTCAATGACCATCAGCTTGCTCTTGATCTCCTCGAGCAGCGGGACCTTGTAGCCCTCCTTGCTTGTCAGCGCATCGACTTCGGCGCGCCAGTCGTAGCCGGGCGTTGCGAAAATTTCCTCATCTTCGTAGCGCGCCTTGCCTTTGGCCTGCTCATACGGACTCTCGTGCAGCAGATAGCGGATGTACCGCGCCCAGGAGTGCGGGTCCCCCTTCGTATTGACCAGAGGCTGCACCTGCACGTCACAGCCGAACATCCTCTCGACCGTTGCGACAGTCCGGGTTTCCACAAGCTCGATGCAGCCCTGCACATGCGGGTCGACGCCATCGCGGTCATGGACTACGCCCACGTACCGCTTGACGTTGGGTCGGTCGACTCCCTCCAGGAACTGCGTACGAGTGAGGAGCTTGCTGGTCACCTTGAAGCGCCGATGACGAGGCGCGGTTGATGTTTTTGACATTGCTAATGTATTCCTTGCTTCAGAGATTCTGCGGATGCTCGGAGATGCCATTCGCCAGGCATCCTTTTCTTGTGTCTGGCCGCCTGTGAGCCGAGGCCATCCCTCAGGGAGGACGCGGCCGCGCGTCAACTCCTCGCTGCACCTCCAGGAACCCTCGTACCCATTCGCGCCCATTCTCGGGTTGGAGAATGGGTACGCCGGCAGAGCTGCTACAAATTGCTTCTGACCAGGAGTTACAACGCCTGCGACGCTGATCCGTCGTACCCAATCTCGGGAACGTCATCTCAAGACCACAGGCGCGTGCGCACCCGGGCTGAACTGCACTTTTGCTCCGACGTACCCATTCGTACCCATTCTTGGGCGGGGTCTGAGGCAGAAATCCTGGCTCGAAGTAGATTGGTACATTCGGTACACGGCCCGGTTTCGCTTGATATACGAGCGAGGAGTGTGTGCCACTTCCATAAACCAAAACGGGTACAACTGGTACACGACCGTCACGAGGTGATACCGGCACGCGGTCGGTGGCACTCACGCCATCACCATCATCGGTCTGTATCCGATGTGCGTCCGTGGCCTCGAGTAGGTCGGCGGGCAGTTGGCGCGCCATCGGCGAGCAGTTGCGCGCGTAGGCTGAGTCGGCACTGCGGGAGCACCAGTTGGACAGGGTGTCCGCGATCGCCGAATCGGCGCCGGCGAAACCGACGGCCTCGTGGCCGTTCGGGCCGGTAGTCTTCGCGCTCACGATGTGCCGCCCAGGATGACCGCGAGATGCTCGCGCTGCTCAGGTGTCAACGGTGGCGCTTCGGCAACAATTCGCTCGACAGCGGCGACGACGTCACGAGTGGGCGCCTGCCGCGCAGGAGTCGCGAGAGCGTCGAGATCCTCGCGACGGATCTTAATCCTGCCGCCGATATAAATTGCAGGAAGCCGACCGTCAGCGATGTAGCCGCGTAGCGTCGAGTATGCAGCGTAGCCTTCAGCGACGGCCTGCTGAAGGGTGACATAGATGGGCGAGACTGGGGGTGTCGAGGACACAGGGACTCCCTAGGAGTCATTACCCGTGTACTCGTGGCCGCCTCGTAAGTCCCTCACCTACCAGTAAGGGCGGCTTCGCTCAGGCCATGTCCTCGTCGCTGGAGCGCCAGGTCCGACGAGTGTGGGTCATGCTCGGCCGGTCCACCCAAGAGAGCCCATCTCCTCGGAACCTGTGACTCTGGCCTATTTCCTCGCGCCGGGAGTCACGCCGGTCCCGCGAGTGTGGGTCACCAGTGGCAGTCGGAGGAGCCCATCCCTGGATTCCGACACGCGACCCTGCCCTGTCATCCGAGGGTGGTGGGTCGCCCGCCAGTCCCTCTTCCACCGGTGTGCTCATGCCGGCGCTTCTCATTTTCCGCCGGAGGAGCACTGCTCCGGTCGGGGTAGTGACCGAACCTCGGCCACGCTCCAATTATAACCACGACAGCGCATCTCAGCGCATCTCAGCGCCATCTAAGTATGCTTTTGCTCGACCACGGTTGCGAGCACCGTGATGGCGTACTCAGCGGTGGATGCACCGGTCTCGTCCCGCATCACGCGGTCGAGGCCGCGACGCAGCCGATTCTTCGTGGCGGACATGGACTTCTCCTTCATCTCGTGGACGGCGCGATACCGTCCGATTCGTGAGCGGCGCGTCGCCGCCCGATTCGGGGGCGACGAGCTGCCGCGGGCAGACGGCGACTGCCGTCCCGATACGGCGGCCGCAGCCGCCACCTTGCGGCGTCTCACCCGCCGTGGCCGTCCGACGGCGGGGCCCGGGCCCGGGGCGGCGCGATGGTCATGGCAGCATCGACCCCGTGGTGGTGAGCGCGAAGGTGCCGCCGAGCAGGGACATCACGGTCGGGATGATCCCCAGTACGACGAAGGCCGGCAGCAGTGTGATGCCGGTGGGGAGCACCAGACGCACCGCGAGCCGGGCCGCCCGCACCTCCGCATACCGGGCGCGCCCCCTGCGCCCGTCCCGGGCCGCGGATCGCAGCACGCGCGACAGATCCGCTCCGGCGGATTCCGCCAGGACCGCGGACTGCCCCAGCGGGGCGAAGGCCGGCGGGAGGTCGTCGACGGCGAGCGCGGCGGGCAGTCCGGCCTCCAGCGCGGCGGCCGATCGGCCCAGCAGCTGAGCATCCGGTCCCGCGGGCAGAGCCTGTGCGACCGCGGCGACGGAGCGGGACAGGGGCAGACCGGAGTCGAGGGCCCCGGCGATCAGCTCCAGGACGACCGAGGGGTCGACATGGCTGCCGCGAGGCGGATCCGCCTGGTGGATCAGGCGCCGCATCCACCACCAGCCCGCAGCGGTCAGCACGATGCCGAGGGCACCCAGCAGATTCCCGGCGGGCGAGGCGAGCAGCAGACGCAGCGGATCCCCGCCCAGCAGCATCCCCAGCCCGAGCCCGGCCAGCGGCAGCACCAGCAGGATCCGGGCGGTCGAGCGCGGCCCCGCGAAAGCCGTGCGCCGGGCCAAGGACGCATCGTGCAGGTCCCGCAGGGCATCGGCGAGGCTCTGCAGCATCCCGGCCGTGGGCGCCCCGGTGCGTTCGCAGACCGCGAGGGCGGCGCCGAGCGACCCGATCGTCTCCGAGCCGTGCAGCCGGCCCGGGGCCGCTCGCCGGGGATCCGCCCCGGAGGCCGCGGCGCGGGCCAGCTCTCGAAGCTCCCCCACGGGCAGCGACCGGGCGACCGCGCCCCAGGCGCGACGGATAGACGCCCCGGAACCGATCACCGTGGCCAGCTGCTCCACCATCCGCGCCACCTCGAGCGGGGTCGCCCCCGAGCGCCGCGCCTGCGCCCTGGCACCCTGCGGAGACGCCGGGGCCGTGGGCGGCGTCACGACCCAGACCAGGCACAGAGCCGCCAGGAGTCCGCACAGCATCAGCAGCATCACGCCGCCCTCCGGCCGGTCCGGGGCGACGAGGAGGCGGACGATGCGGAGGCGGACGCTGCGGACGGGGCAGAGGGCACCCGTGCCGCGGACGACGCCGCCTCCGGGCCCATCGCCTGCGTCGCAGGGGAGGAGGAGCGCGGCTCGCGCGCCAAACGCTCGGACAATGCGGTGGCGGCCGGGCCCTCCCGCAGACCGCCCTCCTCGGCGCGCAGGGCCGTGGTGGCGCGCAGCATCCCCTCGCGATCCCGGTGCAGCACGGCGATCTCCTCGAGCCGGCGGACGCCGCCGCGCCGCCCGAGGTGCACCACGACCTCCAGGGCGCTGCTGACCTGAGCGGCGAGGGCGCCACGGTCCAGACCGCCGAGGGCGCCGAGGGCCTCCAACCTGGCGGGCACGTCCGCGGCGGTGTTCGCATGGACGGTGCCGCAGCCGCCCTCATGGCCCGTGTTCAGCGCCTGGAGCAGTTCGCGGATCTCCCCGCCGCGGCACTCCCCGAGCACGATCCGATCCGGGCGCATCCGCAGGCTCTGGCGCACCAGGGTCGTCAGATCCACGGCGCCGGCGCCCTCGCTGTTGGCGTGGCGGGACTGCAGGTGCACCACATGGGGATGGTCCACGGCGAGCTCGAGGACGTCCTCGACCACCACGATCCGTTCGGTGGGCGGGGCCTCCCGCAGCAGGGCCGCGAGCAGGGTCGACTTGCCGGTCCCGGTGCCCCCGGTGACCAGGAACGGCACTCGGGCGGCGACCAGGGCGAGCAGCACCGCACGGGCCTCCTGGCCGACGGCGCCGAGCTCGGCGAGCGCCGCGAGGTCCAGGCTCTCGGAGGAGGGCAGACGCAGGGAGAGGATCGCGCCGCCGGGGGACAGCGGCGGCAGCACGGCGTGGACGCGGATGCCCGAGGGCAGGTGGGCATCGGCCCAGGGGACGGCGTCGTCGAGACGCCGTCCGCCGGCGGTCGCCAGGCGCACCGCGAGGTCCCGGGCCGGGGCCGGGGTCAGATGCACCGTGGTCGGCCGCAGGCCGTCGGCGTCGTCGACCCAGACCGAGCCGTCGTCATTGACCAGCAGATCGGTCACCCCGGGGCCGACCAGGCCCTGCAGAGGGCCGAGCCCGTCGATGTGATCCCGGATATGGGCGGTGACCTCGAGCGTCGCCGCGGCGCCGAGCACGCGACCCTGGCGGCTCAGGACCCGGGCGATGCGCGGGACGTCGACGGGGCCGGGGGAGCGGACCAGGTCCTCGCGCACGAGCTCCAGCAGGTCGGAGAGGTCCTCGGCCGGAGCGGCCCTCGACGCCGTCATGACCCGTGCTCCGCCCCGGGCCGGGCCAGCAGGCGACGAGCCGCGCGGTCGGCGCCGCCCCGGCGCACGTCCAGCAGAGGCACCGTTCCCCGCGGGCTGTCGCGGAAGGAGCCGGCCAGCGGCAGGGCGAGATCCTCGCAGACCTCCGGCGGGGACAGCGGGCCGCGACGACGCGCCACCACCTGGGTCGGGGGGTCGAGCTGAGGCCAGCTGCGCAGTCGCCGGGCGGCGGCCCGCACCGCATGATCAGAAGTGGGTACGACCAGGAGGACCCGGTCGGCATGCTCGGCCGCGACCGGCACCAGGGCGGAGGCCAGGTCCACGATCACGGTCCCACCCAGCGGGGCCAGCGCCGAGAGCACCTTGGACAGCGAGGACGCGTCGGGCCCTCCATGATCCTGCGCGGCCAGCAGGGAGACCTCGTCGACCCGGGGCAGCCCCTCCCGCAGGGCCTCGCCGTCGTCGGGGCCGAGACCGGCGGCGTCGGCCCAGCCGATGCCGGCCGACCCGACCCCCTCCACCAGCAGGTCCAGGCCGCCGCCCAGCGGGTCGGCATCGACCAGGACCACCGGTCCGCTCGAGCGTGCCGCCGCTGCCAGGCGGGCGGCGAAGCTCGACGCGCCGGCCCCGCCGCAGCCGCCGGTCACGGCGACCAGGGTCGACGCCGCCCGCGGACGAGCGAGCTCGGCGAGGAGGGAGAGCAGCTCGTCGGAGCCGTCGGGCAGGGTGATCACGGCCCGGGCCCCGGCACCCAGCGCCCGCTTCCACGCGGCGACGGGGACTTCGGGTCCGTCCATCACCACCAGCAGGGGGACGGAGGGGCCGGGCAGAGGGCGTGCATCGTCGGCGAGTGCGGCACCATCGATCACGACAGCGGCGGGCCGACCCGCCGAGGAACCGTCACCGGACGCGTCGACGAGGTCCATCCCCACGGCGGTGGCGTGATCGCGCACGCGCTCCAGGAGAGCGACCTCGGATCCCAGCCAGCGCACCTGCGGGCGCCCTTGCGAGGTCGCCTCGGTCGACTGCGCGAGAGGGCCGGGGAACCGTGCTCGCCGCCGCCGGGGAGCGGCGTCGGGACGGCCCGCCGGCTCCGTGGGGACGGCCGCATGGAGGAGGTCCGACGGGGGTGCGGGGCGACGGGTCGGTGGGATGGTGGTGCTGGTCATGCGGCCATGGTGGCCAGCTCAGGAGCGTCAGCGCACCGCATCGACCTCGATGGTGGACAACCACCCTCTGGGGAGGAAGGACGCTCCGGGGCCGGGGCTTGCACCCTCTGCGTACCCGGCGTAGTGTGATCTGCACAACGACGAATACCGGCACCGGAACCCACGTGCGACTGGTCCCCGCAACGGACCGGCTGTGAGGCGTCGAAAGCGCCACCGCAGCCACACACCGTGCACGCCTGATACCGATGCAGATGGCTCGTCCGGAGCGGCGCCGCGAGAGATCGCGTCGCCGCTCCACCATGTGTGGGGCCGGGTGCTCAGGTCCCCGGCGTCGCTGCCGGGTGCTCATGTCCCCGGGGTACTCATGTCCCCGGGGTGCTCATGTCCCCGGGGTGCTCAGAACCCCAGGTGCTCAGAACTCCAGGTCGACGACCACCGGCGCGTGATCCGACGCGCCCTTGCCCTTGCGCTCCTCCCGGTCGATGAACGACCCGCTCACCGCCGCTTGCACGGCCGGGGAGCCGAGCACGAAGTCGATCCGCATGCCCTCCTTCTTGGGGAAGCGCAGCGCCTGGTAGTCCCAGTAGGTGTAGGTCCCCGGGCCCGGGTGGTCCGGACGCACCACATCGGCGTACCCCGTATCCACCACGGCCTCGAAGGCGGCGCGCTCCGGCGCGGTCACGTGGGTCTTGCCGTCGAAGGCGGCCATGTCCCAGACGTCCTCGTCCTGCGGGGCGACGTTGAAGTCGCCCACCAGCACGGTGCGGGCCTGCGGATCCGTCGCCAGGTCGCGCTCGCCCTCGGCCTGCAGCGCCTCCAGCCAGCGCAGCTTGTAGGCGTAATGGGGGTGGTCGAGCTCGCGCCCGTTGGGCACGTACAGCGACCAGACGCGCAGCCCGTCCCCGACCACGCCGCTGAGCGCGCGGGCCTCGACCACACCGGTCTCGTCCTCGGGCCAGGTCGGCGCCGCCGGCAGCTCCGTGCGCACGTCGTGCAGGCCGATGCGGGAGATCAGCGCCACGCCGTTCCATTGATTCAGGCCGTGGGCGGCGACCTCGTACCCCGCGTCGGACAGGGCGGTCAGATCGAGCTGCTCGGGCTTCGCCTTGGTCTCCTGCAGGGCCAGGACGTCCACGTCGTGGCGCTCCAGGAAGGCGAGCACGCGCTCCATCCGTGCCCGCAGCGAATTGATGTTCCAGGTCGCGATGCGCATGACACGATCCTACGGGGGAGCGCAGACGCCCGTGCGCCGCCGCGAACCGTCGTAAACTCTGCCCATGGCGCGCGCACTGGTCACCGGGTCGACCTCCGGACTGGGTCTGGAGTTCGCCTGGCAGCTGGCCGGCACCGGGCACGATCTCGTGCTGGTCGCCCGCGACGAGGACCGTCTGCGCGCGGTCGCCGAGCAGATCCGGGACGTCCACACCGTCGACGTCGAGGTCCTACCGGCCGATCTCTCCGACCGGGAGCCGCTGGAGCGGGTCGCGATCCGCATCACCGATCCCGTCGACCGGGTGGACCTGCTGATCAACAACGCGGGCTACGGGCTGCGGGGCGGCTTCCTCGAGGTGGGCGTCGAGGACCATGAGAAGCAGATGGACACGCTCATGAAAGCGGTGCTGGTGCTGTCCCACGCGGCCGCACGCACCATGGTCCAGCGCCGTCGCGGGGCGATCCTCAACGTCAGCTCCCTGGCCGGGTACACCACTGCGGGGCCGTACGCCGCGTCCAAGAGCTGGGTCACGGTGTTCACCGAATCCCTCGCGATGGAGCTCAAGGGCACCGGGGTCACCGCGACCGCCCTGCTGCCCGGCTTCGTCCAGACCGAGTTCCACGAGCGGGCATCGATGAGCATGGACGGGCTGCCGCGGATCACCTGGCTGAAGGCCCCCTTCGTGGTGGAGCAGGCGCTCAAGGACACCGCACGGGGCACGGTGCTGTCGATCCCCTCGGTCACCTACCGCACCGCAGGGGAGGTCTCCCGGATCGCACCGCGTCCGCTGGTGAGGGCCATGACGTCGCAGTCCTGGTATCAGCACCTCCAGCGCCGAGCCGTGAAGCGCTCGCGACGCAAGGCCTCCCGACGCAAGCTCCATGCGCCGTGGGAGCGCGATCCCGAACAGTAGATCCTGAACCGCAAGTCCGGAGCAGGAGACCCGGAGCAGGGTGCTCCTGCCTCGCCGTCCTGATCCGCGGCCCGCCCTGCTCGCACAGCCCGTCCCCGCGCGGTGTGGTCGATTACGCTGAGCTCATGCCCGAGACCAGCACCGGACCCGTCCCCTCCGACTCGATCGATGCCGCGCGCGAACGCCTGCGCGAGCTGATCCGCGATCTCGCCGTCGTGCGCGGACAGGTCACCCTCTCCTCGGGTGCCGAAGCCGATCACTACGTCGACCTGCGCCGCATCACCCTCCATCATGAGGCGGCGCCGCTGGTGGGCCGCGTGATGGTGGATCTGCTGCGCCGCGAGGGACTGCTGCCCGGCGTCGAAGCCGCCGGCGGGCTGACCCTGGGCGCCGATCCCGTCGCCGCCTCCATCCTCCATGCCTCCGCGGCCACCGGCACCCCGCTGGACGCCTTCGTGGTGCGCAAGGCCAACAAGGCCCACGGCCTGCAGCGCCGCATCGAGGGCCCCGAGGTGGGCGATCGTCGCGTGGTCGCCGTCGAGGACACCTCCACCACCGGCGGCAGCGTGCTGACCGCCTGCGAGGCGCTCGAGGAGGCCGGGGCGAGGATCGACGCGGTCGCCGTGATCGTGCACCGCTCGGAAGCCTCCCGTGCGGCCGTCGAATCCGCCGGGTACCGCTATCTCGCCGCCTACGACATCTCCGAGCTGGAGATCTGAGGGACCGTCCCGCCTGGCCGGCGGGGTCGACCCTCTGCCCTCGCCGCCCGGGCCGCGTGACCGACCGAGCAGAGCGGCGGACTCGGCAGGGCCACGCGTGAGCAGTCGGGACAGCGCTGGTGAAGGTCCTGCGCAATCGGTCTCCTCCACGGGGGACGTGCAGGGGAGACCGCATAGCATGGTCGGGGCGGTGCGAGGGGCCCTGCCCGGCCCGATCCGGGGGCGGCGATCCTCTCCGGGGAACGACCCCGCCGGGCCGTCCGGACCGATTCCCGCACCGGCCGACCGAGGATCGAGGAGACCTGCATGAACATCGTCGACTGGGCCGTGAGCACGATGGACAGCTTCGGCGCCTTCGGCGTCGCGCTGCTGATCTTCCTGGAGAACGTGTTCCCTCCGGTCCCGTCCGAGGTGATCCTGCCGCTGGCCGGCGTGGCCGCAGCCGGCCCGAACAACACCTACTGGGCGATGCTGCTCGCCTCGATCGGCGGCTCGATCACCGGGGCATGGCTGCTGTACGGCCTGGGCCGCCTGCTCGGCCCGGAGCGCCTGCGCACGATCTTCCTGAAGCTGCCGCTGCTGCACGTGAAGGACTACGACAAGACCGTCGACTTCATGGACGAGCACGGCCACAAGGCCATCTTCTTCGGCCGCATGGTGCCGGGCGTGCGCTCGCTGATCTCCATCCCGGCAGGCCTGTACGCGATGCCGCTGGGCACGTTCACCCTGCTCACCCTGGCCGGCAGCGCCATCTGGAACTCCGTCTTCCTGACCATCGGCTACTTCATGGGCAGCAACTGGACCGTGATCGAGCCGTACACCGACATCTTCTCCAACGTCGTCTACGCGATCATCGCCCTCGTCATCCTGGTCTTCGCGATCCAGCTCATCCGCCGCGAGATGGCCCGTCGCCGGCTCGGCCTGCCCGATCCGGACGAGGCGATCCTCGAGCAGGAGGAGGACGAGACCGAGGATTCCGAGGACCTCCAGGGCTCCGGGCCCGACGGCGCGACACGTGCCGAGGACTCCGGGCCCGACGGGGCCTCCGCGCGGTCCGACGGGACCCCCGGGTCCGCGCAGTGAGCCGGGAGTCTCCCGCCGACGGATCCGAGCCGGAGCGCGTCGTCGGCGTCGGCCCCCATCCCGAGCCGTGGCCGACGGACCCGCACCTGGACCCCGAGCTGCTCGCCGCCGGGGACCGCCGCAACGTCGAGGACCGCTTCCGCTACTGGCGCCGCGAGGCGATCGTGGCGGAGCTCGACACCCACCGCCACGATCTCCACATCGCCGTCGAGAACCTCGGCCACGACGCGAACATCGGCTCCGTCGTGCGCACCGCGAACGCCTTCGCCGTCGGCGCCTTCCACATCGTCGGCCGACGACGCTGGAACCGTCGCGGGGCCATGGTCACCGACCGCTACCAGCACGAGATCCATCATCCGGACGCCGCGGACCTCGTCGCCTGGGCTCGCCAGGAGGGGCGCCCGCTGGTCGCGATCGACCTGGTCCCCGGGGCGATGCCGATCGAGCACGCCCTGCTGCCGCGCAGCGCCGTGCTGGTCGTGGGGCAGGAGGGACCCGGCGTGAGCCCGGAGCTCCTCGCCGCCGCCGACGCCGTCGTCGGCATCACGCAATTCGGCTCCACCCGCTCGATCAACGTCGCCGCCGCCGCCGCGATCGCGATGCACACCTGGATCCTGCAGCACGGCGAGATCCCCGAGGGGCCGCTGCGCTGAGCGCGTCCGGCCTGCCCGAGCGGAGGCCGGCCGTCGACCTTCCCACGGGATGAAAGGCCCGGTCGGCATGGAGGCGCCCTATGGGACAATGAGGAGGATAGGACGGCCCTGCGCGGCGCATCGCGCGCCCCCGGCCGTCATCACGCCGCTCGACCCAAGGAGAATGCCTCATGGCAGTCGCAACCCCGGATCAGTACGCAGAGATGATCGACCGCGCCAAGGCGGGCAAGTTCGCCTACCCGGCCGTCAACGTCTCCAGCTCCCAGACGGCCACCGCCGCGCTGCAAGGCTTCGCCGAGGCGGGCTCCGACGGCATCATCCAGGTGTCCTTCGGCGGTGCCGAGTACCTCTCCGGCTCCACCATCAAGGATCGCGTCGCCGGGTCGATCGCGCTCGCCGAGTACGTGCACGCCGTGGCGAAGAACTACTCGATCACCGTCGCGCTGCACACCGACCACTGCGCCAAGGAGGTCCTGCCCACCTGGGTCGAGCCCCTGATCCAGTGGGACCTCGAGAACCGCGTGAACAAGGGCCTGGACCCGCTGTTCCAGTCGCACATGTGGGACGGCTCCGCCGTGCCGGTCGACGAGAACCTCGAGATCGCCGAGCGCCTGCTGGAGAAGTCCGTCGAGGCCAAGAAGCTCCTCGAGATCGAGATCGGCGTCGTCGGCGGCGAAGAGGACGGCGTGCAGGCGAACGTCTCCAACGACAAGCTCTTCTCCACCCCCGAGGACGGCCTGAAGACCGCCGCCAAGCTCGGCCTGGGCGAGAAGGGCCGCTACCTGACCGCCCTCACCTTCGGCAACGTGCACGGCGTCTACAAGCCGGGCAACGTCAAGCTGCGCCCGAAGGTCCTGGACGAGATCCAGACGGCCGTCGGCGAGGAGTACGGCACGGAGCGTCCGTTCGACCTGGTCATGCACGGCGGATCCGGCTCCACCGAGGAGGAGATCTCCGAGGCGCTGGACTACGGCACCATCAAGATGAACATCGACACCGACACCCAGTACGCCTTCACGCGTCCGGCCGCGGCCCACATGTTCGACAACTACGACGGTGTGCTGAAGGTCGACGGCGAGGTCGGCAACAAGAAGGCCTACGACCCCCGCGCCTGGGGGAAGAAGGCCGAGGCCGGCATGGCCGCTCGCATCGTCGAGGCCTGCCAGAACCTGCGCTCGGCGGGCACCCACCAGGGCTGATCGACGCAGCGCGGGCAGGTCCGCCCCCGAGCGGAACCCCGCACCAGAAGAGAACCCCGGAGCGAAGGCTCCGGGGTTCTCTCGTGCGGTGCGGAGGGTGCGTCGGCCCCGGTCACCAGCAGGGGTCCCGACGGGAGGGCCGATGCGGCCTCACCAGCGGTTGCCGGCGGCGCGTCCCATCACGCGCTTCAGCGCCGGCAGGACGTCGGCCAGGAAGATGCCCGCGATGACGATGCCGATCAGCATGAACAGCATCGAGGCTCCGCCGCGACCGACCGGGTAGGGCAGCGACAGGAAGCCCACCAGCATGGCCACGCCGGTCAGGACGCACCAGAAGAGCTTCGTGCGCTTGCCGGCCGCGACATAGGCGTCGGCGCGGAACCGCAGGGCATTGATGAAGGCCCAGACCTCCGCGGCCAGGAGGGCCAGGGCGAGCACGAGGAAGATCCACATCTGGATGAGGGCGATCATCGCTCCAGGATACGGGTCCGGGCTGAAGGGACGCCGGACGCCACCGGTGCGCCCGGTGCGCCCGGTGCGTCCTGCTGCTCCGCCCCTCCCGGCGTCGCTCGCTCCTGCGACGCCGATTCAGCGACGCCGATTCAGCGACGCCGCGTCAGCGCCACCTGCCTCAGCGTCGCCGGTCGGGATCGGAGCGGGAGGTGATCAGCAGCTCGAGGGCCTCCGTGGTCGCCGGCGGCTCCAGCGCCCGCATCTCCGTCGTCAGCGGGCGGGGGCCGATGGCGTCGCCGTCCGCGGCGATCACGAGACTGGGCAGGAACTGCTTGGCCTCGGACGCGGTCAGACCGGTGGCCTGCAGCAGGTCGATCGCGAGAGAGCGCAGCTGGACCGTGAGCGTGACGCCCTCGAAGTGTCCGGCGCGACCCGGTCGGGTGCCCTCGTCGTTGCGCAGCAGCATCTCCGGGGTGAGATAGGAGCAGTACAGCTGCAGCCTGCGCCGTGCGGTGGTGAAGTCGACCTCGTCGTGCGTGACCGCGGTGGACAGCTCCGTGACCGCGTCCCGGGCGGCCAGCAGGGCGTCGGCCAGGGTCGAATGCGCGTCGCCCCGGACGGCGTCGAGGAACTCCGTCTGTCTCCGGGCGATCACCCGCATGTTCCGCATCGCCCGGTCGGAGCCGATCAGCAGGTGCTCCAGGCGGCCGACGTCGTCGGCGTGGCGCAGTCCGGACGGGGAGAAGGTCGCCATCTCGTTGGCGACGTCGTTTGCCAGGGTCCACTCGTCGGTGTACTTCTGGGAGGAGTCGCGCAGGGTGACCAGCGCTGCCTGCGAGACGTCCCGGTCGCCGCTGCGTGCGGCCAGGGCCAGGGACACCAGGGAGTCCTCGAGCTCCTGGTAGAAGGAGATCGCCGCCCGGGACTGCAGGCGCCGCGGATCCCCGGAGAGCAGCAGGTGGACGATGATCGCGACCACCACCCCGGTGACCGCATCCAGCACGCGCCCGCCCGGGGTCATCGTCGGCGTGTGCGGCATGATCATCACCAGCAGCGACTGGATCGCGGTCTGGAACCCGAACAGATTCGACTTGTCGATGAACCGCGCGAGCATGCCGGCGCAGAACACCACCACCAGGATCTGCCAGGTCCCCGAGCCGATCACCTGCCGGGCGACCTCGCCGAGCAGCACGCCGAACATCACCCCCGAGGCCATCTCGACGATCTTGCGCATCTTCTTCTCGATGCCGAAGCCGATGATGACGAAGGCGACGATGGAGGAGAAGAACGGGAACTCGTGGTCCCACAGCACGCTGGAGACGAGATAGGCGAGGCTCGCGGCCACAGCGGCGCGACTGACGGTCAGCACGTCCTGGCGTCCCCGGGACAGCCCGGTGAGGAACCAGGAGGAGACCGAGGACCGGGCCCGCTCGAGCACCGGGATCGCGGTGGTCGCGGTGGAGGCCCGGGACGAGCCCGTGGAGGGTTTCTCGGCGCGGCGGCTCATGGGCGCACCGGATCCTCGAGCCGCATCTGCAGCAGCTCCTCGAGGCCGAAGGTGTCCCCGTCGCGCGCTCCGCGGCCCACCACCAGCGGCGCCATCGACGGTTCCGGCGTGGCGCCGCGCAGCCGGGCGCGCAGACCGCCGTCGACCCGCATCACGTAGTAGCGACCCCCGGCGTCCACGGCCAGGGAGAGGTCGTGCTTGAGGTACCAGCCCTGCAGCGCCGTGCGGATCGTGCCGGAGCCGATGTACGGCCGTGCCCGCAGCGGGATCGGGATGATGCCGGCGTCCTGGAAGCGCGCGATGGCCTCGCGGATGATGGACGTCGCCCGACGGTGCTCGTCCTCGCGGGCCGCCTGCAGCGCCTGCTCCTTGACCTCGATCGCCTGCCGGCGGTGTCGGCTCCAGTCCTCCTGGTCGGCCTGTGCACTCATGGTCGTCATTCTTCCAGGTCCGTGCCGTTCGTACAGGCGCCGCCGGTAGGAGGGCGGTGGGGATGCTGTGGTGACGGCGTGGACGCGGGGCCGCGGATGTGAGGACGCGGTGGATCCGGCGCGGCGCCGCCTCAGAGCTTGGCGGTGGCCGGACGCTCGCCGTGCTCGCGGGGCACCACGATCGGCTCCTGCGAGGCGTCGATCCACACGGAGTCGGAGCCGCCGTCCCCGGTGGAGACGGGGACCTGCACCATCAGCGCGCCGTCGAGCGGGACCGCACGACGGATGACGGCGAGGGCGATCGGGCCGAGGTCCGCGTGCAGCGCGGCGGAGGTGACCGCGCCGACGACCTTGCCGTCGGCGTCGTCCAGACGCACCTCGCCCCCGGGGGCGACGGGGACGTCCTGGGAGCCGTCCAGGTGCAGCATGACGAGACGCCGCGGCGGCTGGCCGAGGTTCAGCACCTTCGCGACGGTCTCCTGACCGCGGTAGCAGCCCTTCTCGGTGTGCACCGAGGTGCGCAGGAGGTCCAGCTCATGGGGGATGGAGCGCTCGTCGACCTCGCGGGTCGCGCGGGCCCGATGATCGGCGATCCGCAGCGCCTCCCAGGAGCTCATGCCGGCCAGATGCTCGCCGCGCCAGGGCAGCTGGGCGAGTGCGTCGGCATCGGCGACGGTGAGCACGGCGCCGACGGGGTCCTCCGGATCCGGGCCGTAGGCGACCCCGCCCGGGGCGACCTGCGGCCACGGCTCGGCCCAGACGGCGACGGGATCCGGCGGCTCCAGCTCGGCCAGCACCTCGCCGGCCGGGGCGACGGCGCCCAGCACCCGCAGGTCGTCCCGATCGGTCAGCTCGACCCGGGCCGCGAAGCGCATCATCTCGAGGTACTGTCGCAGGCCCTGGCGGCGGCCTGCGTCCAGGATCAGCAGCAGCGCGTCCTCGTCCAGCACGACGGCGGAGGCGAGGTGCTCGACGCGGCCGCGCGGGGACAGCACCGCCAGGCTCGCCGAGGAGCCGACGGGGGTGCCCGCGAGCACCTGGGTGCTCACCGTCGTCATCCAGCTGCGGGCATCCGCCCCGCGCACCTCGAGCACCTCGAACTGGCCGAGGTCGACGACGGCTCGGCCCTGCAGCAGCCGACGCTGCTCGCGCAGCGGGGCTCCGTAGTGGGTGGGGACGGCCGCATCGGGTCCGTCCCCGAGGACGGCGCCGTCGCTCAGCAGCGGGCGGATGTCGCGAGCGGGCTGCGCAGGGTGGGTATCGGGCCGGGGGTCCTGATCAGGCACGGGTGAGCTCCAGGGAGAGGTAGGGGGCCATGGTCGATCCGTCGTTCCCTCCCGCGTCGTCCGCGCCGGCGGGCAGACGCTGCTCCCACAGCCACATCAGGCGTCCGCTGACGTACCCGAACATGCGGGTGGCGGCGACCTGGGTCGGGGCATCGGGGGAGGCGAGCGCGAGCTGCACGCGCGGTCCGCGCACCTCACCCGACCAGCTCTCGTCGGCTCCGTCGCGGCGCTCGAAATGCGCCTGGAGAGCATGCGAGAGGATTCCGGCGGGGTCTCCGGGCTTCGCGGCGCGCGCGGCGGCCAGGTCCTGGCCGGGCAGGGGGTCGCCGACGGTCCAGATGCCGTCCTCGCGCATCAGCAGGGTCCGGTCGCCGGAGCCCGCAGGGGCGGGGGCCGCGGCCTCGTCACGGGCGAAGGCGCTGGTGGGCGGCAGCGGAGCGGGGTCGTCGACCTCGTGAATCGTCGAGCGCCAGCCGAGGGTCCCGTCCTCCCGGGCGCTGCAGACCAGCTGCTGCTCGATCCGCCGGTCGGGGACGTCGGGATCACCGGGGCGATGGACGGCGCCCGTCCCCTGCCAGGTGCCGATCAGCCAGGCCAGCGGATACAGCGATGCGGGCATCGAGGCGTCGAGCGTGATGGGCATGGTGCGCAGCGACCGATCAGTGGCTGAACAGGCGGGAGATCACCAGTGCGGCGAAGGCCAGGGTGCCGAGGCCCACCAGGACCACCAGGATGATGAAGAAGATGGAGAGTGCGGACATGGCACCGAGTCTATCGTCCCGGGGCGGCGCTCAGGGGAGCAGCAGCACGGCGAGGTGCGCGATGACTCCCGCGGTGGCGACCGGTACCGCACCCACCGCGAGCGAGGGCAGGGGCTCCCGGGCCACGAGCGAGGACCCCACCAGCAGCTGGGAGCAGCCGGCTCCGATCGCGATCAGCACTCCGAGACCCGCGGCGAGCGGGAGGCCGAGGCCCGCCAGCGAGGTGGCCAGCAGGGCGGTCACGCCGGTGCCCGCCAGGAGGGAGGCGATGAAACGCGGCCTCGGGGGCAGCGGGGTGGCATTGAGCAGCAGGGTCGCGGCCAGCCCGGCGGCGACGGCCGCGACCAGGCCGCTGCGACCGTTCGAGAGCGCCTCGACCTGGGCGAGCACCCAGGTCGCCGAGATCCCGGCGACGAACACGCCCGCGACGGTGCCGGTCAGGGAGGCGGTCAGCTCCCGGCGGTCCGCCCGCAGCATCTGCTGGGCGAAGGAGGCGAACACCCCCACGGCGCAGAGCATCACGACCCCGGAGATCGGCGAGAAGCGGTCCGTCGAGCTCGCGGCGAGGGCGGCGCCGGCCACTCCGACGCCGGCGAGCACGAGCCGGGTGCCGCCGGGGGAGGGGAGCTCGAGCAGATCCGGCCACGCGCACGCGACCAGCACCGTGAGCAGGGCGACAGCGCCCGCCATGAGGACGGGGGAGGCGGGGCCGGTGAGGGAGACCAGGGCGAGCAGGAGCGCCAGGGCAGCGCCGAGCGGAGCGCGCTCGGGAGCGGTCATGGGGCCTCCCTCGCACTCGGATCCGGTCGATTCGCGGTCGCCGACGGCGGTGGTCCGACGGGCGCTACAGTGGCAGTCTACGAGCGCCCGCTGGTGGCGGCATGCTCAGCATCATCCAGAGCCCCGGAAGGACCCCATGATCACGACGGCTGCTCTGTCGCAGTCCCACGGCGCGGCGATCCGTGAACTGCTCGCGACGGTCACCTCCCACGACGGTGTCTCCCCGCTGGACGAGGCGGCCCGGCTCGCGGTCACCACGACCGCAGGAGATGCGCAGCACATCGTGCTGACAGCCGAAGCCGACGTCTCCGCGGGCGAGGCGATCGGTGACGAACCCGCGGGCGAGACCGGGCAGCCGCTGCTCGGCTACGTGAGCGTGCTGGCCGACGGCACCGTCCAGGGGATGGTCCGTCCCTCGCAGCGTCGCCGCGGGCACGGCACCGCCCTGCTGCGCGCGGCGCTGGAGCTGCGGCCCGACGCCGGCGTCTGGGCCCACGGAGCGCTCGAGAGCTCCCTCGCCTTCCTCACCCATGCCGGTCTGCACGAGACCCGTTCTCTGCTGACCCTCCACCGCCCGCTGGGGCCGGCGCACCCGGTGCCCGAGGTGTCGGCCCCCACCCTGGAGGACCTGCGAGTGGACACCTTCGAGGCGGACCGCGACGCGGAGGCGTGGCTCGAGGTCAATGCCACCGCCTTCGCCGACCACCCCGAGCAGGGGGCGATGACCCGGGCGGACCTCGACCAGCGCATGGCCGAACCGTGGTTCGATCCCGAGGACCTGCTGGTCGCCCGTCGCGGCCAGGACCTCGTCGGCTTCGTGTGGGTCAAGCAGGAGCCGGCGGGAGAGGCGGGGACCGGCGAGGTGTCGGGCGCTGTGGATGCGGAGATCTACGTGGTGGCGACCTCCCCCGCCGTGCAGGGTCACGGCGTGGCCGGCCACCTGCTGGCCGCCGCGCTGACCCGGCTGCAGGGGGCCGGGGTGCCCGGGGTGGAGCTGTACGTCGAGGCCGACAACGCCCCTGCTCTGGCGCTGTACGAGCGGTGGGGATTCAGCATCTCGGGCCGGGACGTGCAGATGCGCATGCCAGAGAAGAGCTGATCGATGCAGGTCGCTCCGGGGAAACCGCCCCCCGTGCTCGCCGCCGGGGCCCTCACCTGGCGGGAGGGGAAGAAGGGGACCGAGGTGCTGCTGGTGCATCGGCCGCGCTATGACGACTGGTCGATCCCCAAGGGCAAGCTCGACAAGGGGGAGACGTTCCCGGCCGCCGCAGTGCGCGAGGTCGCCGAGGAGACGGGATATCGGGTGCGTCTGCACCGGCCGCTGCCGGCCTCCGTGTACCTGCTGCCCGACGGACGCACCAAGATCGTGCAGTACTGGTGCGGGACCGTGCGGGCGAAGTCGGCACCGGGCCCCGTGGACGCCTCGGAGATCGACGGCGTGGCATGGGCGAGCCTGGACGAGGCGGAGCATCTGCTGACCCGCCAGGGCGACCAGGTGTGCCTGGCCGCCCTGCGCCGGTACCAGGACGCCGAGGAGCTCACGACGGTGCCGATCATCGTGCAGCGCCACGGTGCGGCGCTGGCGCGCAAGAAGTGGCGCAAGGGGGAGGGGACCCGCCCGTTGAACTCCAAAGGACGCAAGCAGGCCCAGGCCCTGCCCCCGCTGCTGGACGCCTTCGACCCGCGCAGCATCGTGAGCAGTCCCTGGAAGCGCTGCACGGCCACGGTCGATCCGCTGGCCCGGGTCGAGGGGCTCACGACCCGCACCAAGGACGCTCTGACCGAGTCGGACCATGAGGACCATCCCTCCAGGACCCGGGCGGTCATCGAACGGGTGCTGCACGAGGCGCAGGGCACCGTGGTGTGCACGCACCGTCCGGTGCTGCCCTCCGTGATCCGGGCCGTGCGGGAGGTCGCCCGGCCCAGCGCCGCGCTCGAGCTGCCGCGCCAGGACCCGTTCCTCGCGGCCGGGGAGGCGCTGGTCCTGCACACCACCTCGCAGGGGGAGGTCGTCGCCATCGAACGCCACCTGCCCAACATCAGCTGACGCACCACGCGGCAGCAGGCACGACGCGCACGATCTTCGACCAGGGGAAGAGGGATGACGGATGAGCATGTGGGACCCGACCGGGCACGACGGTGAGGACCGCGATCGCGGGAGCGAGGACCGCGGGCGCTCGCCCGATCCCTATGCCGCCGACGGGACCTGGGGGCAGGACCCCTATGCGACGAGCTCGCACGGCGGCGACCCGTACGGGGCGGGCAGTGCTGACCCCTACGGGGCCGGCGGCGGAGACCCGTACGGGGCGAGCGGCGCCGGGGCGTACGGCGGCGCCTTCTCCTCCCCGTCCGGGCCGTCCGCCGCCACGAGCCACGGGTCCGTCGGCCCTGCCTACGGTCCCGGCCCGGCCTGGCCGGCGTCCGCTCCCGGCTACGCACCGCCCCTGCCCACCTCCGCGATGGCCCTGACCGGATTCATCGTCGGCCTCGTCTCCCTGGTCCTGTGCACCGGGCTGACAGCCCCCATCGGTCTCATCTTCTCGATCCTCGGCATGCGCGAGACCGCGCCGGGGGCCGAGCCGGCACAGGCAGGGCGCGGCTTCGCCATCGCCGGTCTCGTGATCAGCATCCTCGGGACGCTCATGCTCGCCGCCGTCGTGGTCTACTTCATCGTCGTGTTCGGCGCGGCCTTCTACTTCTCGGGCACCTGAGCGAGGTCGGTCCGGGACCCGGGCCGACGCCATGACCGGTCTCGGGGTGTGCCCGGTGCCGACCTCCCGACCGATGCGTGGCGGAGCCGTGCGAGGTGGGTGGTCCTCACCTCCGCAGCACGGCGCCGTGCGCGATGTGACCTGATCGTGTCTGCGGTATGACCAGCACTTTCGTGCGCCATATCGCCCTGTTCACCTGCTGTTCACGCATGAGCGGGCGGCTCGTCATCTGTGCTCCTTAGCGTCAGCGCCGACAGACTTCTCCCCTTGTCGCCTCATGTGTCCCCGGGCCTCCGGCCCCGAAAGGAACAGCAGTGAACGTTCGCAAGAACAAGCTCGCCTCGCTCGCCGCGCTCGGTCTGGTCGGCGGCCTCGCGCTCTCGGCCTGCGGCGGTGGCTCGTCCTCCTCCTCGTCCTCCGAGGGATCCGATGCCGGGGGCGCCGCCGGCGGCGGCAACTACGCCGAGCTGACCGGCAACCTCGCCGGTGCCGGTGCGTCCTCCGCGGCCAACGCGCAGACCGCCTGGACCGAGACCTTCATGGGGATGGTGCAGTCCGAGGGCGGCGACCTCACGGTCACCTACGACGCCACCGGGTCGGGCACGGGCCGCGAGCAGTTCCTCGCCGGCCAGGTCTCCTTCGCCGGCTCCGACGCCGCCATGGACGAGGAGGAGCTGGCCGCCTCCACCGAGGTGTGCAACGGCGAGCAGGCCATCGACGTGCCGCTGTACATCTCCCCGATCGCCGTGGTGTTCAACCTCGAGGGCGTCGACAGCCTCAACCTCCCGCCCGAGGTCATCGCCGGCATCTTCGCCGGTGACATCACGAGCTGGAACGACCCGAAGATCGTCGAGCACAACCCGGATGCCGACCTCCCCGACACCGACATCGTCCCGGTGCACCGCTCCGACGACTCGGGCACCACCGAGAACTTCACCGACTACCTCTCCCAGAACGCGCCCGACGCGTGGACCCACGGTCCCGTGGAGACCTGGCCGATCTCCGGCGGTCAGTCCGGCAACGGCACGTCCGGCATGATCTCCACCGTCCAGGGCGGCGAGGGCACCATCGGCTACGCCGACGCCTCGCAGGCCGGTGACCTCGGGGTCGCCGCCGTCCAGGTCGGCGACGAGTTCGTCGAGTACAGCTCCGAGGCTGCCGCCAAGGCCGTCGACGTCTCCCCGCGCGCCGAGGGCCGCGAGGAGAACGACATCGTCTTCGAGCTGGACCGCACCACGGAGGAGGCGGGCGTCTACCCGATCGTCCTGGTCTCCTACCTGGTGATGTGCGGCTCCTACTCGGACGCCCAGACCGGCGAGGCCGTGAAGTCCTACGCCTCCTTCATCACCTCCGAGCAGGGCCAGCAGATCGCGGCCGAGAACGCCGGGTCGGCCCCGCTGACCGAGGAGCTCTCCGCCGAGGTCAAGAAGTCGATCGACAGCATCAGCGTCGGCTGATCATCGCTCCTGCACACGGATGTGCCGTCGGGTCATTCGTGGCTCGGCGGCACGGCCGTGTCACCGCCCCCGCCCCCGAAGAGCTCTGAGGAAGGCCCCCTGTGAGCACCACTGACGTCGCACCGGAGACCCCGGACGCGCCCCCGACCTCGATGAGGACCAGCGGACGCCGACTGGGTGACTCCGTCTTCTCGGCCCTGAGCATCGGATCGGGACTGCTCATCTTCGTCACCCTCGCCCTGGTGGCCATCTTCCTCACCAGCGAGTCCATCCCCGCCATGAAGGAGAGCCGGGAGATCCTCGGCGACAGCGCGACGTTCTCCCTGGTGGAGACCACGCTCCCGCTGATCTTCGGCACCATCCTGGCCGCTGCGATCGCCCTGGTCGTCGCGATCCCGATCTCCGTCGGCATCGCCCTGTTCATCTCCCACTACGCACCGCCGCGCATGGCCTCCGCGCTCGGCTACATGATCGACCTGCTGGCCGCGGTGCCCTCGGTCGTCTACGGCCTGTGGGGCGGGATCTGGCTGGTCCCCAAGATGGAGCCGCTGTACGTCTTCCTCAACACGTACTTCGGCTGGATCCCGCTGTTCGCCGGCGACCCGCACGCGCCGATGCGCAACCTGGCCTCCGCCGCGATCGTGCTGGCCGTGATGGTGCTGCCCATCATCACCGCCGTCGCCCGTGAGGTGTTCCTGCAGACCCCCACGCTGCAGGAGGAGGCCGCGCTCGCCCTCGGCGCGACGCGCTGGGAGACCGTCCGCACCGTCGTGCTGCCCTTCGGCCGCAGCGGCGTCGTCGCCGCCTCGATGCTCGGCCTCGGCCGCGCCCTCGGCGAGACCATGGCCGTGCTGATGATCCTCGCGCCCGGCGCGACCTTCTCGTTCCACATCCTCGAGGTCGGCATGCACCAGACCATCGCCGCGAACATCGCCGCGAAGGAGGCGGAGTCCTCGGGCACCGAGATGTCGCTGCTGATCTTCACCGGGCTGGTCCTGTTCATCCTGACCTTCCTGATCAACGCCGCCGCCCGCTGGATCGTCGCCCGCAGCGGCGCCAAGAGCTGAGGTCATCATGAGCACCACGACCCCCACCTCCGAATACACGCCGTCGACCACGATGCGGTCGACGCAGGAGCGCCGCCTGCCGTGGTACCACCTGGTGCTGACGGGCCTGGCCGGTCTGCTCGTCGCGATCGCCGTGCTCGCGATCGTCGACGCCCTGTCGATCCCCAGCGCCGTCCTGCTGGGCTTCCTGCTCCACCTGGTCTTCGGCTACCTGTACGCGAGGATCCGCGAGGGCCGCCGCTGGGCGATGGAACGGCTGATGACCCTCCTGGTCATCGGAGCGTTCGCGGTCGCGATGTTCCCTCTGCTCTCCCTGCTGTGGGAAGTGGTCTCCCGAGGCCTGGTCCGCGTCATCGAGGCGGCCCCGAGCCCCTTCGCCTTCTGGACCTCGGACATGTCCGGGATCATCGGCGGCGCGGATGCGGGCGGCGTCGTCCATGCGGCGATCGGCACGCTGCTGATCACCCTGTGGGCATCGATCATCTCCATCCCCATCGGGCTGTTCACCGCGATCTTCCTGGTCGAGTACGCCGACTACGGCTGGCGCCGCGTGCTGGGCAAGGGCGTGACCTTCCTGGTCGACGTCATGACCGGCATCCCCTCGATCGTCGCGGGCCTGTTCGGCCTGGCGCTGTTCATCGCGATCCTGCCCGACGAGGGCGTGCGCATGGGCATCATGGGCGCGGTCGCGCTCTCGCTGCTGATGATCCCCACCGTGGTCCGCTCCAGCGAGGAGATGCTGCGCCTGGTGCCGATGGATCTGCGCGAGGCGGCCTACGCCCTGGGCGTTCCGAAGTGGCTGACCATCGTCAAGGTCGTGCTGCGCACCGCGATCGCGGGGCTGACCACCGGCATCACCCTGGCCGTCGCCCGGGTGATCGGCGAGACGGCCCCGCTGCTGCTCACCGTCGGGATGGTGACCTCGGTGAACTGGAACATGTTCGACGGCCGCATGGCGACCCTGCCGACCTTCATCAACCAGCAGTACAAGGCCGGCAGCGCGAACTGCATGAGCGATACGGTCACCGACCCCTTCACCGAGCAGGTCTACGCCTGCGCGACCACGGCCAACATCGACCGAGCCTGGGCCGCGGCCTTCACCCTGATCGTCATCGTGATGGTGCTGAACATCATCGCCCGACTGATCAGCTACTACTTCTCGCCGAAGCTCAGCCGCTGAGCCCCACGAAAGGACACCCGATGGCAGCCCCTCAGCCCATCAACGTCGAGGACCTCGACATCTACTACGGCGACTTCCTCGCCGTGGAGGGCGTCGACGTCCAGCTCCGCCCCCGCTCGGTGACCGCCCTGATCGGCCCCTCCGGCTGCGGCAAGTCGACCTTCCTGCGCACGCTGAACCGCATGCACGAGGTCATCCCCGGCGCCTACGCCCGGGGGAAGATCGAGATCAACGGGGAGAACATCTACGACCCCCGGGTCGATCCCGTCAACGTGCGCCGGCGCGTGGGAATGGTCTTCCAGAAGGCCAACCCGTTCCCGACCATGTCGATCCGGGACAACGTCCTGGCCGGCGTGAAGCTCAACAGCCGCCGCATGTCGAAGAAGGCGAGCGAGGAGCTGCTCGAGAGCTCGCTGCGGGGCGCGAACCTGTTCGAAGAGGTCAAGGACCGCCTGGACAAGCCCGGGATGGGTCTGTCCGGCGGTCAGCAGCAGCGTCTCTGCATCGCCCGCACCATCGCGGTCCAGCCCGAGGTCGTCCTGATGGACGAGCCCTGCTCCGCGCTCGACCCGATCTCCACCCTCGCGATCGAGGACCTCATCCACGAGCTGAAGGAGGAGTACACGATCGTGATCGTCACGCACAACATGCAGCAGGCATCCCGCGTCTCGGACCGCACCGGCTTCTTCAACATCGCGGGGACCGGCAAGCCAGGCCATCTCATCGAGATCGACGACACCGAGACCATCTTCACCAACCCGACGAACAGGCAGACCGAGGACTACATCTCCGGCCGCTTCGGCTGATCCCGACGGCGCGGCCGGCCGTCGGTCCTGACCGTCGCCGCTTCCGACACCGGTGCGGTGCCGGCGCCTGCACGGCGCCCGAGAGTCCACCCACGGTCTGACATCGGCCCCGGGATATCGATCCCGGGGCCGATGTGCGCCGCAGGGGAGGCGGGGGATTCTGGGCCCCATGAACAGCACACCTCTGACCTCGTCCTCCCCCTCGGTCCTCGCGACGGGTCCCGCCGCTGCCGGCGGGCCGCCCACCGTGCACCCCGCCCCGGTGCTCTCGGCCCGACGCCTGGCGATGACCTACGGCGAGCAGGGCACCGCGACCCACGCGCTGGACGGCGTGGACCTCGACATCGCCCGCGCCGACTCCCTGGCCGTGATGGGCCCGTCCGGCTGCGGCAAGACCACGCTGCTGCACATCCTCGCCGGTATCCTGCGCCCCACCTCCGGCACCGTGCAGCACGACGGCGCGGACCTCGCCAGCCTCGGCGACCGCGCCCGCACCCGTCTGCGCCGCAACGACTTCGGCTTCGTCTTCCAGGACGGTCAGCTGCTGCCCGAGCTCACAGCGCTGGAGAACGTGATCCTGCCGCGCATGCTCGCCGGCATCTCCCGGCGCACCGCGACCGCAGAGGGTCGCGGATGGTTGGACCGGCTCGGACTGCAGGGCATGCACGACCGTCGGCCCACCCAGCTCTCCGGCGGCCAGGCCCAGCGGGTCGCCATCGCCCGCGCCCTCGCCGGGCGCCCCTCGGTGGTCTTCGCCGACGAGCCCACGGGCGCGCTCGATCAGGGCACCGGCCAGACCATGCTGCAGATCCTCGTGGACACGTGCCGCGAGTCCGGCGCCAGCCTGGTCATGGTCACCCACGACCCGCAGGTCGCCGCGGTCTGCCGACGCACCGTCGCCATGCGCGACGGGCGCATCGCCCAGGAGTTCGTCCGCCCCGCCGCGCAGCCGGGCCAGGGCCCGTCGGCCGCGGAGCAGCCGGTCCAGGATCCGGCGGTGACCCGATGAGCGCGCTGCTGGCCTCCGCCCCGCTGCTGCTGCGCCGACGCGGCGCCCTCGCCGACATCCTGCCGGTGGTCGCCTTCGCCGCAGCCACCGCGATCACCGCGACCGTCGTCGGCGGCGCCGCGGCGTTCGTCGGCCGCCTGCCCTCCGGTGACACCCTGCCTCGCACGGGGGAGGAGTCGATCATGGGCTTCCTGGTCATGTGTGCGATCATCGCCTCCGTGCTGCTGGTGCCCAGCGCCGTCGGCCTGGGCGGATCCGCCGCCCGGCTCTCCCTCGCCCGACGGGAGAAGGACCTGGCCACGATGCGTCTGGTCGGCGGCACCAGCGGCCAAGTAGGTTCTGTCGCGGTGCTCGACGTCGCCGCCCAGGCGCTGCTCGGCGCTGTGCTCGGGCTCGGCGTGCACCTCGCCGTCAGCCCCGCACTGACCCGCCTCGACTTCGGGATCACCCCGTTCACCACGGCCGATCTGCTGATGCCCTGGTGGGCCTATCCGATCCTGGTGATCGCCCTCGTCGTGATCGCCGTCGGCTCGGCGGCCGTCTCCCTGACCGGTGTGGTGCTCAGCCCGCTCGGGGTCGCCCGCGACTCCCGCGTGGTGCGCATGTCCGTGATCCGCCTGCTCCTCTGGGCCGGACTGATCATCGGATTCCTCGTCTTCATGCAGGTCGGTGGGATGATCCTGGGCCAGGTGGCCGACGGGATGCTCACCGTCGCGATCATGATCCTGTTCGTCGCAGCCATCGTCGCGAGCATCAACGTCGTCGGCCCGTTCATCGTGTGGGTCACGGCGCTCGCGCTCGCCAAGTCCGCGCCCACCCCCTCGCTGATGGTGGGGGCGCGCCGCCTGGCCGGCGACCCGCGGGCCGGCTGGCGCGCCGTCTCCGGCATTACCTTCGCCCTGGTCATCGCCGGGTTCCTCACGATGATCGCGACTCTGGGGGAGAGCAGCAATCCGGAGGAGGCGATGATGTTCACCGCCATGACCACCGGTGGGCTGCTCACCCTGGGGATCGCTGCGGTGCTCGCCGCGGTCAGCACCGGTGTCTCCCAGACCGCTCGGGTGATCGACCAGGCGCCGCGCCTGCGCGCCCAGCACATCGCCGGGGCCGAGGTGGGGCAGCTGCACCGGGCGAGGATCGCGGAGATCGCGATCCCGGTGGGGCTGAGCTCGGTGATCGCCACCGGGACGGCGCTGCTGGTGGTCACCTCGTTCCTCGGCGGCGCCCCGAGCGACCCGCTGATGGCCGTGCAGTACCTGGCGTGCGTGCTCGGTGCCTACGCGCTGGTGATCGCCGCGGTGCTGGTGGGCTCGCCCCTGGTGAAGCGGTATGCCGTGCGGGCGGTCTGACGCAGATCTGCCCAGCACGCCGCGAGCGGCCGGTCCCTTCCCGGACCGGCCGCTCGCTGGTCGTGGGGTGCAGACACTCGGCGGTGCGGAGAGCGGCTGTTCGCCGTGCGGCAGCGTGCGCTCGCCCCGGGCTGCCGCGGGGCCATGTCGCCCCGGGGTACCCCGGGCTGCCGCGGGGGCCATCTCGCCCCGGGGTGCCCCGGGGTGCCGTGGGGACCATCTCGCCCGTCGTGCCGCGGGTCCCACCTCGCCCATGGTGCCGCGGCGGCCACTAGGCTGGGCGGCATGGATTTCGAGACCGTCGCCCCCACCGCCGTCCCCGAGGGTGCGCATCTGATCGATGTGCGTGAGCAGTCCGAGTGGGACGCGGGCCATGCCCCGTCCGCGCAGCACCTCCCGGCGAGCTCGCTGATGGAGAAGCTCGAGGAGCTCCCCGAGACCGACGACGACCTCTACATCGTCTGCCGCACCGGCGGGCGCAGCTTCCAGGTCGCCCAGTGGCTGACCGCCAACGGCTTCGACGCCATCAACGTCGGCGGCGGCATGGACCAGTGGTTCGAGTCCGGGCTCCCGATCGAGTCCGACGGCGAGGGCGACGCCTACATCCTCTGAGCCCGGGGAACGTGGTCGGTGCCGGGCCGAACCAGCGCCTGCTCCGGTGCCAGCGCTGCTCGCCCGCCAGCGCTGCTCGCCCGCCAGCGCTTGCTCGTCCGCCGGCGCCTGCTCAGGTGCTGATGACGCTCTTCAGCAGCGCGTAGCCGACGAAGGCGAACACGTCGAGCAGGGTGTGCGCGATGACCAGCGGCATCGTGCGCCGCGTGCGCCGGTACCACTCGCCGAACACGATCCCCATCGCGAGATTCGCCAGCCCCGGCCCCATCCCCTGATACGTGTGGTATGCCCCGCGCAGCACGGCGGAGACGAGGATGATCCGCCGCCCCGACCAGCCCAGGCGCTCGAGCCGCTGGTACAGGTAGCCGACGACGATGACCTCTTCGAGCACTGCGTTCTTGACCGCTTGCAGCACCAGCACCGGCAGCGTCCACCAGTGCGTGTTCAGCGCCGCGGGGTCACCTCGACGGTCGCTCCGAGCGCCCGGCCGAGGTAATAGATCGCCAGTCCCGGCACCCCGACCCCGGCGGTGATCGTCACGCCCCAGGCGAGATCTCGCACCGGTCGGCCGAGGTCCAGTCCCAGATCGGCCAGCGCCTGCTTCAGCGAGCCCGCGGTCAGGGTGAGCAGCATGATCACGAGGGCGACGGGCACCAGGGTGAAGGCGATCGAGAGCAGCTGGTAGAACAGGTCCAGCCACGCATTCTCGCGGATCGAGGAGTTCAGCGACGTGGATTGCGAGGACAGGGGACCGGTCGCCAGGGCCTGGACCAGGGCGATCAGCGAGTACACGGCGCTCTGCCCCAGCGAGAGGGCGAGGATGAGGAGGACCTCGACCCGCACCCAGGTTCGGCTCGGCGTGATGGTCTGCACCTCGCCATGATCCCACCTGGCAGCATCTCCGCCTCCCGGTGGTCGAGTTCTGCGGTGTTGGTGCCAAGGCCGCGTGTGGGAACGAATACGCAGATGTCGGCAGGGTGGGGGAGGGTCAGCGCCGGGTCTTGACGGACTCGGCGTCGTGAAAGACTCGGGCCATGACCACCCCAGCACCTGAGCAGCACCCCGCCGGCGCGTCCGGCGCCACCAGGACGCCCGGTGCCGGCAGCTCCACCACCACGCCCGGTGCCGGCAGCGCAACCAGCACGTCCGGCGCCTCGTCCACATCCCGCCCCGCCGTCCTGATCACCGGGGCGAACCGCGGGATCGGCCGTGCCGTGGCCGACGAGCTTGCCGCCGACCACCACCTGATCCTGGGCGGACGTGACGAGGCCGCTCTGGCAGAGCTCGCCGCCCGATACCCGTCGGCCGAACCTTTCGCCGCCGACCTCGCCGATCGCACGGCCACTGCCGCCGCCGTGGAACGCCTGGAGCTGCCCGACGGGCTCGCCGGGCTCGTGCACTCCGCGGGGATCCTGGTCAATGGCACCGTCGCCGAGTCGGATCCGGCGGAGTGGACGGAGTCCTTCGACCTCAACGTGGTCGCGGTCATGGAGCTGACCCAGCTGCTGCTGCCTGCGCTGCGTGCCGCCCGCGGCACGGTCGTGATGATCAACTCCGGCTCCGGGTACAACGCGGTGCCGACCCGTGGCGCCTACAGCGCCGCGAAGTTCGCCCTGCGCGCCCTGGCCGACTCGCTGCGCCTGGAGGAGCGCGAGCACGGAGTACGGGTCAGCTCGATCCACCCCGGACGCGTCGCCACGGACATGCAGCGCCAGCTGCGGTCCTTCGAGGGCGGCGAGTACCAGGAGGAGAACTACATGCAGCCCGCGACGGTCGCAGCCACCGTCGGCCTGGCGCTGCGGCTGCCGGCCGATGCCAGCATCGACTCGATCTCGGTACGACCGCGCTGACCTGCGCCCCGGCTGACGCGCCGCACGGACGACCCGCACCCCGGCTGACGCAGGGCACGGGCGGCCTGCGTCCCCGCTGACCTCTCAGCGGTTCATCCGACCGGGCCCGGAGACCGTCGGGTCCCCGGCGATCCGGTAGCGCCAGGGGAACAGCTCGGGGTGCGAGGCTTCCTCGCGCAGCCCGATCCGCGGCCCGACGGCCAGGCGCGGGTGCGGCATCAGCGGAGCCTCGCCCGCTCGCTCGCCGTCGGCGAGGTCCCGCGCATCGAGCCGGCCGGACAGGTGCATCCCGCTGTCCGGGTCGCACAGGTCCAGGCCGTCGTCGTCGAAGGTGATCCCGCAGGCTACGGTCGCCCGCCCGGGGCCCCGGGCCAGGTCCCGGTCGCTGCGGCACACCCCGGAGGCACGGCGCCGTGCATACGCCAGCTCCTGACCGCCGACGATCTCACCGGCCCGGACCAGGCACCCGGTGCCCGTGCCCTCGGCGTCGGCGACGATGTTCATGCACGAGTGCAGTCCCATGTGCCGGTAGACGTACAGGTGCCCGGGTTCGCCGAACATGGTGGCGTTGCGGGCGGTGCGACCCCGGTAGGCGTGCGAGCCGGGGTCCTGCGCCCCGACGTACGCCTCGACCTCGGTGATCCGCAGTGCCACACCGCGGCCGACGAGCACGCAGCCCAGCAGCAGAGGGGCCAGCTCGAGCACGTCGCGGTCTCCGAAGCTGCGCGGCAGGGCAGCGGCGGCGAACGGATCCGGATCCGGGAGCGGCCCGGCGGAGGACTGCGGCCCGGCGGAGGACTGTGGGCCGGTGGAGAGCCGGGGGCCCGGGGCCGACGAGCCCGGGGCGAGCGGGTCGGTGCTCACTTCATGAGCCGCTTGACGGCGCCCATGATCTCGTCCATCTTGCGGTCCAGCTCTTCGGTGTCCCCGGAGTGGGCGGCATCGTGGACGCAGTGATGGATGTGGTCGTCGACCAGTCCCAGCGCCACCGACTCCAGTGCCTTGGTGACCGCGGAGATCTGCGTGAGCACATCGATGCAGTAGGTGTCCTCCTCCACCATGCGGTGCACCCCGCGCACCTGACCCTCGATGAGCTTCAGACGGCGCAGGTACGGCGACTTCTGGCCCAGATAGCCGGGGTCGCCATGGGTGCCGTGGTCCCCGGGATGCGCGCTCGGCACCGCGGCCTCGGAACTGTCGGCCCCGCCCGCGGCACCGTCGGCCCCGCCGGCGGAGCCGCCCGCTGCGCCCGCAGCCGGGTCGGTCGCGTCGCCCTCAGGGACCTTCTCGTCCTCGGTCATCACGGCTGTCCTCCGTCGTCGTCGAGGTGGCCGACCAGAGCGGCGGCGTACCCGGTGTAGGTGTGCGGCGTCAGCGCCAGCAGCCGGTCGCGCTCGGCCTCCGGCAGGCCCAGGGAGCCGACGAACTCCCGCATGCCCTCACCGGTGACGCGGTGGCCGCGGGTGAGCTCCTTGAGCCGCTCGTAGGGGTTGTCCATCCCGGTGGCGCCCTGCACGCCGAGGGTGCGCATCACGGACTGCACCGCTTCGCCGAGCACCTCCCAGTTGCCCTCGAGGTCCGCGGCCATCGCGTCGGCGTCCACGTCCAGGCCGGCCAGGCCGCGGCGCAGGTTCGAGATCGCCAGCAGCGAGTGCCCCAGCGCCGGTCCGACGTTGCGCTGGGTGGTGGAGTCGGTCAGATCCCGCTGCAGGCGCGAGGTGACCAGGGTCTGGGACAGCGAGTCCAGCAGCGCTGCGGAGATCTCGAGATTCGCCTCGGCGTTCTCGAAGCGGATGGGGTTGACCTTGTGCGGCATCGTCGAGGAGCCGGTGCCGCCCTGGGCGGACAGCCGTTGGCGGAAGTAGCCCAGCGAGATGTAGGTCCAGACGTCGGTGGCCAGGTTGTGCAGGATCCGGCCGGCGCGGGCGATGTCCGCGTAGATCTCGGCCTGCCAGTCGTGGGATTCGATCTGGGTGGTCAGCGGGTTCCAGGTCAGCCCCAGATGCTCGACGAAGCTGCGGGAGACCTCCTCCCAGTCGGCCGACGGGACGGCGACCGCGTGGGCGGCGTAGGTGCCGGTGGCGCCGTTGATCTTGCCGAGGACCTCGTCGGAGGCGATCCGGCGCGCCTGACGGCCCAGGCGGTGGGCGAACACCGCGATCTCCTTGCCCAGCGTGGTGGGGGTGGCGGGCTGGCCGTGGGTGCGCGAGAGCATCGGCACCTCGGCGGTGTCCTTCGCGAGGGCGGTGAGGTCGCCGATGACGTCGTCCAGGGCGGGCAGCCACACCTCGTGCACAGCGCCCTTGATCATCAGGGCGTAGGAGAGGTTGTTGACGTCCTCGCTGGTGCAGTAGATGTGCACCACCTCGGCCAGCGGTTCGAGGCTGGTGCCGGCCAGGCGGCGCTTGATGTAGTACTCGATCGCCTTGACGTCGTGCACGGTCTCCCGCTCGATCTCCGCGTGCTCGGCGATGCCCTCGGCCCCGAAGTCCTCGGGGATGGCGCGCAGCAGGACGCGCTCATCCTCGGTGAGCGTGCGCAGGCCGGGGATCACGCCGGTGTCGAGCAGGTGGATCATCCACTCGGTCTCCACCACCAGTCGCGAGCGGTTCAGCGCGGCCTCGGAGAGGTGGTCGACCAGGGGAGCGGCCTGCGCCCGGTAGCGGCCGTCGAGAGGGGTCAGGGCGATCGGCGGCGTGATGTCCGCGAAGGAATGAGCCATGGCGGCATTCTCCCAGAACCCCGGCCCGACGCGACGGGGTCGCTCAGCGTCGGGTCCGGCGGCGCTCGGCGCCGGCCTCGGCGACGGTCGGCACCGGGCCACGGGTCATCCGGCCGGGCCGTCCGTCACGCCGCCCGGCCGGTTCCCGGAGCGGGTCAGTCGCGCACCTCGCGCCGACGGTCCTCGCGATCATCGCCCAGTCCGGTCACGGCCTCCACGATCGCGGAGAGGATGCCGATGATGATGCCGGCCAGCAGCGCCCACCAGAAGGTGTCGAAGTCCAGGGTGAGGCCGAGCAGCCCCGAGACCCAGCTGGTCAGCAGCAGCATCAGGGTGTTGATGACCAGCTGGAACAGCCCGAGCGTGACGCAGGTGATCGGGAGGGTGAGGAACGACAGGATCGGCTTGATGATCGTGTTGATCAGCGCGAGGATCAGCGCGATCGCGGCGATCGTGAGCACCTGGGTGAGCGCGGTCGCGCTGTCGTCGCCCAGATGCATGCCGGGCAGGATCAGGGCCGTCACCCACAGCGCGAGGCCGGTGACGATGATGTGTCCGAGGAATCGCATGGCGCCATTGTCCCCGTCCCGGCCCGGCGATGCACGGGGGATGTCCTCACGGTCACCCCGCTGCGCTGTCGATGTCAGCCCTTCCGTGGGCGGGGCGCGGACATCGCCGGGGCCGCCGCGCCCTACTGTGGAGGCATGCCTGCGCAGACCACCCACGACCAGCTTCCCGGACCCGCCGAGAAGGTCCGGATCCGCCCCGCGCTCGAGGCGCTGCCCGCCTATGTCCCCGGAAAGCCCGCCGCCGACGACGGCACCCGGCGCTTCAAGGCCTCCTCGAACGAGTCGCCCTTCCCTCCGGTCGACGCCGTGCGCGACGCCGCGGTCACCGCCCTGGCCGGCAGCAACCGCTACCCGGACATGGCCGCCCTCGACCTGCGCGAGGCACTCGGCGCCCAGCACGGCGTGGACCCCTCCCAGATCGCGGTGTCCACCGGCTCGGTCGCCGTCAGCGGCGACCTGGTGCGGGCCGTGGTCGGTGAGGGCGACGAGGTCGTCTATGCCTGGCGCTCCTTCGAGGCCTACCCGATCCTGGTCGGCTCCCACGGCGGCGTCTCGGTGCAGGTGCCGCTCACGGACACCTTCGAGCACGACCTCGAGGCGATGGCCGCCGCGATCACCGAGCGCACCCGCCTGATCGTCCTGTGCACCCCGAACAACCCCACCGGGCCGTCGCTGTCCACCGAGCAGATCGAGGAGTTCCTCGACCGCGTCCCCGAGGACGTGGTGGTCGCGATCGACGAGGCCTACCGCGAGTTCCACGATCCGGCCACCGTTGTGGGCACCGCCGGGATCTTCCGACGCCACGGCAACGTGGTGCTGCTGCGCACCTTCTCCAAGCTGCAGGGGCTGGCCGGCCTGCGCATCGGCTACGCCGTCGCCCACCCGCGGCTCGCCCGGGCGCTGAGCCAGGTCACCGTGCCCTTCGGCTCGAGCCTTCCCGCGCAGGTCGCGGCGTTGGCGAGCCTGCGCGGCGAGGTGCAGGAGGAGCTCGCCGAGCGGGCGGAGTGGATCCGGGACGAGCGCTCCCGGGTCACCGCTGCGCTCGCCGAGCAGGGATGGCAGCTGCCGGTCTCCCAGGGCAACTTCGTGTTCTTCCCGGTGGGGGAGGGGTCCGGGGCCTTCGCCGCCTTCGCGGACGAGCGCGGCCTCGTGCTGCGGGCCTACGGCAACGACGGGGTGCGCGCCACCATCGCCGAGCAGCAGGCCAACGACCTGCTCATCGAGATCGCGGGAGCGTGGCGGCGGCGCTGAGGACCACGACGGTCCTGGCGGCCAGGTCGTGCGGGCCCCGCCCGCGGCCGCGCAGGCCCATCACGGCGAAGGTCCCGACCAGCCCATAGGTGAGGGCCGAGACCGTCACGGTCCCCGGACGCATCGTCTCGAAGTCCCCGTAGACGGCACCGATCGTGGTGAGGTGGCCGAGCTGCCAGGGCACGAAGATCTTCACCGTGTTGCGGATCAGCCCCTGGCCGACCGTGATCGGCGCGCCGTGCGCAGCCTGCTCGCCCGCGACGGCACCGGGCGCGGCCCCATCCTGCGCGTCGCTCGCGCCCGCGAGGACCTGCTCCCGGAAGGCGGTCACCTCCAGGCCACTGCGGCGCTTGCCCCAGGTCGCCCGGCACGGCCCGGACTCGGCGCGCGCCGCCAGCACGGTGGCGATCGCGGGCGGGATGGCGCTGACCGCGGTGACGGAGGAGCGACGGGGCCCCAGATTGGTCAGCGCATTCACCACCAGCCCGAACGGGACCATCGCCGCAGCGATCCCCAGGTACCCGGTGCAGTCCAGCAGGTACCCGGTCGCCCGACGTCGCGCGAGAGGGTGCATGAGTCCATCGAAGCACCTCAGGTCGTGGGGAGCATCCGCTTTTCGTCGGGGGCGGCGGCGCGGGAGCGCCGACGGGTCGGGAGATCGGGGATGGCCGCCTGGCTGTCGACGACGGGCCTGGCAAGGCGTGGACACCGCTCGGCCCTGCCGTGATCGACCTGTAACCTGGTCCGCAGCAGAACGAGGCCGACCTGTGGGCCTTCTCGCGACCGGTGCGGACAGGTCCCGGGCGAGAGGAGAGGACCACGATGCAGGCGCGCAGCAATGCCCCGACGACAGGGGCGGGAGCCACTCCCTCCCGGCTCGGCGGCCCTCGCGCCTATCTCGTCTGGATCGCCGCCGTCCTCGCCTACTCGGTGGCCGTCCTGCAGCGCACCACGATGGGGGTGGCCGGCCTCGAGGCCACCGAGCGCTTCCAGGCCTCCGCCACCATCGTCTCCACGTTCGTGGTGCTGCAGCTGCTGGTCTACGCCCTGGCCCAGGTCCCGGCCGGGCTGCTGCTGGACCGCTACGGCTCCCGCGTGACGATCACCGCCGGGGCCCTGCTGATGGCCGCCGGCCAGCTGCTGATCGCCGGCAGCGACACCGTCGCGCTCGCCGTCGTCGCCCGCATCATCGTCGGCGCCGGGGACGCCCTGACCTTCTCCAGCGCCATCCGTCTGGTGCCCGCCTGGTTCTCCGGCTCCCGGGTTCCGATCGTCACCCAGCTCACCGCGATCCTCGGTCAGGTCGGCCAGATCGCCTCCGCGGTGCCGTTCGTGGCCGTGCTGACGCTGTCCGGCTGGTCCACGGCCTTCGGCGCGGCGGCCGGGGTCAGCGGTGCCGCGGCCCTGCTCGCCGTGCTGGTGATCCGGGCGACCCCGCCCGGGACCCCGCGCCCCCGCACGAAGCAGGACCTGCGGCGGATCCCGCTGCTCGTCGGGCGCATCATCCGCCACCCCGCCACCCAGCTGGGCTTCTTCACGCACCTCAGCTCCGGCTTTCCCGGCATCGTGTTCTCGATGATGTGGGGGTACCCGTATCTCACCGCGGGGGAGGGGCTCAGCCGGCCCGCCGCCTCGGCGGTGATGACGGTGCTGGTGGCCGTCGGCATCATCAGCGGCCCGGTCATCGGGGCGCTGACCCAGCGCCACCCTTTGCGCCGCTCCACCCTGGTGCTGCTGGTGATCGTCGCCATCCTGGTGCCGCTGGTGGCCGTGCTGCTGTGGCCCGGCCCGGCTCCGATCTGGCTGCTGCTGGTCCTGGTCGCCGGGCTGTCGATCGGCGGGCCCGGCTCCAACATCGGCTTCGACTTCCCCCGCACGGACCTCGCCCGCCATCGCCTGGGCACCGCCACCGGCGTCGTGCTGATGGGTGGGTTCCTCGCCGCCCTGGTCTCGATCCTGCTGATCGGCATGCTCCTGGACCTGCAGCGGCCCGACGGGAACTACGACCTGGCCTCGTTCCGTGTGGCCTTCGCCGTGCAGATCCCGATCCTGCTGCTGGGCATCGCGGGCATGCTGATCAGCCGACGGCGGCTGCGCCGCCGCATGGCCGCCGGCGGACGCGTCGTCCCGCCCTGGCGCGAGGTGTTCCGCGGCGGGCGCTGGCGCCGGATCTGATCGCGGCGCCCGTTCCGGCGGCGGCGCCGGGGCTTGCCGTGACCTGTGCGCGTGTCGTAGCGTTCCTCCCAACACTTAGTTTCAAGGAGGAAATATGTCGTTCACGCTGGGCATCGTCGGGATCGGGCAGTTCGGTTCGCATTTCGCGGAGCTGTTCGCCGCCCACCCCGAGATCGAGGCGCTCTACGCGGTCGACGCCGTCCCGGAGCGGATCGACGCGGTCGAGAACCGCGAGGGGAGCCGAGTGCGCTTCGCGCGGCGCTTCGACACCTACGAGGATCTGCTCGCCTCCGATGTCGACGCGGTCGCGATCTTCACCCAGCGCTGGACGCATGGCGAGCACGCCCTGGCGGCCCTGCGCGCCGGCAAGCACGTCTACTCCGCGGTGCCGATGGCGATCGAGGAGGACGAGATCCGCGCGATCACCGAGGAGGTCCGGCGCACGGGCCTGGTCTACATGATGGGCGAGACCAGCCAGTACAACGCCGCCGTGGTGCTGGCCCGCCGCATCCACCGCTCCGGCGCGTTCGGTGAGGTGTTCTACGCCGAGGGCGACTACGTCCACGACATGGATCTGGGCTTCTACGACGCCTACAAGTACTCCGGCGGCGAGCAGTGGAAGTCCACCGCCTCCTATCCGCCGCTGCTGTACCCCACCCACTCCATCGGCGGCATCCTCGGGGTGCTCGGGGAGCGGCACGCGGTCTCCGTCTCGGCGCTGGGCCGGCCGGACACCCGCGGCGACGGGGTCTTCGACAAGGACGTCTCGATGTTCGACAACGACGTCTCCAACGCCTTCGCGCTGTTCGAGATGGACAACGGCGGTGCCTTCCGCACCAACGAGCTGCGCCGTGTGGGCTACCCCAGCCACAAGCGCGAGTCCCGCTTCCGCTTCTTCGGCGAGGCCTCATCCTTCGAGGAGACCGTCGACGTCACCTACTGGCACGACAAGCGGCGCGTGCTCGAGGTGACCGACCTGATCGCCACCGGCTCGACCATGAGCCTGGATGATCCTCGCCTGGCGGACGTCTCTCCGGACCTGCGTGACGCCTTCGTCGCCGGCGCCGCACCCGCCCACCATCAGGCCCGGCTGCCGAAGGAGTTCCAGGGCCTTCCCAACGGGCACGAGGGCGCCCACCACTTCCTGGTCGACGACTTCGCCCGCGCCGTGGTCGACGGGGTCCAGCCCGTGGTCAACGCCTGGCAGGCCGCCCGCTACACACTGCCCGGGGTGATCGCGCACCAGTCGATGAATCAGCGTGGCGAGCGCCTGGCCGTCCCGGACCTCGGTGACTGCCCGCTGGACGTCCAGGATCTCGATGCCGAGCAGGAGGCGCTGGATCTGGATGCGCTGTACGACCAGCAGGAGGCACGCCGGGGCGCCGTCGCCGAGTGACGGACCGGCCCCGGCCGAGGACGCCGAGGGATCGCCCGCCCCGGCCGGCGGCCCCGCCACTGCGGCTCCTGGCCGGCCACCCCGTCCTCACCCGGGATCGATATGCTCGATCCTCCCGTCCCTCCACCGCCGCGCCCGCGCGGCGTGGGGACGGGACATCCCGCGGCGTCGTCGCCGCGGACCCCCTGGCAGGAGAGCAGATGACGCCCAGCTCGACGAGCATCGACCCCGTGACCTGGGACGCCGACGCGCTCGGCGTGCTCATGGCGCCGTTCACCGGCACCGAGCTGCCGGCGTGGCTCACGGAGGTGCTCGAGGCGGGCCTGGCCTCGGTGATCCTCTTCGGCCACAACACCCCGGACCCGTCCACGGCGGCGCAGCTGGCCCGCGCCGTCCACGTCTGCGCCGAGGACTGCGTGGTCGCGATCGACGAGGAGGGCGGAGACGTCACCCGTCTCCAGGCGGCGACCGGCTCGTCCCTGCCCACGGCCTGGGCCCTGGGGGAGGTCGACGACCCCGAGCTGACCCGCCGCGCCGGCCACGCCCTGGGCGCCGTCCTGGCCGCCTGCGACATCGACCTCGACCTGGCCCCGGTGCTGGACGTCTCCACCGACCCGGCCAACCCCGTCATCGGCACCCGCGCGTTCAGCGACGACCCCGACCGCGTCGCCGCCCACGCCCGCTCGTTCGCCACCGGGCTGATCGAGGCCGGGCTCGGCACCTGCGCCAAGCACTTCCCGGGCCACGGCGCGACCGCCACCGACTCCCACACCTCGCTGCCCCGCATCGCCCTCGACCGCACGGAGTTCGAGCGCGACCACCTCGCCCCCTGGCGGATCCTGCCCTGGCTGGACGCCGCCATGACCGCCCACGTGCTGGTCCCCGCCCTCGGCGAGGGTCCGGCCTCGATCTCCCCCTGGGCCCGGCCCCTGCTGGAGAAGACCATCGGCGGCACCTTCCACGGCCTGCTGATCACCGACGCCCTGGAGATGCGGGCCGTGGCCGCCGACCCCGGCTTCCCTGAGGCGGTGGTGCGGGCGATCGAGTCCGGAGCCGATCTGCTGTGCCTGGGCACCTCGATGGGCCGCGACGACCAGCAGATGCTGCACGAGGCCCACGACGCCCTGGTCGGCGCCGTCGCCTCGGGCCGGCTGCGCCGCGAGGACCTCCACGACCGCGCCGAGAGAACCCGCGAGCACTGCCGCCGTCTGCGCACCAGGCGCCGCTTCGTCCCCGCCCCCGATCTGCAGGACGCCGTGGAGCACGCCGAGCAGCTCGGGGCCGACGCCGCAGCCCGGGCCGTCCGCACTCGCGGCGCCCGGCTCGACCTGGCGCCGGTGACCGTGCTGGACCTGCGCAGCCGGGCGGACCACGCCTCCGGGGCGCGCCCCCAGCAGCTGGTGACGGCCCTGCGTGAGCGGGGGCTGCAGGCCGATGTCCCGGACTACCCCGGCCGGATCCCCGCCACCGGGCAGGTCCTCGCGGTCACCCGCCTGCCGCGCAGCGACCGGGAGGAGGGTGCCCGGCTGGCCACTCTCCTGGAGCGTCGGCCGGACGCCGTCGTCGTCCACGTCGGCGTGCCGGACGCAGCTCCCGAGCATCGCCACCTGGTGCTCGCCCACGGCGCGGGACGCCCCCTGATGCGGGCGGCCGCGGACGCGATGCTCGGCGAGGCGCGCTGATGCGCGTGCTCGGGATGATGTCCGGCACCAGCCTGGACGGCATCGACGTGGTCCTGGCGGAGTTCTCCCGCGACGCGGCCGAACCCGGCACCGCCCGGGCGCACCTGCTGCACGTGGGCGAGCAGCCCTGGGCCGATGCGCCGCGAGACGCACTGCGCGCCGCCCTGCCGCCCGCCGCTGCGGACGCGGGGACCTGGAGCCGATTGCACGCCGCGGTGGGCGACGCCTTCGCCGAGGTCGCCGCCCGGGTGCTCGCCGAGCACGGCGGCGCCGACCTGGTGGCGACCCACGGCCAGACCGTCTACCACGACGTCCGCGACGGTCGCGTCCTCAGCACCCTGCAGATCGGGGATCCCTCCCGGATCGTCCGCGCCACCGGCGTTCCCGTGCTCAGCGACCTGCGCAGCGCCGATGTCGCCGCGGGTGGGCAGGGAGCGCCCCTGGCACCGCTGCTGGACCAGCTGCTGCTCGGCGCCGATCCCCGCGAGCGCACCGCCGTGCTGAACATCGGCGGGATCTCCAACGTGAGCCTCGTCGGCGGCGCAGAGCCCCCGGGCCGGCACCCCGTCGGCGGGACCTCCGCGGGCGAGATGACCGCGGCGGACGTGGTCGCGGGGGACGTCGGCCCCGGCAATGCCCTGCTCGACGCCGCCGTGCACGCCGCGACCGGGGACAGCGCCGACCACGACGCGGCCCGCGCCCGCACCGGCACCGTCGACCCCGAGGCGCTGAGGACCCTGCTGAGCGACCCCTTCTACGCCCGGCCGCTGCCGCGCTCGACCGGCCGCGAGCACTTCGACGGCGCCTACGTGCGCCGCCTGCTCGGGGACGAGGTCGTCGCCGCCCTGAGCCTGCCCGACCTGCTGGCGACCCTCACCGAGCTGACCGCCGTGACCATCGCCCGGGCGATCCGGGAGCTGGGCGCCACCCGCGTGGTCGGCTCCGGCGGGGGAGTGCGCAACCCCTTGCTGCGCGAGCGCCTGGCCGCGCACCTGGATCCCGTGCCGCTGCTGGATGCGGACGCGCTCGGCATCCCGGCCGACGGGAAGGAGGCGCTGCTGATCGCCCTGCTCGGCTATCTCGGCGCCCACGGACTGCCCGGCACCCTGGCCCGCGCCGACGGCACCGCCCATACCGGCGCGACCACCCCCGTGGTGCTCGGGTCCCTGACCCCGCCCCACGGTCTGCGGGCGCTGCGAACCCCGTCGGCCGACGCCCTCCCGCTCACCCGTCTCGAGCTCGCAACTCCGCAGTGACCTGGGAATCTTTCTTCCTTACGGCACCGTAGGTTACGCTCCTCGTCGTGAGCGTATTCCGATCCACGATCCCTGACGTCGCGGCCGAGGAGCCGATGATCCAGCTCCTCGCGGCCGACGGCACCCGGACCCCGCATGCGGAGCTGGACGAGGTTCTCGCCGGCCGCGGAGGCGAGGACGACCTCGCCTCCCCCCAGCGCCTGCGCGGGTACTACCGCGACATGGTGATGATCCGGGCGGCGGACCTCGAGGCCACCAGCCTGCAGCGCCAGGGCCAGCTGGGCCTGTGGGCCAGCGCGCTGGGGCAGGAGGCCGCCCAGATCGGTGCCGGCCACGCCTCCCGCGAGCAGGACTACCTGGTGCCGACCTACCGCGAGCACGGGATCGCCTGGGCCCGCGGCATCGAGCCGTGGCGCCTGCTGGAGTCCTACCGCGGGGTCAGCCACGGCGGCTGGGACCCCAACGAGCTGCGCACCCACCCGTACATGATCGTGCTCGGCTCCCAGGCGCCCCATGCGGTCGGATATGCCATGGGGCTGCAGCGCGACGGCGTCGTCGGCACGGGCGATCCCGAGACCGATACCGCGGTCCTCGCCCTGTTCGGCGACGGCGCCTCCAGCGAGGGGGAGGTCTCGGAGTCGTTCACCTTCGCCGCCTCCTTCGACGCCCCCGTCGTCTTCTTCACCCAGAACAACCAATGGGCGATCTCCGTGCCCACCTCGGTCCAGTCCCGGGTGCCGCTCGCCCAGCGCTCCCGCGGCTGGGGCATCCCCTCGGTGCGGGTCGACGGCAATGACGTGCTCGCGATCCTCGCCGCCGTCCGCGAGGCGCTCGATGCCGCCCGCGCGGGGGAGGGCCCGCGCTTCATCGAGGCCGTCACCTACCGCATGGCCGCCCACACCACCAGCGACGACACCTCCCGCTACCGCCCCTCCTCCGAGGAGGAGGAATGGGCCGAGAAGGATCCGATCCTGCGCCTGCGCCGCCACCTCGAGCAGCTCGAGGAGATCGACGAGGCGTTCATCGCCCGCTGCGACGAGGAGGCCCACGACCTCGCCATGGCCCTGCACCACCACATCCACGGCATGGAGGACCCGGACCCGGTGGGCATGTTCACCCATGCCTACGCCGAGCCCCACCCGATCGTCGAGGCCGAGCGCGAGCAGTACCTGGACTACATCGCCCAGTTCGAGGACGAGGGCGACGATGTCGGGCGGGACGACGCCGCCGAGCAGAAGGGGGAGCTCGCATGAGCAGCACCAACCTCCCGATCGCGAAGGCGATCACCGCCGGGCTGCGCGATGCGCTGCGCGCGGACGACAAGGTCCTGCTGATGGGCGAGGACATCGGTGTGCTCGGAGGCGTCTTCCGCGTCACCGACGGCCTGCACGCCGAGTTCGGCTCCCAGCGCGTGGTCGACACCCCGCTGGCCGAGGCCGGGATCGTCGGCACCTCCGTGGGCCTGGCCGTGCGCGGCTACCGGCCCGTGGTCGAGATCCAGTTCGACGGGTTCGTGTACCCGGCGTTCAACCAGATCACCACCCAGGTCGCGAAGATGCACAACCGCACGAACGGCACCGTGCACATGCCGATCGTGATCCGCATCCCGCACGGCGGCGGCATCGGCGCGATCGAGCATCACTCCGAGAGCCCGGAGGCGCTGTTCGCGCACACCGCCGGTCTGCGGATCCTCGCCCCCTCGAACGCGCAGGACGCGTACTGGATGACCCGCCAGGCCATCGAGTGCGAGGACCCCGTGATCATGCTCGAGCCCAAGAAGCGGTACTGGGTCAAGGGTGACGTGGACCCCGACCAGCGCCCGGAGCTGTCCCCGTGGCAGGCGGAGGTCGTGCGCCCCGGCACCGACGCGACCCTGCTGGCCTGGGGCCCGAGCATGCCGCTGGCGCTCGAGAGCGCGGAGGCCGCCGCCGAGGACGGCATCGAGCTGGAGGTCATCGACGCCCGCTCGCTGGCCCCCGTCGACTACCCGACGATCGCCGCCTCGGTGCGCCGCACCGGCCGCCTGCTGATCACGCACGAGGCACCGGTCCTGGGCGGGCTCGGCGCCGAGATCGCCGCCCGCCTGACCGAGGAGTGCTTCTACCACCTGGAGGCCCCCGTGATCCGCGTGGGCGGCTACCACCTGCCCTACCCGCCGGCGCGCATGGAGCACGCCTACCTCCCCGACCTCGACCGGGTGCTGGACGGCGTGGACCGTCTGCTCGAGCACTGACGGCCCCGTGCCGGACGGCCGCGCCCCTGCGTGAAAGGATCGACTCATGAACGAGCAGCCAGACGAGACCGCGACTCCCTCTCCCTCAGCGGTCGTCACGATCGCGCTCACCGATCCCGGTGAGGGGCTGACCGAGGCCGAGATCATCGACATCAAGGTCGCCGTGGGCGACACCATCGCCATCAACGCCCCCGTGGTCGAGGTGGAGACCGCCAAGAGCGCCGTCGAGCTGCCCAGCCACGTCGGCGGCACCGTTGTCGCGATCCTGGTGGCCGTCGGCGACGAGGTGCCCGTGGGCACGCCCCTGCTCGAGGTCGACACCGCCGGCGGCCCGGCACCCAGCGGCGACTCCGCCCCCGCGGCTGCGGCCGACGACGCGCAGACCGCCGCCGAGGTCGCTCCGCAGGGCGCGTCGGCCGACGCGGGAGCCCCCGCCCCGCAGGACGCCCCGGCCCAGCCAGCCGCTCCCGCCGCTCCCGCCGCCGCCACCGATGAGGAGCCCAAGAACCTCGTCGGCTACGGCGCGAAGGCGGCCCCGCAGCGCCGCCGGCGGCGGAAGATCGCCCAGGACGACGGCCCCCAGGTGCCGATCGGCCGCATCCTCGCCAAGCCCCCGGTGCGCAAGCTCGCCCGGGACCTCGGGGTCGCGCTCGCCGACGTGTTCGCCACCGGCCCCGACGGCACAGTCACCCGCGACGACGTCCTCGCCGCCCAGCAGCGCTCGATGTCCGGCGATGCCTCCTACCACCCGGAGGCGGTCGCCGACGGGCACTATTTCCCCGAGGAGTCCCCCCAGGCCCCGGAGGGCCTCGGAGGCGCCATGAAGACCACCCGCGACCAGCCCTTCGCCCGGGTAGCCAGCGACGAGCGCACCACCCGGGTGGCGATCCGCTCGGTGCGCAAGCGCACCGCGGAGGCCATGGTGGCCTCGGCCTTCACCGCCCCGCACGTGACGGTCTTCAACGAGATCGACATGACCCGGGTGGTGCAGATCGTCGCGGACCTCAAGGCCTCCCGCGAATGGGCAGACGTGAAGATCAGCCCCCTGGTGGTGATCGCGAAGGCGCTGCTGGTGGCGATCCGCCGCAACCCCGAGGTCAACGCCTCCTGGGACGAGCAGAACCAGGAGATCGTCTACAAGCACTTCGTGAACCTGGGCATCGCCGCGGCCACCCCGCGCGGGCTCATCGTCCCCAACCTCAAGGACGCGCACCTCATGACGCTGCGCGAGCTCGCCGAGGGGATCGACGACCTCGCCCGTACCGCGCGCGCAGGGCGGACCTCCCTGTCCGACACCCGGGAGGGGACGATCACCATCACCAACTTCGGGGTGTTCGGGATCGACTCCGGAACCCCGATCCTCAACCCGGGCGAATCCGTGATCGTCGGCGTCGGCGCCATCAAGGAGAAGCCCTGGGTGGTCGACGGCCAGCTCGTTCCGCGCCAGGTCGCGCAGCTCGCGCTGAGCTTCGACCACCGCCTGATCGACGGGGCGCTCGGCGCCGAGCTGCTGCGCGACGTCTCCGCCGTGCTCGAGGATCCCGCGCTGGGTCTGGTCTGGGGCTGAGCGGCGTCCCGGGCCGGCCGGAGCGTCGGCGCCCGCGCAGGACGCGGCGGCATCGGCAGGATCAAGTCTCCGCGGCTGCGAGCGGCGGGCCTCGCCGCACGGGTCGCGGCGATGCGGGGTTGCGCACGTCGGCCGAAGCCTGGGACCGTCCCGGCACGCTCGTCGGTACCCTGATCCGGTGACCCCGAGCCCGACCCCACCACCGCACGCGCGGCGCGACGACCCGCGGATGCAGACGGTCGAGATGGCCGCGCTGCGGCTCGAGGACGTCACCGACGGCGACACCCTCGGCTCGGGGCCCGTGCAGGCCCGCCTGACCCCGCGCCGGGTCGCCCTGCTGGTCGCCGTCGGCGGCGCGATCGGGTCGCTGCTGCGCTTCGTGCTCGCGGTGCTCGCCCCCACCGTCTCCACCCCCACCCTGGTCGAGCTGCCCTGGTCGACCCTGTGGGCGAACGTGCTGGGCTGTCTGGCCCTGGGCGTGCTCACGGGCGCGCTCGAGGTGCGGCCCGGGCGGCCCTGGATGCAGCCCCTGCTCGGCACCGGTCTGTGCGGCGGGTTCACCTCCGCGTCCATGGTGGTGCTGGAGGGTGCGGCGATGATCGGCGCCGACTTCCCGACCCAGGCCTTCACCTATGCGCTGCTGACCGTCTTCGTCTGCCTCGGCGCCGTGGTCGGCGGCATCTTCGGCGGGCGGCGGCTCGCTCATCGCGCGGCCGCGCGGAGCGATCACGCCGGACGCGGGAGCTCCCGCACAGCACGGGACGGCGCCCCCGCGACGCAGATCGACTCCGGCGTGGTGCCGAGCGCGCCCGACGTCGTACCCGGAGCGGACGACGTCGTGCCGGGTGAGACGCACGCCGAACGGTCCACGGACGGCGTCGCATCGGACGCGCCTCGCCCCGAGCAGGGTGCGGACGACGTCGAGCCGGACACGTCCCGCTCCGGGCAGAGCGCACCCCGGAGCCCGGAGGAGGAGTCATGAGCGTGGGGACCTTCCTGCTGGGCGCGATCCTGGTCTCGATCGGCGGCGCCGGCGGCTCCGTGCTGCGCTGGTGGCTGCGCGAGGCCGGGATGCGCCGAGCGGCCCGCCGCAGCAGCGACGGTGACCTCCGCGCCAAGCCCTGGCTGACCTTCCTCGCCAACGCTCTGGCCTGCTTCGTGCTCGGGATCGTGGTGGCCCGCCTCGGGTCCGCCGTCTCCGGCGTCGGCGAGCTCGGTTTCCTGCTGCTGGCCGTGGGCTTCTGCGGCGGCCTGTCCACGCTGTCCACCGCCGCGCTCGACATCGTCGAACTGCTCAGGCGCGGCAGCTTCGCGCTCGGCGTCGCCTACTTCCTGCTGACCGTCGGCACCGGGATGTCGCTGCTGTGGCTGGGGCTGGTGATCGCCTCGTGATCACGACCACGACCGCGCCGCGCCGTCCCGCCCCGGCCCTCTTCGCCATCCTGCTCGGCGCGCTCGCCGTGCTCGCCCTGATCTCCGTCCTGGCGGCCGCCGCGGCCGGCGGGGACAACCTCGTGCTGCGCAACGCCGGTCCGGTGGCGCGCCATGGAGGCCCGATCGCCGCGATGATCGCCGACCTCGCCGCGGCGCTGACCCTGGGAGGGTCCGTCGTCGCCGGGTGGCTGCTGCACCAGGAGGCCGACCGGGCCCGGGCGATGACCCTGGTCGCCATCGCGGCGGGCGTCACCACCCTGGCCCGGGGTGCATCCCTCGCCTTCTCCTACGCCCTGGCCACCGGCCAGCCCCTCATCTCGGCCCGCTTCGGCTCCGACCTCAACGTGTACCTGGCCACCGACCTCGGCGCCTGGTATCTGACCGCGCTGGTGATCGCCGCGGCGGCCACCACGATCGCGGTCGTCGGCACCACCCCCGCCATCGCCCGCGCGGTGGCCGTCGCCGCGGGCCTGGTCGCCTTCTGCAGCGCGATGACGGGACATGCGGGCGGCGGCCAGGACCACGAGGTCGCGACCTCCACGATGCTCGTGCACCTGCTGGCCGTGGGGATCTGGCTGGGCGGCCTCGGCCTCCTGCAGGCCCTGCCGCGCACTGCCCGTGACGATGCGCGGGTGGTGCGCGGCTACTCCCACCTGGCGCTGATCTGCTGGGTCGCCCTCGCCCTGAGCGGGGTGTGGGCGCTGGCGGTGCGCATGAACTCGGTGGGGGAGATTCTCACCAGCGCCTACGTCCAGCTCGGCGTGGCCAAGGCCGTGCTGCTGCTCGCGCTGGGAGCGCTGGGAGTGCTGCAGCGCCGCCAGATCGCGACCGGGTTCGGCGCCGACGACCCCGGCCGCCAGGCCGCCAGCACCTATCGCCGCCTGGCGATCCTCGAACTGGCCCTGATGGGACTGGCCGTGGCGATCGCCGCCGCCATGAGCTCCTCCCCGCCCCCGGCCGAGGCCGGCACCCCGCCGCCGGGCCCCGCAGGTGTCCTGACCGGATACCCGCTGCCGCCCGCCCCGGACCTGGCCACCGTGCTCACCGCCTGGCGGCCCGCCCCCTTCGGGATGCTGCTGGCCTGCGTCATGGTGCTGGTGTGGTGGCGCCCGCGCAGCCCGCAGCGGGACCGCGGCGCGAGCCGGCGCCTGGTGCTCTCCGGCATCGTGCTCGTGCTGCTGACCAGCGGACCGCTGAACGTGTACTCGAAGGTGCTGGTCTCCGCGCATCTGCTGCAGCACGTGCTGCTGATGGCGGTCGCGGGGGTGCTGCTGGGCAGCGTTATCACCATCCCCTCCCTGGCGCGGCGCACGCTGGGGCGTCGATGGTGGCTCGCGGCCCTGATCGCCGCAGCGCCCGTGGCCCTGCTCGGGGCCGTGTACGCAGGACCCTTCCTGCGCCCCGCGCTCGACGGGCATGCCGCGCATCTGGCGCTTCAGATGCTGGCGCTGACCGGCGGTGTGCTGGTCGCGCTCGCGGTGCGCGCCACGGGCGGCGACGCAGCGCGGATCCTGGTGGCCGCGGCACCGGTCGCGCTGGGACTGGCCGGGGGGATCGTGCTGGTCAGCACCGACCTGCTGATCGCCGCGAGCTGGTTCGGAGCGACCGGGCGGACGTGGTTCGCCGACGCCCTGGCGGATCAGCAGCGCGGCGGGATCGCCGTGCTCGTGGTGGTCGCGGCGACCGCCCTGGCGGTCGGCCCCGCGCTGCGGCCGCGACGCACGCCGAACCCCCGGGGCGGTCGCCCTTGCGATCGGAGCACGGAGGCGGCCGGGCAGGCGCGCTGACGCGCGAGGTGCCGGTTCAGCCGGTCAGCCGATCAATCGATCACCCGGTCAGCCGATCAATCGATCAGTCGAACAGTTCGCGCACCGAGCGCAGACGCGCGAGCAGGGTGTCGCGATCCACCGAGGGCACGAGGTCCTCGCCGGCGCCATCGGTCCCGCCGCGGTCGCCCGGGGTGCTGCGAGCGGTGACCCGGTTCGTCCCGAGCACTCCGCCCAGGCGACCCAGCGCCCCGCCGCCGGCGGGAGCGGCGGCCGTCGGCACGGCGCTCTCGGAGCCGGCGCGCAGGCGCTGGAACTGCCGCAGCGCAGGGGAGTCCCCGCCCCGGGCGGCGGCCATCATGTAGGCGGCCAGATCGGCCTGCTCCACGAGCACCGGCAGCACGCCGCCGGCGACCCGCTGCTGACCCAGCACCGCGAAATCGTCGCGGCCGCGCGGGAAGGCCCCGAGGAACAGGTCGGGCTCGCCGCTCGCGGTGCGCGGGACGATCTCCTCGCTCAGGTGATCGGCGCCGACCTCGTAGCCGGTGGCCAGGACGATCAGATCCGGGGCATAGCGGATGTGCCCGGCGTGGGACTCGGGGCCGAGGTGGGTGAGGGTGCCGTCGGCGTCGATCCCGGTGACCTCGCCGGCGGGCGTGATCCGGCCCTCGCGCACGCGATCCAGCACCTCGTCGGAGATGATCACGGAGTCCTCGAGCAGCGGGGCGGCCGGACGCGGCAGGCCGGCGTCGGCGGGGTGGCCGACGCTGCGGGTGACGACGGCCTCGGCGATCTTGGCGTTCAGTCCGCCGAGCATGGAGGGCTCGCGGGAGGCGGCGACGTCCCCGGGGACGCGGCCGATCCGTCGCGGCACCACCCAGTGCCCGGTCCGCATCGACCAGCGCACCTCGAGGGCGCGGCGGGCGGCGTCGACCGAGATGTCGGCGGCGGACTGCCCGGAGCCGACGACGAGCACGCGCTGGCCCTCGAGCCCGTCCGGGCCCTCCCACTGGGAGGAGTGGATGACCCGCACGGACTTCGGGACGTCCGCGGCCCAGTCGGGACGGTGCGGGCGCTGGGAGATGCCGTGCGCGGAGATCACCGCGCGGTAGATCATGATCTCGCCGGTGGACAGCTCGACCTGCCACACGCCCTCGCCGAAGGGGCGGGCGGAGCGCACGGCGACGCCGGGGCGGAAATCGTCGGTCAGCTGGTGGCGCGCCGCATAGGCGCGCAGGTACTTGGCCATGTGGCCGGGGCTGAGGAACTCGGGGAAGGACACCGGC